>NC_012914.1:4646250-4962500 GCF_000023585.1 Paenibacillus sp. JDR-2 | reverse complement strand
TCGTCCACTCAGGGTAAGTCGGGACCTAACGCGAGGCCGAAAGGCGTAGTGGAAGGACAACAGGTTGAAATTCCTGTACCACCGAAGATTGTTTGAGCAATGGGGTGACACAGAAGGGCAGTGACGCGGACTGATGGAATAGTCCGTCCAAGCAGTGAGGCAGAGTTGTAGGCAAATCCGCAACTCGCGTAAGCTAGGCTGTGATGGGGAGCGAAAATTGCAGTAGCGAAGGTCATGTACTCCGGCTGTCAAGAAAAGCCTCTAGTTAGATCTAGGTGCCCGTACCGCAAACCGACACAGGTAGGCGAGCAGAGCATGCTAAGGCGCGCGGAAGAACTCTCGTTAAGGAACTCGGCAAAATGACCCCGTAACTTCGGGAGAAGGGGTGCCTCGGTAGGGTGAATAGCCCGAGGGGGCCGCAGTGAAAAGGCCCAAGCGACTGTTTAGCAAAAACACAGGTCTGTGCGAAGCCGTAAGGCGAAGTATACGGGCTGACGCCTGCCCGGTGCTGGAAGGTTAAGGGGAGCGGTTAGGAGCAATCCGAAGCTGTGAACCGAAGCCCCAGTAAACGGCGGCCGTAACTATAACGGTCCTAAGGTAGCGAAATTCCTTGTCAGGTAAATTCTGACCCGCACGAATGGCGTAACGACTTGGGCGCTGTCTCAACGAGAGATCCGGTGAAATTTTAATACCTGTGAAGATGCAGGTTACCCGCGACAAGACGGAAAGACCCCATGGAGCTTTACTGCAGCTTGATATTGGACTTTGGTACGATCTGTACAGGATAGGTGGGAGCCTGAGAAGCATGAGCGCCAGCTTGTGTGGAGGCGACGTTGGGATACCACCCTGATCGTATCGGAGTTCTAACCTGGAACCATGAAACTGGTTCGGGGACCGTGTCAGGTGGGCAGTTTGACTGGGGCGGTCGCCTCCTAAAATGTAACGGAGGCGCCCAAAGGTTCCCTCAGAATGGTTGGAAATCATTCGGAGAGTGCAAAGGCATAAGGGAGCTTGACTGCGAGACCAACAAGTCGAGCAGGGACGAAAGTCGGGCTTAGTGATCCGGTGGTACCGAATGGAAGGGCCATCGCTCAACGGATAAAAGCTACCCTGGGGATAACAGGCTTATCTCCCCCAAGAGTCCACATCGACGGGGAGGTTTGGCACCTCGATGTCGGCTCATCGCATCCTGGGGCTGAAGTAGGTCCCAAGGGTTGGGCTGTTCGCCCATTAAAGCGGTACGCGAGCTGGGTTCAGAACGTCGTGAGACAGTTCGGTCCCTATCTGTCGCGGGCGCAGGAAATTTGAGAGGAGCTGTCCTTAGTACGAGAGGACCGGGATGGACGTACCGCTGGTGTACCAGTTGTTCCGCCAGGAGCACCGCTGGGTAGCCAAGTACGGACGGGATAAGCGCTGAAAGCATCTAAGCGTGAAGCCCCCCTCAAGATGAGATTTCCCAATTAGTAAGACCCCTTGAAGACGACGAGGTTGATAGGTTCGGGGTGGAAGCACAGCAATGTGTGGAGCTGACGAATACTAATCGGTCGAGGGCTTATCCTAAAAATACCCCACAAAGTGAAGCAAATGCTTCGGAGTTGAATCCGAGTACTTAGCGGGGGCCCCGGTGAAACCGGAAACACTTAAGGAACTCAAACTTTCGCATCCAGTTTTGAAGGCGCAAGCCATATACATAGGAAAGCCTGCCGATTATCGGCGGGCTTTTTTTGTTTTTCAGATTGCAATTTGTAAACATTTGTATTGAGCAATACCCACTTTAATATCAATATAAATACGAATTATTATGGAGTAACGAGTTAATCTTCATTAATTATTATGAATTATGAGAGTTGAATTAGAATTAATTAGAAAATTCTATGAAAACCATTTGTTCAGGATAGTTATGGTAAACTCGGGAAACGCGAGTCTAAAGACAAGCAAGCATACATACTGGAGGGATCGCATAAATGAAACGAAAGCTTGGTACACTCGTCTTATCGATGCTGATAGCATCTATCCTCTGCCTGCCTTTGGAGGCGTCAGCTGCATCGTTAAAAGTAGGCAGCAAAGGGACAGAGGTTAAGGATTTGCAAGAAAGACTTTATATGTTGGATTACTATAAAGGGAATATTACGAGTTATTTTAGCGCTTCAACGAAGTCTGCCGTGGCAGCTTTTCAGAAGGGCGCTGGCTTGAAGCCGGATGGTGTAGCCGGCTCCATAACGTTGCACGCCTTGCACAAAGTAACCGTAGATCGTTCTGACTTGTCCCGCATGGCGAGAGTTGTTAACGCGGAGGCTGGGGGAGAGAGCTACAAAGGGAAGATTGCCGTAGCGGCTGTTATTTTGAACCGCGCAAAAACAAACGGCTTTCCGAGTACTATCCGAGGGGTTATTTTTGCGCCAAGCGCGTTTAGCGTAGTTAGCAACGGGCAGTTCTGGAAGATGCCGACGGTCAGCGCATTGGATGCTGCCAAAGATGCTGCAAAGCGGATTGATCCTACGCATGGAGCTTTGTATTTCTACAACCCGAAAATCACGAATTCCCAGTGGATGAAGTCACGCCCGGTAACCGTAAAGATAGGGAATCACGTCTTCACGAAATAACCGTCGAATAAAAGAAGCCTGCCTTTACGAAATCGTAAACGGCAGGCTTTCTTTTTAACCAAAGAAGGTTTTGTAGAGCAGGAAGACGTTAAGGACGATAATAATAGTAGCTACAAACCAAGCGAGTATTTTCATCCATAGCGGATTAGCGAAATTACCCATTTTCTTCTTGTCGCTGGTGAACTGAATGAGCGGAACGACGGCAAAGGACAATTGGAACGACAGAATTATCTGACTTAGAATCAAGAGCTGCGCCGTACCGCTTTCACCGGATATCGCGGTAACAATTACGGCCGGAATGATTGCAATAAGCCGTGTCACAAGGCGGCGCAGCCAAGGCTTCATCCGGATGTTCAAGAAGCCTTCCATGACGATCTGACCGGCTAGCGTACCCGTTAGCGTTGAGTTTTGGCCGGAAGCCAGGAGCGCTACCCCAAATAGAATGGAACCAACAGCTGTACCAAGAAGTGGAGTCAACAGGTCATACGCCTGGCTGATCTCGGCAACCTCGGTCATACCTGCTTTGTGGAAGGTAGCCGCAGAAATAATCAGAATGGCTGCGTTAATAAATAAGGCAAAGAATAAGGCGATCGACGAATCCCATGTCGCGTATTTAATGGCTTCCCGTTTGCCAAGCTCCGTCTGCTCGTAACGTCTGGTTTGCACGATAGACGAATGCAGATACAAGTTATGCGGCATGACGGTAGCGCCAAGGATACCGATAGCAATATACAGCATCATGGGGTTAGTGACAATATGATGGCTTGGAATTAATCCAGCGAACAATGCAGGCGCATCCGGTTTCGCCAGAAAAATCTCGGTGATAAAGCAAGCACCAATTGTAAAAATTAGAACAATGACAAGTCTTTCGATATACTTAAAGCCTTTGTTCTGCAAAAGCAGGACAATAAAGACGTCTAATACGGTTATTATTACCCCGTAAATCAGCGGTATGCCAAATAATAAATTTAGCGCAATTGCTGAGCCGATAACCTCGGCCAAATCACAGGCGGCGATAGCCAGCTCGCATAGCAGCCATAACGTAAAGACAACCGGCTTACTGTAGTGATCCCGGCAGGCCTGCGCAAGGTCTCTCCCCGTTACGATACCCAATTTCCCTGCCAATGCCTGCAGCAGAATGGCCATCAGGTTGGAGATCAGAATAACCGAGAGCAGCGTGTAACCAAACATCGCGCCTCCGGCTATATCCGTTGCCCAGTTACCCGGATCCATGTAACCTACGGCTACCAGGTAGCCAGGTCCGGAAAAGGCCAATAACTTTTTCAACCAAGAGCCTTTGGTTGGTATGCGGAGCGAGCGATGTACTTCTGGCAAAGATGGCTGCGTACCTTGTGTACGCCAAGCTTCATCTTGCGACTGCGTAACGGATGTCTCCATCATGAAAATCACCTCTTGTCTTTTCCTTAGCTAATATTGTTGCGCTAGTGCAACTTTTCTGTCTAAAAAAACCACATACTTAGGAGTATGCAGGGCAGATTTCATTGTTTCTTAAATTTATTGTACCAGTGCAACTTTTTTTGTCAATGACAACTTTCACGCCTGTTAGATGGAATTACCACAAAGTATGGATTTGTTCTGCGATTGGTGAAGAGAAAATATAAAGGGCTGTTCTTTTGAAAGAACAACCCTTTATTCTCTATTCTTCATCATGGTTCTCACGATGCTCATGATGTCCGTCGAAAGTATGCTGTACATTCTCCATAAATTCTTCGACGGCTTCGCTAACCATGTCGAGAGGACCGGAGTCCTCATGATCCTTGGGCGTATTGATCCCGGCTACCGTATTGGATGTTTCGTTATAGAACTCATCGTATTCATCATTATGCTTATATCGTCTGCTCATGAATCAACAACCTCCTCGGCTAACATTCCAAGTCTTAAGGTAGTTTACCCAATCTAAACGAAATGAATCAGGCCTTCCATGAGCTTCCATCTGAAAACTTCACTGCCGTGATTTTTATATGCTTCGCCTGCGTGGTTAAGTCGTACAGGTAGAGATCCCAGGTGTCTGTTTGCGACTGGCCTGATTTGATGTAATTCCCTTGCGAAATACCCTTGAATAGATTGCTGCCGGCCCAATTGACGGACCTGTCAAAATCATCGTATAGCCGCAGGTTCATCTCATAGGCTATTACTGTCTTTGTTGTGAGATTTTTAACGGTTAGATTAACCTCGGGGTAGCCAAGAACGTCGTAGGAAATCGTTGCAGTCGTTACCTTAAGCGGGACATTGTTATTTGCCTTCAGTTCGTTTTTTAAATCCGTTTCTGCTGAACCTTTGTTTGCATTAATGATTGGAGTCACCTTGGACAAATAACTCTGGGAATAGTAATACGACCTTACTTTGCTGTAATTGTTGTTCATTAGGACGTTATTATCATAATCCTCAAGACTTTTCACAACGCTGCCGATGTACACATAGTTGTTCAGGTACGTCGTATTTCCGACTTCCATATTGTTGGTATTGTATTTCTTTGTGCTCTTAGCCTCGAATCCAATGACATAGGACAAGTAATCAATATCTTGAATTTCACCGGACGCCGGGTTGTAGAAGAAATCGACGATCTTTAAATCAAGATAGCTCTTATTATCTAAGTTGCGGGCGTAATCGCCGGAAATGAGAATCGGCAAATCACCGAAAGTGTACATCGTTGCTTTATTGGCGGTTGATATGGATATCGTACTCCCCGTAATTGAAACGGTTGCCCCTAGACTGTCCGTGATGAAGCGCAATGGTGCCATCGTTGTTCCGTTAATAGCCTTAATGGGTTCATCCAAGATGACGGTAATCCCATTGACGTTTGCAATTTTGCTTCCTGTCTTCATTTTCATGACAATGCCTTTTTTACTTGCCTTAATGGTATCTCCGGATTCCAATTCAACGGTTAAACCCATCTTTTTTAATACGGTCGCGACCGGGATGAAGGTTGTACTATTTACAACAACCGGTGCTTGCGATAAGGATAATTTCTGTCCGTCAACCCAGATTTGAGAGTAAGATTGAGCGGATGCCAGGGTAGGGAGTTGGAAAGCCAGCATACAAATCATCAGTAAGAGTGCGATTTTCTTAAACATAATTGTCTCCTTTATATATTAGTTCTTAAGACCTAAGGGATAATTCTATCACCCAATCACAAATTAAATCAAGGAATTTATGGAAAGTAAATTATTTTCGTGTTTTATGGAGTGAGTAAGAAGAGGATGGTTATTGTTTAAAAAATGAACACCCGATACTGTACATGCACACTTAGGCCTATGCCCACATACAATGTAGAACTGACGTAATAATGAGCCGGAGGATGGCATTGTACGGAGTCTTTCCACTACAGCATGGGGGTGTACAGTATGGGGTTGTTTGCAGCTATAGCGCTATTCATTAAGCAGTTATCACTGCTTGTATCTTATGTGAAAAATAATGCTTTCCCGCAGCCACTGCATGAAGAGGAAGAAATGAAGCATTTGCAATTGATGGCAGAGGGTAATGCTCATTCGCGCAACTTACTTATTGAACATAACCTTCGCTTGGTAGCCCATATAGTAAAAAAATTCGACAACACGGGCGAGGACCTCGAAGATCTGATTTCGATCGGAACGATCGGATTGATTAAAGCGATCGAAAGCTTTCAAACAGGTAAGGGGACGAAGCTCGCCACGTTCGCAGCTCGTTGTATTGAGAATGAAATACTTATGCATTTAAGGTCACTGAAGAAGACGCGCAAGGACGTATCCTTGCATGACCCGATTGGCACGGACAAAGAGGGGAACGAAATTACGCTGATCGATATCCTCGGCACGGAAGCCGATGATGTCGTGGACCGGGTGCAGCTGAAGATTGAGAAAAGCAAAATCTACCGTAATCTTGATATTCTCGACGAGCGGGAGCAGGAAGTGATCCGCGGCCGGTTCGGCCTGGATCATGGGGGAGATGAGCGGACTCAGCGGGAGATCGCGAAAGAGCTAGGGATTAGCCGGAGCTATGTGTCAAGGATTGAGAAGAGAGCGCTGATGAAGCTGTATCATGAGTTTTATAAGGCGAAGAAGTGAGAATGACCTACTTAAAGAGAGGGTGGATAACCCTCTCTCTTTTTAGTTTTTAATCTTATTCGGAGTATCGCGTTTCATAGGAGATATGGGAAGGAGAATGCCGAGAAATGACGAATTACTTGAAAAAAGTGGATTTTTGAGGAGAGTATATTATGCGTATTGAAAAGGTGAAAATTAAGAATTTTAGATTGCTACATGATGCTGAGATTACACTGGATGAGAAAACAACGGTTATTGTAGGTCGAAATAACTCAGGTAAAACCTCATTTACTGAGGTGTTTAGGAGACTATTATCCGATACGACCGCAAAATTTAAACTTGAAGATTTTTCAATTCCAGTTCACGAAGATTTTTGGAGAGCTTTCTTACTTATGAAAGAAGGACAAGAAGACCAACAAATTCGTGAAGTACTTCCTTACATACAAGTTACCCTTTCGCTTAAGTATGATATTGAAACTGATAACTTCGGACCAATGGGTGAATTTGTGATCGACTTAGATCCAGACTCGACTCATTGTGTCACATTGCTAAGATACCAGCTGTCAGATGGGAAAATCTCCTCATTATATGGTGACATAGAATACACTGGAGAACCTGATAAAACAGAAATAGAGAAAATGAATTTTTATAGAGTTATTAAAGAAAGAGTTCCACTGTTATATTCGACATCTGTGTATGCAATTGACCCTCAAGACAGTTCAAATCAAAAAAAGTTGGATTTAACTCTATTTAGGGAATTGTTGCAAACAGGATTTATACAAGCTCAAAGGGGCCTAGATGATACGACTTATAAAGATAGAGACATACTAGGAGGAATTGTAGAACGCATGTTAGATATAGCTAAGTCGGATAACTCAAAATCAGCAGATAATACGACAGTATCACTATTGGAAAGCGCCGTAAAAGAGATCCAATTGAAAATTGATTCTGATTTTAATCAGCACGTGAACAAGCTACTTCCGGCACTTTCGTTATTTGGATATCCAGGACTTAGTACTTTGCCGTTGCTTACCGAAACAACACTTGA
The DNA here is from genome assembly GCF_000023585.1 of Paenibacillus sp. JDR-2. Lineage (NCBI taxonomy): Bacteria > Bacillati > Bacillota > Bacilli > Caryophanales > Paenibacillaceae > Paenibacillus > Paenibacillus sp. JDR-2. Next base: position 4,954,806 of record NC_012914.1, on the reverse strand, counting down.
CGTAAAGAGATTATTGGAGAACCACACTAAGGTGAATTATCCAGGAATAAATGGAGTGAATTTACCTGAAGCCTATAATGGATTGGGGTCCAGAAATCTCATATATATCCTATTCCATTTATTTGAATTCTTCAAAATGTATAAAGCAAGAAAAACTGCTGCGAACTTTCATCTCATCTTTATTGAAGAACCGGAAGCCCATTTGCATCCACAAATGCAGGAGGTATTTATTAGGAAGCTCACAGAAATTGCTGATGAATTCTCACGACAGTTTAATAGTGGCCAGCCTTGGCCGGTTCAATTTGTTATAACAACACATTCTACGCATATTGCTAATGAAGCATCCTTTGATTCAATTCGGTACTTCCTGAATAAGGAGATGAATACACATGTCAAGGATCTTAATTTAGGCTTTAATAACGATTCTCAAAATGGAGATAAGGAGTTTTTACATAAGTACTTAACCTTAACAAAATGTGATCTTTTCTTTGCAGACAAGGCTATTTTAATCGAAGGTCCAACGGAAAGAATTTTGATGCCTAAAATGATTGAGAAAGTTGAAAATGAATCTTCTCATGTGAGACAACTGTCAAGCAAATACTTATCCATTATTGAGGTAGGAGGAGCGTATGCTCATCATTTTATATATATGCTCAATTTTTTGGAAATACGTACATTAATTATTACAGACATAGATTCAGTAGAATCAACAAATCAATCTAGGAGGAAGAAATGCCTCGTTTCACAAGGTACATTTACAAGTAATGCGTGCATAAAATACTGGTTTAACAATAATGATATCTCTCCTATCGCTCTTTTGAGTAAAAATGAGACAGAGAAAACAAAAGGATTAGTTCGTATTGCATATCAGGTGCCAGATGAGATTGAACATGGCATGATAGAAATTAATAAAATGTTGAAAGAAACCGCTGCCTCAGTAGAATCTATTGCAAAGAAAGGCAAAGATAAGATGGCACCGGAAAAGATTGTTTATGGTCCGACTGGGAGAAGCTTTGAAGATGCTTTTATGTTGGCAAACACACCTCAATTTGATATTGAGGGAAATACCATCTTTGAACTAGAAAGTTCAGCTTGGGAAAAAGCTTCTAATGTTAATAAAACTAACTTTGCTCTTAAATATGCACTTGAGGATACTACTTGGAATGTCCCTATATATATAAAACAAGGCTTAGTATGGCTATCAGATAAATAGTAATGAGGTGTATTAACAATATGAAAGAAAGTTATGTGCTTCACCCTGCCTTACTGGCAGCTAATCAAGCTATGGAAAAAGTAAGTATCTGTATCCGCGATAAAAAAAGCTTTGTATTAGAAGCTGGTGCCGGTGCAGGAAAAACTCATACTTTAATACATACGTTGAAACAAGTTGTTGAAGTAGATGGTGAGATTTTTGTAAGAAATAAACAAAAAATTGCGTGTATTACTTATACGAATGTTGCTAGAGAAGAGATTGAATCAAGGACAGATCATCATCCAGCTATTTTTACTGCAACGATTCATGCGTTTTGTTGGTCATTAATTAAAGATTATCAGACTCGTCTGCGTAATCATCTATATCTATTGGAAAAATGGCCTCAGAGATTAGAAGAAATCGATAATATTGCTTCGTATATAATCTCTTATGATTTGGGCATCCCAAAAGTCAAAGATAAACAAATCATGCTAGGCCATAATGATGTTATTTCGCTTACAATTCTCATGTTAGATGATTTAAAATTCCGAAAAATATTTATCAATCGCTATCCAATATTATTCATTGATGAATATCAAGATACTGATAAACATTTTGTAGAAGCTTTAACTACCCATTTTTTAGATAATGAAAATAGACTTCTCTTGGGTTTATTTGGGGATCCTTGGCAAAAAATCTACCCATCAGGTTGCGGTAAGGTTGAGCATCAAAACTTAGAAGAGATTGGGAAAAGAGCGAATTTTCGTTCAAGTACCAAGATAGTAGAGTCTTTAAATAGGATTAGACCGGAATTAACACAGGAGGTTTGTGACACTGAAAACCATGGTGAAGTGAGCATTTTTCATTCAAATGCTTGGGTTGGTAACCGAAGAACAGATGGTCATTGGAAAGATGATCTTCCTTCTGAGATAGCACAATATTATCTTGAGAGAACTAAGAATGAACTAATTAAGGCTGGTTGGGACTTTTCACCTGAGAAAACAAAAATACTTATGTTGACACATAATTTGCTTGCACAAGAGCAAGGATATCGTAATTTGGCGGAAGTTTTTCCACGTAATGAGTTATTTATTAAGAAAGAAGATCCGTATATTGCTTTCTTTGTTGAAATTTTAGAGCCGTTTTGTATTGCCTACGAAAATCGTAAATTTGGTGAAATGTCAAAACTCTTAGGTGGAAACATTCCATTAATTCGCTCACACAAGGACAAAGAAAAAAGGGCTATGCAAATGAAGGAATTACTATCGATACGCTCTCGAGGATCTGTTGGGATGGTAATTGATCATCTATTAAAAGTAAGCTACCCTCCATTAACAGAAAATGTTCAATCACTCGAAGAACTATTCAAATCCACAGAAGAATTGACCGGAAGCCAAAACGAATTGATGGAAAGAATAAAAAAACTGAAAGAAATATCCTACCAAGAAGTTGTAGCTTTGGCACAGTTTATTGAGGATAAAACACCATTCGCTACAAAACATGGAGTAAAAGGTGCAGAATTTGAGAATGTGTTAGTAGTGCTAGGAAGAGGTTGGAACTTATATAATTACTCCCAAATGCTCGAATATGCTGTTATAGGGCCTCCTCCAGATAAAAGAGATAACTTCGAAAGAAATAGAAATCTGTTTTACGTTGCTTGTTCTAGACCAAAAGTGAGGTTAGCGTTACTGTTTACGCAGAAGCTATCAGACGTAGCTCTTAATACACTCGAAGCATGGTTTGGAAGCGAAACTATAGTATCATTGCAATAAAAGTTTCTAACAATAGAGATTTCAATAACGAATAAACGAATAAATTATGATGATCGTAGTACAAACGAGAATTCAATCTTCATACATTTTCATTCGACCAAGAAGTTAGGATGTCTCTGTACAGGACTTTAATTTGTTGAAGTAACGGAGAAACGTTAGTTTAACATAAAGTAGGTTTGCAACTGATGATCATTTCCTTGTTTGCTGTCAATCACTGATAAAAGTTACATCGCTGATCGTCAGCACGGAGACTGACGAATGTCATGGAGCAACTTGATATTATTGGCGAGTAGGAGCATGAAGTGATCCACGGCCTGCTCGGGCTGGATCATGGCGGGATGAGCAAAAGCTACGCGAGATTGCGAAGGAGCTGGGGATCAGAATTTAACTAAAAGTTAAAATAAGAACCTGGCGACTACTCACCAGGTTCTTATTACCTTTATGGCTTATATTTTTTTCCAGATTCTAGGTAATGTTGTATAAAATGAAATGCATCATGCAATGTATGAACATCCCAATTTTCTGTACGTTCACTTCTGTTACCAGGAATATGATGATGATGATGAGGTTCAGATTCAACTCGGAACTTGTTAGGGGTATTAGGATCGTTATGTGCATCATTTCCCCATGAGGAAATATGGTTTAATTGAACTCCTAATTTGGGAACTATAATTTTCCATGAATATGAATAGTTTTTAACATAGCCTGCCTCATCATATATCTCTATAACGTGTAAACCTGTTTTACCATGTATTTTATGTTCTATAAGAGGGAATAAAACTTCTAATCTTTTAGTACTTCTCTTGTATTGTCCAAAGATAGAATCACGATCTGACAGGTTTGTATAAGTGGTTAGAAGATGACCGAAATTATCCAAGATTGAATCAATATCTGCTGGTAAAAATTTTTTTTGGTCGAGTTCTAGTTTGCTTTTCAAAGTTCAGAAGAGCCTCCTCCAAGTTTGAGGATTTCTTCTAATTCTTCTTCTAATGACTTCCAAGAATAATAATCGGTAGGGTCGTCCATCTCATCGCCATTATACTTACCAAATATCTCCTTAAAAGACTTGCCTTTGTATTTTACTCGTAGTTCTAGTAATTCATCATTAATTTCTTTAGCTCGTTCTTGAGGTGTTTGTTTAGACTTTTTCTTTTCTTGCGCGATCATTTGCATGCGTATAGAGTATACAGGATCTTTTAATAATTCTATTGCATAACGAGGTATTTTTTTATGGGAAGTTGTATCGCAACAGTCTAATCCTAATTTAATGTATTTAGATAAAGTTACTTTAGAGACACCTAGAGCATCGGCTGCTTCTTGTGAGGTCAATAAGTATTCATCATGGAAGATAAACTCCATTTTCTCCCCACCTAACTGATAATACCAATTTTCATAATCTATTTTTAATTTGCCAAATTCTAAATCGGATGCTGGAGGTTCTAATAATACAAGACGATTTAGCCACTTAATTAGATTTTTATGATGTTTATCAGAAAATAGATAATTCGAGGGTAGAGAAAGACTTTCTTTGTCCATTGTAATTCCAACTATTTTATCAGAAAAAACCAAAAGAAGAGTTTTAAGGATTTTATTGAATATAAATTCGGTTTCTTTTTCAATTATGACATCATTGTGCTCCTTATACCCCGTTTCAATTTGAGACTGTGTTAAATCAAATAATGCTTTACTCATTATTTTCACCCCTTCTACCTCCATTCTAACTTACTGTTAACGTTATTACAATATCGTTAATTTGCAGTATTGGTAAATCGTTAACTTGTTATGCTGTTTGCTTGAAAGTAAATTTTATGTTTGGGATTTAGGGGAGAGCAGGTCCTTTACTAATTTTTTATAGTAGATAACTTGAGTTTTTATAGTAATAGAAAGATTTCGAAAAAGAGAATAAAGAAACTCGCTATCTATAATTTTTTAGCTAGCTACATACGAGGAAGGTTAGATTTTGGATTAGCAAATGAATGTAAGAAATGAATTTATACACTAGAATGATATAACATTCAAGAGGAGATGAGAGTATAAAATTGTAGGATTGAGGGGATAAGACGCAATTTCAATCCTTTTTTAACTTTGCTAGAAATGTATAATAATGAAATAGGTATGCAAAAACTGAACTAAGTGGAATAATCATTTGGTATTAAGTCACTTTAGAAATAGCTGAGAACTTTATATAGTATTCTACTTAAGCTTGGAAAATCCTTTCATGATGCTACTTGAAACAAATTCAATTTTATCAATTAAAGGCTTTGGAGATAATCCCTCAATGATTGAAAATAAGGATTTCAACAAAGCTTTTAGACGGGAAAGGAAAGAAACAGAGTCACTTGGACATCTCCCTGCACAACCTAATTGGCACGGACAAAGAAGGCAAAGAAATCACGACAATCGACATCCTAGGTACGGTAGTTGGTGATGTTGTGGTAAAGCGAGTGCGATTGAAGATTGAGAAACAAGATCTACCGCAACCTTAACAAATATAAATGTAATTACTATTAATCCAGTTTTAGCTGATTGGTTTCAGAAGGAATAAACGGATTGAGAGAAGAAAATCGTTTAGGCCCTTAGCAGATGTGAGGGTAGCAGGGCTTCCGTTTTCTCTCAGCGCTCTAGTTATGAATCCTTCCTCGCGTGTTACACCGAACCGATGCTTCAAATCTATCGAGATCGTAACAATCCGCTCGCGTTCCAGCTCATGCAGGCCGTATACCTTCGCCCCTCTTTTGCCTTCTCCTTCGGAAGACCGTATCTTCTTTGTCTACCAAAAGGCATACATACAGTTTTACCTTTATTATTGTACTAAAGCTGCTGGAATGCAGCGTGAGATTTCGAAGGAACTGGGCATCTGCGGTTATTAGCTAAATGCTGAGGGTTTAAACGTAGGTAATAGGACTTTCTATATACTTTTATGGCTTTATTGCTAATATGTCCTAGAGAAATCGAGTACTTTTGAGGGGTTAGAAATATGAATGATCGACAATTAGAGAAGAAAAACCAACAATATATATCTGTTTCAAATACTTTTATAATAAAGCCAAACTTTCTTACTACATTAATTTAGTAATAAGTTTATTGATACCTGTAGTTTCGTTGCTGGCAAAGGTATCCCAATTTAATATTAGTGAGGTTATTTTATCAATTAGTTCAGTATGGATTATCGTGGCAATGTTACTAAATAACAGAGAACAGAATTATCGATTGAAAGCCGCAACACTACAAGAAAAATATGATAATAACGTCTTTGGATTAATGGAGAATAAAACTTTAATACTTAAAATGATTTCTCCTGAAGAAATAAACTTTATTTCAGAAAATCAAAAGGAAAACGAGGAAGCGGTTTATTATTCAAATCTAAGTTCTGGTGACAATATAACTAACATTTTAATCTCCCAGAGACAAAATGTTCTCTCGGACAGAATTTTAAGAAAAATGTATCTTAATACGTTTAAAGTCTTATTAACTATAGTATTGTTACTATGTATTAGTTTTGGAATGTTGTTAGGGCAGTCTTTAACGGAATTTCTAATCGGCATGCTTTTACCAACGATCTCACTCATATCACTTATAACACAGCACATAAAAAAACTATCCGATGAGATTAAGAAAAATGAGCAAGTTGGACAGTTAATCGAAATAGACTTTCAAAATTATTGTAGCTCTAAAACTGATCATACTGTACTTAATATGGAGAAATACATGTCACAATGTAGAGAATATCAAAAAACATATTCACAAAAAGACTTAATGGTTCATTAGTTCCTAATTTTATTTATCGAATCTTTAAGAATACATTTATAAATAGTAAAGATATCGAAGGTTATTTATCTTCAGAAATTAGGAGTCAATAGTGTTTAATTCGGAGGAAGTACAAAACTCTTTATATATTGAAGCACAGAATGTCGTTAATGAACTAGGGATTATGAGTTTTTTGGTTACATTTGGAGAAACAGAAATTGTAGGTAGTGTGGCATATCGACTAATAGTAAAAAAGGATATTGATATTCATTTGCTTACTAAGCACGATCAAAAAGAAGTTGCACGTCTTACTTATAATTTTTAAAAAAGAGAAATAACAATCTTGAGATTATAATTGAAGACTATCTTATATCAAAAAGCTCAATGTTTGTTGGAGTTCAAAATTATAGTGGAAATCGACACAAATGGGCTATTGATATCTGGATAACAAACAAAAGAGAATATACTGGTTTTGATAATATTAGAATATTTGATGAAAACTTATCCGAAATTCAACGCAAACTAATCATAGAACTTAAAGAATACTATGATTCTAAAAGTATGTTGAATAATGGTTTTAGCACAATTATTTATGAAGCAGTATTAAAAGCAAACGTAAGATCCAAGTTGGAGTTTGATGAATTTTTATTAAAAAGATGATTCCTGTAGTGAACAGGGGTCATCTTTTTAATTGGCATTAATATCTATGGTGGTTTTAGTAACGGATGTAGCGATTAATTCTGACTTAAGCTCTTCTTTGGCGGTTCTTGGTATTTGGGGCTTCTTTACAATGTCAAGCAATCGACAACACGGGTGAGGATTAAGTATAACTCCAAAAGAAATTTGCCATGAGGTGAACCCAGTTGAATGCCGTGGCATAAATTTAATTTATAGTTAGAGATAGAAATTACATCGTTTCAACACGGGGGAAGACCTCGAGGAGCTAATCTCGATCGGGACAATCGGATTAATCAAAGCGATCGAAAGCTTCCAGACCGGAAAAGGAACGAGGCTCGCCACATTCGCAGCACGTTGTATTGAGAATGAAATACTTATGCATTTGCGGTCTTTGAAGAAGACGCGCAAGGAGATCGGAACGTACAAAGAGGGCAATGAGATAACGTTGATCGACATCCTCGGCACAGAAGCTGATGATGTCGTGGAGCGAGTACAGCTGAAGATCTAGAAAAGCAAGATCTACCGCAACCTCGATATTCTCGACGAGCGGGAGCAGGAAGTGATCCGCGGCCGGTTCGGCCTGGATCATGGCGGGGATGAGCGGACGCAGCGGGAGGTCGCGAAGGAATTGGGGATTAGTCGGAGTTATGTTTCAAGGATAGAGAAGAGAGCGCTGATGAAGCTGTATCATGAGTTTTATAAGGCGAAGAAGTGATGTAACTATTCTATGTACCTTCGGTGGCAGCGAAGAGGTCAGGGGTTCAAGCCCCTTGGCTCTGTACCATAAAAACCATGTTCCTTCAAGATCGTGGTTTTTTGTACCCTTTAGGGTTTGTCTATGCGGATGGAACGAATGATAGACAAGTGCAGGAGCACGGCGTCTGAATCTACTGCTAAAAGTCTTCGTCGAGTAACTTCGTCAGCCATATAAATCAGACTCGGACATCCCTTTCAGAGCTTGACATGCTAGGAGGCGATGAATCACTGATAGGGTTCATTCATCTGCATTGCACTCTATAGGAATGTGCAATAGAAGTAGACCAACCTTTAAAAGGTCAAAAGGTGGATACTTTCCTATTAAGAAGGTAAAAATCCCCATATGTCGAATACGTCTCATAGGCTAGAAGTACTTGTAAAATGATTGAAAAGATAGTTTCTTTATTCACAAATCGATAGACTACGGCTATAGTGGGGTACAACCAGGATATTTGTATTTCTTAAATATGTCTCAAATCAAAACTCAATTTGAATAATCTATCGTCGCTGCGATATTTCGTCTTTATTGCGTGAATTGTAACTTTTATCTTCGACAATAAAAACAAGAATATATCTCACCATGATATTATCGAAAAATGTTAATTGAGTTTTATATTTATGTGTAATTAATACATATCTATCCTAGAAATGAGGTTGCTGAATGAGCTTCGTATTAAATTCCGTAAAAGAGGCTACGTATCTTTCTGTCACTAAAGCAGAAAGATACCGTCCCATCTGCTACGTTTTCTATCAGAAATACCGCCAGGAATACAACTCTTATATGTTCCTAGATGATGTGTATCGAGAGTTAATAACGTCAGAGCAGTTTGGCCCTCACTTTAAGGATTACTCCGAGAAAGAATTGGAAGAAGACCTAAAGGCGCTTGTGAGATGGAACAACTTGATTGTCCATCAAGACGAATCCCATGCACAGCGCATCGAGGATTTTTATAAACGTAAGAATTATTATGAGGTCACACAATATACAATTTCACTCGAACGTACGCTAGAGGAGATGCAGCATAATCTGCAGGCGATTCGCGGCGGATCGTTCGAGCGCGTATTGACGGACCATATTTTAGAGGACCTGACCAAACTTCGCAAGTGGAGTCCTTCTAACAACGGGACGCTAGGCGATATCCGTAACATCTGGCGCGACCTCATGTCTCGGTTTGAATCGCTTCGCAACGGCACCGCCGATTTTTTGTCGCATGTAAACAGCGAACCATATGAACGCCTAGTCCGCACGGAGTCTTTTTTGCCATACAAAGAAAAATTTGTACGTTTGTTAAGCGACTTCGTGGTCGGCATTATGGAGAAGAAAGATTTGATAGAGGAGCGCCTCGGGTTTATCGATGAAAGTGAGATCGAGCACATTATTTCCGTGATTGTTTCTTACGAAGCGGAGCAGCAGATTGATGAAACGTTTGAGGCGGAGCTTGCCTCTGATCGAAGAAGGGCAGAATGGCTCGGTTTTAGAGGGTGGTTTGTGGAAATCAACGGTCGAAAAGCTAGTTCACGTTTTCTCATCGAACAAACTCGCGGCACCATCCAAAAAATTGTGCGAATTGCAGATCAAATCAGCGATAAATTCAACTACTTTAAAAGCCGCAAAAATGACTATTTAGAATTGGCTCGCATTTTTGCGAACACTTCGGACTTGCGGGATTGCCATGTTATTGCTGGCGCGATGTTTGGCGCTTCCACCGCAAAGCACTTTTTAGTCCCTCGTAAATCTGAGGATGACACTACAAAGCATGTGTGGGAATGCGATCCTTTCGAAGTGTCCCTTAACAAAAAGACGCCTGGGAACCGCAGCGGACGCACCAAAGTACCTGTATATGAAGACCCCTTGGCGCAGATGCTTCTGGTTCAAGAGCATGTGGAGAAAACGCGGATGATACGGGAGCAATTTAACAGCCTAATTAAGGAAGGTAAAATTACGCTGGATGAAATCGGTGTCGTGTATCCCGAAGTGAGGGACCTTCTACTTGAATTGTTGGGACAAGCTATGATTACAAAAAGCTTAAAAAGCCGAACGGAAGATGGGCGCCGATTTTATGTTAAGTTACGTTCCAGCAAGCGTATTCGGCTGCGTTCCACCGATGGTACGTTGACAATGAATGATTACGAATTCGTGTTTATGGAGGACCAGAATGGATAAAGATCGGTTGGTGCTTCAGGAATGTATTGAAGCCCTGTTTCATTACCATTGGATTCATCGGGACACGCAGGCGGACCTATATTTTCAGATTCTCGCTCGAAAAGCGGATATTGCCGAAATCGTGCGCGAATACTTCGGATATCGTTTACTTCTGCGTAATGAGTTTATCAAACTAGAGAAAATTCCCGTCACGTCAAAGTCGTTTATGGGCGTTGGCGACTTTACAACATCACTCCACTATATGTTTTTCTGCTGCTTCCTTGCTTTCTTGGAGGATAACGGGGAAGACCAGCAATTTACGCTGCAAAACGCTTGTGATGCCATCCGTATGTATTATCCAGAAGAAGCCGTTCCTTTCGCGTGGGAAGAGCGTTCGCACCGTAGGGCTTTTGCAGACGTTCTGCATCATTGTGTAAAATTAAGGCTCGTCTATGTCGTGGACCGTGAAATAGACGGGTTCCGAGACAATGAACGGCATGATGTTTTGTTGCAGACTACGCCTTATTTTCGTCATTTCGCACTGCTTTACTTCTTTGATCTCAGCAAAATTCAAAATCTTAGGCAGTTGGAAGAACATATTAGCAAAGAGATCGTCCATATCACAACCACGAGGCAGCGGCTTCTACGCAGATTATTTTTAGAATCAGTTGTATATGATGATGAATTGTCTGCAGAGGAAGCCAAGCTTTTGGAAGATTGGGAAGAGTTTGAGAAAGTGAATGCGATGATATCAGAACTGTTTGAATATTGGCACCTTGAACGATACCATCGTACGACGATGCTCACCCATGCAGAAAGTCGTTACGGAGACTATTATCCGAAAGATGATCAGATCTCCAATGCAGCTGTGCAGTATGCAACCCTTATTTGGGATAAGGTAAACGGTCAAGAAGTAGCTCTTGATCATAAAGGCCATGTCCTATGTTCGAAATATGAGGCAATCGTATGGTTTCAAGAGATCAAGGATCTGCACGGCCATGGGTGGACCAAATCATTTACAGAACGATCTCTTACCGTCATTTGGGAAGAGGTTATAGGATTTATGTCTGACTTTCACATGGCAGATGCGCTTGCGGACGATCAGGTTGTATTCTATTCCGCCGCTGGCCGTGTTACAGGGGAATATGTATCTTAATCTATGTAAACGGAGGGAATAGGCGTTGAGTTCATTCCATTTGAATCGCTTTGGTCTCATTAATTTCTGGTATCACGGTGACACAGTTTTTGAATTTAGTAATGGACGCCTTTTTGTACGCGGCGCTAACGGTTCTGGTAAATCAGTATCCACTACCATGGCAGTACCGTTATTGCTCGACGGCGATAAGCGCCCGTCGCGTCTTGATCCATTCGGCTCACAGGATCGACGGATGATCGATCTATTGCTCGGCAATAAACATGTATCAAAGCGAGAAGAAGGAACGGGATATCTCTACATGGAATATCGCAAAGGAAACAACTTTATGACCGTTGGCATAGGCTTGAATGGAAAAAGGCGGGAGAGCGACAACACTATGCGCACGTGGTATTTTATTCTCCGCAACAAGCGTATTGGGTACGACATTGAGTTGTATGATGAAAAAATTATAAACGGGGAACCCAAAAAGTTTCCTCTTACTATGGGGGACTTGGCAGACCGCATTGGCAGAGACGGGGAAGTCACCGACAGTCAGCAGCGTTATGTGGAGCTCGTGAATCAAGAAATCTATGGATTTAGAACTACTCAGGAATTTAAGGAACTAATTGGCGTGCTGCTCCAGCTCCGTAGCCCGAAGCTCTCCAATGCCGTGAAAGCGAGCGAAGTGTCCAACGTCCTCGCTGATGCCCTTCCAGAATTGTCGCAACATGAATTGTTGCCGCTTTCTTCGTCGCTGGAGAGCATGGATAGCCTGCAAGAAAAGAAAAATCGTCTTGAAAAGGAACTTGGTTTCCTTACGAAGTTGGTAGAAGCGTACAACGTCTACAATCAACTTTCTCTCTATGAGAAGGCGAAACATCTGTTGTTTAGCGAGAAACGATTTAATGAATCCATGAAACGCATCAAGGATTGTAAGGCTGCCGAAGTCGAAGTCTCCGCGGCCAAAACAGAACTGGAGCGGAAGCAGGAAGAACAAATTAACATAAAGGAAACCATGCAGAAGAAAATAGCATCACTACAAGGGCACCCTATTTTCACACTTGAGCAAGAATTGGGTCAGGTAAGACAAACTCTAAGAGATTCAGGGGAGAAACTGCAGGGAAAGACTGAGGCCATAGAGAAGAATGAAAACCAGCAACGACAAGTGGAGGACCGGATTAAGCAGATTGAGGGAAATAAATACAAAGCAGTCCAGAGTCGTGAGGAGGCGCTTTCGGAACTGGATTCGCTGGCGGACGAGAGCTGCTTCTCACCCCACGGTACCTTACGTAACCACTTTAAATCTTGCCTCGAAAGTTTTTCAGACGCAGCTTTTAAAAATTGGCAAGAAACTCTCCAAGAGTACCGAAGCAAGGTACAAAAGATTGCCGATCAGCTCCTTTCGCTGAAATCTCGCCTCGAACATGAGGATCAAATGCAGCGAAATGTGGCGACCGAAGAAGAGCGTGCCAATCAGATAGAAGTTGAGATTGGCATCTTAGTGAAAGAGATTTCGGTATGTTCAACATCTGTTGAACATACCGTTGCCGAATGGGCGGAAAGCGCTCAACAATTTCAAATTCAGCCCGCAGAACTTCTCGAAGTGAAGGAAATCTTGCAAGGGATTGGAGATCTTTTGGATGACGTCTCTCCAGCAGCGGTTACTGAATGGCTGAGTTCCTTATACGACAAACGCTTTCGTGCACTTCAGGAGCAGCATGCAAATCTTGCGGCTTCCATCCGTCTTATCCTAGAGCAAATCGAGGAGACCGAAAGAAAGGCTGAAGCCTTATCTGCACAAAAGGAGATGGAGCCCGCTCTTACCGCTTCGGAAGCGGGAGAAATGGAGCGCTTGCGCATACAAAACGTACGTGTTGCTTATTTTTATGAAACGTTTGAATTTCTGGAACACATACAGCCGATTGTAAAAGAAGCCATCGAAGACGCCATTACCCGCGCGGGACTCCTTACGGCTCTTGTGGTGCCCGAGAGTGATCGCTCCATGGTCGCTGCCTCGATGGCCGTGGTGCAAGTAGGGTCGTACAAAAGAGAAAATTTACTGACTTATGTACGTCCAACGCCAACCAACGGTCTCACAGAGGAGGATATTAACACTGTACTGCAAACCATTTCTATTGTTCCCCATGAGGAAGGTTATGTGTTGGAAAACGGGGAATTCCGCAGTGGTATGGTTGGGGGGCTGGCACCTCAGTACGAAGATAAATACATTGGCAAATCGGCGCGGGAACAAATCCGTCTGCGCAAGCTGAAAGAACTGCAAAGTCAGTGTGATGAACTCACGCACCAGAAAGATAGCCTGGAATCCGAACAGCTTTCTATAGAAAAGCAGCAGCATCTCCTTGTCATAGAACGGGAAGTGTTCCCATCCCTCAAGGGGCTTGAAGAGTCGCTTAGACGCCATGAAACCAAGCGTCATGAATGCGCCACTCAACTTTCTGTGGTAGAACGGCTCCAAGATGCTTTGCGTGTCTACCGCAACGAAACACAAGTTTTGCGTAATGCTCTCTATTATGCTACGCAGCAGTTGGAATTGCCGCTTAAGCTTGCCAGCTACCAAAAGGCTCTTAGCGACCTTACACTTTACAAAGATACACTCGTTGATCTCCGCATGGCGCACAACGCATGGCTTGCAGCGAATCAGTCGCTGTCAGATCTTGCGTCGGAAAAAGAACGTTTGACAGGTGATTATGACTACCTTACAGAAGAGAAAACGGATCTCGAGCGGGATATCGCGAAGAACAAGTCTTATGAAACGATGTTTCTTGAGCGTATACAGGACCTTGGCGATACGGACGTAAAACAGGAGATAGAGGCAGCGAGAAATACGGCGCAGTCGGCGGATGGGTGGTTAGAGTCTTATCGCAAACAAATAAACGAAGCAGAGATTAAAATTCGCGGCCTAATTGAAACTCAAACGAAGGAGAAACCGGTGATGGAAGAGCGGCTGCGATTGCTAAATGGGTGGATGAAATTGTACCAAGAGGAGCTATCTCTCGGTTTTGTATGTCCTCCACGGAGCGCTTCTGAGACCGTAATGGCACTGGAAGAATCGTGCAAGGGACTCTCGTTCGATGTAGTGCTTTCAGCGTTAAAAGAAGCAGAAGGCTACGCCCAGCACGAACTTGTGGATTACAATCTTAAGCCGTCGAGGCGTACGATTTCGCTTGAGATTCAGACCGAAGACATGGAGAATCCGTCCTGGCAGATCCTTGTGCAGAACTGCTCGCGGCAATTCCTGGTCTTTTCGCCCCAGCATGTGGAGAACACGCCACTTGAAGTACACCGTGATGTGAATGATCAACTTGAGCGCATTTCGGGGCATATTCGGGAAGAGGAGCAAAAATTGTTTGAAAAGGTGCTCATTGATGTTGTCGGTACTACGATCCATGAGAAAGTGCGGGCCGCGAAGCGCTGGGAACAAGACGCGAACGTGATGCTGCGGCGTGTAACAGGCACTATTCAGATGCGGCTCGAATGGATCCCTCTCACGAGCAAAGAAGAGGACCAAATTTCGACGACAGAGCTGTTGTCGTACCTATCCAAGGAGTCCATCTATTTGACGCCATCTCAAAAGGAAAAAGTGCGCCAGCACTTCATGTCCAAAATTAATGAAGCTCGAAAAAAGTACAAGGACGACGCGAGTTTCTCCATGTTTGAAGAGATGAAAAAGGCTCTGGATTACCGCAAATGGTTCCGCTTTGACATGTTCATCACGCGCAAGGGCATTCCAGAGGAGCGCTTCACGAACAAAGTGTTTGGGGAACTCAGCGGCGGGGAAAAGGCGATGAGTATCTACTCGCCGCTCTTTGCGGCGATAGCTGCCAAATATTCTTATGCCGCGCCTGATGCACCGCGTGTCATTTCTTTGGATGAGGCGTTTGCGGGCATCGATAACGAAAACATTGCACAGATGTTTCAACTTGTGCATGATTTTGAGTTCGATTATATTATGAACTCCCAGGTGCTGTGGGGTTGCTACGAAACGGTAGATGAACTCTCCATTGCCCAAATTCTCCGACCTGTGGATTCTCCAGTACTCGCTGTTGCACGTTACTATTGGGATGGGAAAGAAAAACATCTTCTATCGCTAGAGCAACTTATCGAGGAGCGTTCCCGAAATGCAGGATAACAGGCAACTGGTCGAGATTTTTCGGCAGAGCGGCGGCTTTGGCCGCCTTTTCGACTTGTATCGCAAGAAGTTTGAAAGCTACGGAGCATTCGGCACGGTGCCAATGCGGCCCACCGAAGAAGAGGAAAAAGCTTTGCGTGGCTTTCTTGGCATTCGCTACAAGGGGCCACGTTTCCCAGCTGCCGATTTTGAAAAAGCAGCTATAGAAGCAGGATACTCAGTTTCTTTACTTGAATTGTTGGAGTTATACTACGGCCATCAACTTTCCACCAAACGCCAACAAAAAGAGTCAAAGCTTTTCGCTTGGGCTAATCTATTTATTCAAGTTGAACTAGATTTTATTACTCGATTTAATATCTCTAATACTGAACTAGAAATATTTATTCAAAAGACATTTAACTTTTTTCAAAGATTAAAGGAAGGAGATGCCAAAGGCTATAGGGTTTTGAGAACTGTTTTTGACAGAGACATAAATGTTTATCCAGAATTGCTTACATGTCTGAGCGCTTTATGGCATTTGCTCATGAGAAAAGATGAAATGTTTAAAAAATGTGGGATCTCAACTGGAAAAATTAGATTACCTATGTTTGCTGCTTATGTTACTGAGGATTCACATGCCTTTGATAAAAAAAATGCAAAAGGAAGATTATTATGGAGCGCTCTCAATGATATAAATAGCCAAAGTTTAAATCAAAGCGGAAATATTGATAACCATAAGACGGTCATACCAGAGTATTTGTTCGAACGTCAAATTTATAGGAATTTCGACGTTTTGGATGATGATCTTAGTTCAATTTCACATGTTTTTGTACCACATCTCGTCAAAGGAACTTCCCCTCGCACGTTAAATTTACGTGAAATTGAAGAAATGCAGCAACTACCAAAGTACTCGTCAATATATATTATCGAAAATCCGTCTGTAATTTCTTACTTAGTTGATGAAACCATTCATTTTCTTAATCTAAATGAATTCTCATTAAAACAACTTCCACCGGATTTTCCAGTTCTTCTTTGTACGATCGGACAAGCAAGAACCGCTTCTAAAGTGTTTATAGAAAAATGTATTGAAGCAAACCCAAGCTGCATCATTTACTATTCAGGGGATCTAGATGTTCCAGGCATTCAGATGTTAAACAATATGAAGGAGCAATTCTCAGCAGAATTTTACGCTTGGCGTATGGAGACTTCCATATATCGCAATCATGTTGCGACTAAAAGCAAATCTTTATCTGATGCAGACTTAAAAATTCTTCAAGAATTAGAGGGAGGTTTAGCAAAAGAGATGATACAAATTAAAGCAAAAGTTTATCAGGAATTATTTGGTAAAGAACTGAGGAGTGATTGGATTAAGGAAGTGTCCTCTGAGATTTCTAAAAATCAAGTTGATAATGAACAAAAAGAACGATGGAAATATTCATAGCTAGGCAGGGATTTGTATTCATAGTCCCACCATTTAAGTGAGTGTTTGAAAAAAAGTAGGTGAATTCCTAATGTGATTCACTTATTTATAGCAAAACTGAATTATACGATTTTATTGAAAAAAATCAAAGGATAAATGAATATAGCTAACCAATGGGACATTTAGGAATGGCTATCCTTGGGAGAGCGCTTCGCTGGCAGAGATGAGATCAATGGTTCGACCCGCGGTGGCTCCATTAAAATAAAAGCGCTCAAAACCCCAGAGTATGAAGGGATAGTGAGTCTTAGACCACAGATTGATCATAACTACTCGAGTTAAACCGCCTATTAGGCGGTTTTATTGAATATTGTCTATCATCCTACAATTACATCGTTTCGTGTTCACAATGTCAAAAAATTCGACAATACGGGAGAAGATCTCGAGGATTTGATCTCGATCGGTACGATTGGCCTGATTAAGGCAATCGAGAGCTTCCAGACCGGAAAAGGAACGAAGCTCGCCACGTTCGCCGCTCGGTGTATTGAAAACGAAATACTTATGCATTTGCGTTCTTTGAAGAAGACACGCAAAGACGTGTCCCTGCACGACCCGATTGGCACGGACAAAGAGGGGAATGAAATCACGCTGATCGACATCCTCGGCACGGAAGCCGATGATGTCGTGGACCGGGTGCAGCTGAAGATTGAGAAGAGTAAAATCTACCGCAATCTCGATATCCTCGACGAGCGGGAGCAGGAAGTGATCCGCGGCCGGTTCGGCCTGGATCATGGGGGAGATGAGCGGACGCAGAGGGAGATTGCGAAGGAGTTGGGCATAAGCCGCAGCTATGTGTCGCGGATTGAGAAGCGTGCGTTAATGAAGTTGTATCATGAGTTTTATAAGGCGAAGAAGTGATTGTAGAGTTCTTACTGCTAAATATTAATATAGAAAAGACAATTACGATAAATGATTAAACGGTAACCTGAAAGAAGACACTTAAGAGTGCCCTTCTTTCGGGTTTTTATGTTTTCTATTGTAGAATACGACAGCGAGTACGTGGAGCGAATTGTCGAAAGGTCTTAAGAGGTAGCGAAACTGGATCACCAGCGTGTTGGCCGGGTAACAAAGTCGGGCTTTCCTGTCTCGCGGTTTTGGCAATCCTCATATTTATGGCCTAGCTTAGTTACTATGGCCAATAAAAGTGCCTACTCCCTAATATCATCTTGGGTATTATGGTTCTTGTGTCCACGCTTGCTCAATCAAGAATTGGTGAGACCTCCGGCTAGAAGCATATCGTTAAGTTCAACAGTTTATAATTCCTAGTGACTTTCGTAGGGAGAGGAGGTTTCGAATATGACTCCATGAAGGCGTGGTGCATTAATATTCTAAACGCCTCCTGAGTAAGCTATCTTTGTTAGATACTCATGTTGGTGGATGTATTTACCTAGTCTTAGGAGCGTTGTTAATTGACTATGCTCCATAAGCATTCAATGAGGTTTGTAAAATCTTAATACACATACAGAGGAGAGACATCATGAATAATGGTATTGAAAATAAAGTTGTACTGATCACAGGCGGAGGCACCGGTCTCGGAGCAGAAACCGCGCGTCTTCTCGCCTCCAAGGGAGCAATCGTGGCGGTGGCCGCGCGCCGGAAGGACAAGCTTGACGAAGTGGTGTCGCAGATTAAGGAAGCTGGTGGCAAAGCCGGCGCTTACTCGCTTGATGTGAGCGACAAGGCGCAGTTTAAAGCTGTCGTCCATGCGGTCATTGCCGATTTCGGCAAACTGGACGTTCTTGTTAACAACGCTGGCATTATGCCGATCCGGCCTATGGCCGAGGTGAACACTGACGAGTGGGATGCAATGATCGATATTAACCTCAAAGGGGTTCTGTACGGTATCGCTGCAGCCTTGCCAGTCTTTCTTGCCCAGGAAAGCGGTCAATTCGTCAATATTAGCTCGGTTGCCGGCGTTAAGGTCTTTTCGCCGGGCGGTACCGTCTACTCGGGCACGAAATTCGCGGTACGCGCCATTTCCGAGGGCCTTCGTCATGAAGTCGGCAATAAAATTCGGGTAACATCTATCGAACCCGGGGCTGTGGAGAGCGAACTGAAGTTCAACACTACGGGTACAGCGCAGTCGAACGTGATGGATTTCTACCAAATCGCGATTCCTGCAAGTTCTGTTGCGCGGGCCATCGCCTACGCCATCGAGCAACCTGCGGAGGTCGATATCAACGAGATCGTGCTGCGTCCAACCGCGCAGGAATTCTAATAGTTCGGCTTTTTCCATCTGATCCAGCGCGCGCTTTCGAAAATGCTTAAACAAGGAACAGGCCACGTGATCGGTATCACGACAAGCCTAGCGGATTTAGCGAATGAGCAGGTTCCTTCCGCGCTCGCAAATTAAGTCGCAACGAAAACGGTCATTTTGTAGTGAACTTAACGTTGAATGAAAGACAGCTGCCGGTCTTTGCCGGCAGCTGTCTTTCATTCAACGACTAATCGCATCCCTAACCGGTAGAGACGGAACATGATCTTGAACTCGAACCCGATAAGCGCTGGGCGTTGCTCCATGCCATTTTTTAAAATGCGTTGCGAACGACTCGGAAGAATGATAGCCGACTTGTACGGCTATTTCGCCGATTGTCAGCAAGGAAGCATCCAGCAGGCGAGCTGCTTCCTGCATGCGGGCTTCTTGGAGCTTTTCCCGCAGAGACATCCCGTATTGCTTGCGGACCGCGCGTTCGGTCTGCCTGATGCTAAGGCCGAGCTGGTCGGCAAGCGTTGTTATCGTAATATGCTTGTAGTTATACAAGATGCTGTTCTCGATCAGCACCATTCGTTTATCATCCAGCGTCTTTAATGGCGCAGTCTGCAGTGTCGGCTGATTATTCGTATAGTTCCGGACCAGTCCGATGACGATGTGCTCCAATTGGATCGTTATACTGCGCCGATAGCCAATCGCGCGGGTGTTTATTTCCCAAGCCAGCTTCTCGAACACAAGCTGCAATTGCTGGCTGTCCTGTCCAATCCAGAATGGCGTGTTCAAGAATAACCGCGCTATTTCGCTCGTATCTTCGGAATCGCATCCGCTTCTCCCGTTCAACTTCCCATGGTTGGTGCGGCCGCTCGGGAGCGCCTCGAAGAAAATGCAATACTCAAACATCGGATCCGAGGAATCCGTAATCTGCTCATGATCGACACAAGGCCCCGTCATGTACAAGCTGCCAGGCGAAAGCGGGAATTCCTTTCCTTCCGCAATCAGGCGCCCCTGGCCGGACGGAATGTAATGGAGCTCATAGCTGCCGTTGCTGTGTCGATGCTCGGGCATGGAACGGTAGAAGTACCCGGATTTGATATATAGAACGTTCAAAACAAGCTTCCCAAGCAAAATCTTAAGATCTAGATTATCTGATTGAATCATCGGATGCCCCATCCGCAGTCCTCCTAGCTGCGCAAATGCGACATCTTTGTCCTAATGGACGTCGCATTTACCTGTATCCCGAGTTATTCCGGCTCGCTATGATGGGATTATAGCATACGCGGAAGGAGTGCAAGGATGGATAGAATGGAATACTTAAAACGAATCGACGAGGAGGTCGCCTCGGGCAGCTTCAGCGATGACTGGGATTCGCTCAGCGGTTTCCGTGTTCCCGATTGGTACAAGGACGCGAAATTCGGTATTTTCATCCATTGGGGCGTCTACGCCGTTCCGGCTTTCGCCAATGAGTGGTACCCGCGCAATATGTACATCCAAGGGACAAGAGAATTTGATCATCACCGCGCGACCTATGGCAATCATCAAACGTTTGGTTATAAAGATTTTATTCCTATGTTCAAGGCGGAGAAATTTCATGCAGCCGAATGGGCCGAATTATTCGAGCAGGCCGGGGCTCGGTATGTAATGCCCGTTGCGGAGCATCACGACGGCTTTCAGATGTACAAGAGCGAATTGTCAAGGTTTAATGCGTTTGAGATGGGGCCAAAGCGAGATGTGCTGGCAGAGCTCAAATCGGCTTTGGAGGCGCGGGGCTTGGTGTTTTCGGTATCGTCGCACCGGGCAGAGCATTGGTTCTTCATGTCGCATGGAAAAGCTTTCGAGTCGGATATCCGCGAACCGCTTGCTTGCGGCGATTTCTACTGGCCTTCCATGCCGGAACCCGATCACCAGGATTTGTACGGTTCCCCGCCGAGCAAGGAATATTTGGAGGACTGGCTGCTTAGGTGCTGCGAGCTGGTTGACCGTTACAAGCCGAGAATCTTTTATTTCGACTGGTGGATTCATACGGCAGCCTTTAAGCCATATCTTAAGAAATTCGCGGCGTATTATTACAATCGCGCGGCAGAGCGGGGCTATCAAGGCATTATCAATTATAAACACGATGCCTTCAAGTTCGGATCCGCGGTTCTTGATATCGAACGCGGCCAGTTCGCCGAACTGCAGCCGTTCTATTGGCAGACCGACACCGCTGCGGCGCGAAATTCTTGGTGTCATGTCGAGGGAATGGATTACAAATCGCCCGTAGAGCTTATTCAGGATCTCGTCGATGTCGTGAGCAAGAACGGCAACCTGCTGCTAAACGTTGGCCCCAAAGCCGACGGTACGATTCCGGAAGGCGACCGGCGCATTCTCCTCGATATCGGCGGCTGGCTGAAGACGAATGGCGAGGCGATCTACGGCACGACATATTGGCGAACGTCCGGCGAAGGGCCTACGGCAGTAGAGGAAGGACAGTTCACGGACGGTAAAGCCAAGCCGTTCACAAGCGAAGACATCCGGTTCACGATGAAGGGAAGCGTTTTGTATGCGCATGTTCTGTCATATCCGGACGATGGGTCTGTAAGGATCAGATCGTTGAAAGAGCATGCGCATCTTTTTCACGGCATCATCCGCGACATCGATGTTTTAGGGTTTGAGGAGCAGCCGGTATGGGAAAGGACCGAAGAGGCGTTGATTATCCGAACGAGAGAAGTGCGCAGCCCTTATCCGGTAGTCTTCCGAATTCATGTTGACTAACATCTGATTTAGATAAGCGTAATGCGATCAGGCAGGTACAATCCATTATTGCTTCGTATCGAGAACGTGGCGTAAAAAGCGTCTTGCATGCCTATGCCGATCCGCTGCTGGGCATTCTCGCAATCCTGTTGCCGCTTGACGGAAAGAATACTCTAACTGGATGGAATTACAAGCTTTGCGATGATTATATGCTGGGGTGGGGAATTACAGCGGAAGCCGGGTCGTATTATTTAAGGCAAGCATAAGATCCCTAGGAGAACCGCGCGAATATATCGCGCGGTTTTGATTTTACGAAAGGATTACCAAGGAAGCTGGTTATTCATGAAGAAGAACTGGCCGGTTGGCCCGTCAACAGGCAGTGAAGCCAGCATTACGCTTGTCTTGCTGCCTTCCGCAGCGTCTAGTTCGGCGTATTGCCCGCCGATTTCGGTCTTCACCCAGCCCGGATGCGCAGAGTTGACTTTAATCGGTGTATCCCGGAGCTCGTGCGCCAGATGAATCGTAAACATATTCACCGCGGCCTTGGACGTGTCGTACGCGAATACCTTCATGTTGAAGATCGGGGCTTCCGGATTGGAATGCAGGGCAAGGGAACCCAGAACGCTGGACAAATTGACGATTCTGCCGGCGGGCGATTTGCGAATCAATGGCAGAAGCAATTGCGTCAGTTCAACCAGGGTGAAGAAATTCGCCTCGAACGTTTCACGCAGGGTATCCGGCGTTACGCTGCTGGTTTCGTTCATGGGTACAAGATGCTCAACTTCCTTTTGCACACCGGCATTGTTAATCAGGATATCGAGCTTTCCGTACTTTTGGTCAAAGAAAGCATATGCGGCTTGACGATCTTCAACCAGCAGCACATCGAATTTCATGCTCTCCGCTTGGATGCCTTCTGCCTGCAGCGCCGCTGCAGCGACTTTTCCCCTCTCTGCATCGCGTGAACCGATGACGACATGAGCGCCGAGCTTGCCTAATCCTCGTGCCGTCTCTAGGCCGATGCCCCGGTTTCCTCCAGTAATGAAAGCGACTTTCCCTTTGAGAGTGCTTGGGTTTGCAGTCATGTTAATTTGCTCCTTCTCCGTTTATTTGGTGAATCGAATTGAGTGCAGCCATATTCGACGTCTTTTTAGAATGATCGTTCCCAATAGACTCGAATTCATCATATCCTATTGAGAACGATCAGTAAAGAATTTTTTTGAAGGTTGAACGGCTTCTGCTTGTATAATTGCTCCTATGTTAATCATGGTGACGATGCGTACTTCGGATAAATAATTGCATGTGAATATATAATTTGTAAGGTTACGTCTCTCTTTATCGTCATGATACTATTAATCTATTACCAAGCGACCGAAGGGGCGATCATGAACGATGAGAAATAGGAATGTAACTGCCGTACCGGCTGAATATTTCAAATCAGTGAAGCTAGAGCTTCAAGGTACGATTCAAGAGGTTTCCTACGAGGCAAGCAGCTATATTGATATATCGCGGCAGCTTGTCGCCAAGGAGAACAACGCGATCAGCGAAGCGGGAAGAGAAGCCGTTGCGGGCGATTCCATCCTGAAAAGATGCAATGTCTACCTGCCTGCGGGTTACGATCCGAACGATAAGGACGTCAGATACAATGTATTGTATTTGCTTCACGGCGTCGGCGGGGATCACTTCGAATGGTTAAGCAGCAACGGTCAGGTTGACGAGCGATTTATCCTTTGCAACTTATTCGACAATCTCATTGCAAAGGGAGACATTGAACCGCTGATCGTCGTGTTCCCCAACGGAAGAAGCGCCCATGACTGGACGGACGCATCCTTTACTACCGAAGGAACCAATATGCTGGGTTTCTATTACTTCGATTACGAGCTTAGACACGATTTGATTCCGTTTATAGAATCAAACTACAAGACTTTCGCGAACATCAATAACACAACAACCGAAGTAATTCATTATAATCGCGCGCATCGAGCGATCGCCGGACTTTCGATGGGAGGAATGCAGGCTCTGAATCTGATTGTCGGCGGTTACAGATATGACTCGACGCGATTCACGGGAACCGAAAGTTCCTGGAAAAACGGGTTGGATAAGACGGTGCCGGCGCCAGGGATGATAGATTTGTTCGCTTATGCCGGTGCTTTTTCGAATGCCCCCACATCGAGTGAAGGCAGCGTTCTTGGAGCAAGCCTGGAATCATCCGACCATAAGCTCCAGCTGCTGTATATGACCTGTGGAGATGCCGATGGTGTTGCAATTACGAGTTATAACAAATCGATAGAGGGGCTTATAGACCAAGCGGGGAATCATCTTGGTCCTTTTTATCAAGTTGTGATTAAGGAAGGTTTTCACGATTTTCATGTTTGGAATAACGGTGCCTACAACTTTAGCCGCCTGATATTCGGAAATAGCGAAGAGTATGAGGAATCGAATGTTATTCGGAAGACGCTTTAGAACCAAGGTTCCGGGAGAAAGCTGGTTATTTGCCGGCTTTCTTTTTTGAATTTATTCCAACATTTCAAGTTGACACTCATTAAACCTCTGTTATCCTGAATGTACCCCCGGTTGTTCTTTCCGCATTCATTGTCCTAATGAAGAGAAAGGAAGTAATGACGAAATGAAAGGATTCTCGAATTATATAGGCGGGATTTCCATTAAGAATAAAATATTCATCTCGAATATTCTAATCATTGTCGTATTTATTTCCACCCAGTCTATCTTTGCCAACACGATTTCACAGAAGGCGATTATCGATAAAGCCACAAATAACTCATCCCGGGAGCTTGTGCTCATCAAAAACAATCTTCAAACCTTGCTATCCTCCATCGAAGATTATTCCAAAATTCTAGCCAGCGATTATCGATTGCAGAACGCCCTCTATTACGATTATTTATTAAATAACGAGCCCAATGCGATCAAGCCGGTTGAAGGTTTAAACAACCTCTCGATGAACAAAACCCTTTCCGAGACGATCAGCAACATTGTCGAGCCTAACACCAAAATCAAGGCCGTCAGCATTCTTACCTCCAATCAACATTGGGTGGACGTTGGATTCGCCGACAATGCCTACGCCGCACGTCTATTCGGATACGGTTACGGAGCGGATGACCGGACCTATCTGCCCATTTGGACGGGGTTGATCAAATTCAGATTCCTTTACGAAGGGGATGACAACGTATTTGCCGTTTCCAAAACGGTCATCCACAAAGATACGGGAAAAACGATCGGACGAATTTTTCTGTATGTCAAAGAAACGACCATCGCTTCCATTTACGAGGAAGGGAAAAAGAAAGGCGGTGAATTTTATATCGTAGATGCCGATGGCCGGATTATTTCCGCGCAGAATAAAGCCATGCTATACCGGGACTTCAAGGAAGCCGCCTCCATCAGCATTCCCGATGACGGTAAAGACGCAAGCTTCACTCAAGGGAGCGGAAGTGAAGAAATGCTGATACTCACCCATCGCTTCGAACCGCTGCAATGGACAATTGTAAGCGCTATCGCGATGAATGAGATTACGTCGGAGCGGAAGGAAATCAATCAGTTGATAATCGGGATTGGCGCAGCATGCTTGCTGCTGGCATTAATGGTCTCCTTCCAATTGTCACGCTCGATCACCAGCCCGATCTTCCGGCTTGCCAAGACAATGAGAGAAATCCGGACCGGAAAGATGCAGGTCAGAAGCTCGTACCAATCAACGGACGAGATTGGATATTTAAGCGAGGGCTTCAATAATTTAATGGATCGCATTGAGGCGCTTATGGCCGAGAACGTCGAGAAACAAAGGACAAAAGCCGAGATCGAGTTTAAATTGCTGCAATCGCAAGTGAAGCCTCATTTTCTGTACAATACGGTGGAAACGATTATTTCTCTTATTAAGCTGGGGTTGGGAAAGCAGGCCATAACGGCCGCCCAATACATGGCGAATTTCTATAAAATCTCGTTAAGCAAAGGCAACGATATTATATCCGTCGGTGAAGAGATGCGTCTTACGGAAAGCTATTTGGAAATTCAGCAGCTTCGTTACGTGGAATATATGGCGTACACGATGGATATCGACGATGACATTTTGACCTATTCGATACCGAAGCTGACCTTGCAGCCCATCGTGGAGAATGCCATCTATCACGGGTTGAAGCTCAAACAGGAAAAAGGAATCGTACGCATCACGGGGAGGCGCTCTGGCAATCATATCGAAATCGAAATTTACGATAACGGGGCCGGCATGCACAAGGATCAAGCGAAGGCGATAATGGCGGAATCCGGCGTCCCTTCGGAATCCGGCGGATTTGGGATTAGAAGCGTATCCAATCGGATCCGAATGCTGTATGGGGACCGATACGGACTGCAGGTTGAAAGCGAATCCGGCGTTTACACGAAAATTATCATCGTATTGCCGCTTCGTCCCCAATAGCTTCTGCCGCATCCATGAGGCTCATTTCTATTATTCGCATGCTAAGGATGGAATAGAACGGGAGGAACGGAATGTGTACAAAGTGCTTATCGTCGATGATGAATTCTACTTCAGGCAAGCCTTGAAGATTTCGCTGCCCTGGAGCGAGCTGGGGTTCCAAATAGCGGGTGAAGCCAAAAACGGGGCGGAAGCGCTGGAGCTGATGTCCGAGGTAGAGCCGGATGTTGTCTTAGTCGATATGAATATGCCGATCATGGATGGATTGGAATTTATACATAAAGCCAAGGAACGCGACCAGAAAACAAAATTTCTGGTGTTGTCGGGTCACAGCGAATTTGCGTATGCCAGGCAGGCCGTGCAATTGGGGGTTTCTAACTATGTGCTGAAACCGATTAATGAAGAAGAGCTCCAAAGCTCTTTGCTGAATATAAAAGAGTTGATACGATCGGAGCGTCTGGGCGAGCTTGAATTGGACGATCTGAGAAAGCAGGCAAGCGAAGGCTTTTCTTTCATGAAGGAACAAGTGCTCAATGATTGGCTGCAGGGCAGCTCCAGATCACGACCGCAGCAGAACCGATTGCACGATTTGGGAATACCGCAGGAAGGTTTGCATTACCGGACGGTTGTCGTCGATCTGGATGCAGACGAGGAGAGACATCCTGACGAGGGGATGACCATTCCTAAAGCAAAGGTGCAGGAAATCGCTAAGCGCTGCATGCAAAGCGCTTTTCACTGCGTTAGTTGTCAGGATCAAGAAGGGCGTCTGGTTCTAATCTTAGGTGCGCCTGAAGGTTCCTTCAACAATCTGGAAACGATATGCCAAAGGATTCGATTAACCGTTCAGAACGATACAGCCTATACGGTTACGATAGGCTTAGGCAATGGCTGCGATACGTATGAGTCCATCCCAAGTTCATATAAGGAAGCGATAATCGCCTTGAAGCATCGGTTTATATGGGGCGGCAACAAGGTGTTCGTTCACTCCTTGAAGGTGGAACCCGGAATGAAGACCGGATTGTACTCGGTGGAGAAAAGAAGCGGCTTGCTGATGCTCATGCGAATCGGAAATAGGACCGAGACGGAAGAATGGCTCGTCCGATTTTTTCAGGATGCCCGCGTTCAGAATGCCTCTATGGAAATGCTGCTCCTTGCCGGAATCGAAGTCGTATCCACATGCCTTGAATTCTTAGCTGAAGCGTCGCAAAGCTTTGAGAGTGTTTTCCGGGATACGACGCAGCCCGACATGATACAGCACGTTCAGCGAATGAAGACCATCAACGAATTGGAGGAGTGGATACACGATCTGATTCTAAAGGCGATGAATCATGTGCATAGCCGCAAAACCAATAGAGCCGTCAAAGTCATTGAGGAGGTTAAGGCGTATATTTCGAATCACTACGGCAATGAGGAATTGCGAATCGAAGATATCGCCAGAAGCGTCCATATGAATTACAATCATCTCTGCTTTGTGTTCAAAAAGGAAACGACCTTTACAATTAATGACTACCTGACCGAAATACGGATTATTAAAGCGAAAGAGCTGTTTGATCAGGGAGAGAAGGTTATCCAAAACGTAGCGAACCGGGTGGGCTATGCCGACGCCAATTATTTCAGCAAATGCTTCAAAAAGTATATGGGGATCACGCCCAGCAAATATGTAAATCAAATCCAATAGCCTATTAAACGCAGACGATAGAGGAAAGTGGAAACTTTCCTCTATCGTCTATTTTTTTGCCGTTAATTTTACTGCCGGACTGAGAATACTCTCTGTACGAAATTTAGGAAGATTCGTAAAATTAGCTCATGGTTAAGGTTGATACCGCTTTCAACGGCTGAATTCAACCGGTATCCGTTTCGACAAATAGGGGAGGTATATCAATGGTAACGAAGTCTAAGGCAGCGGCCATGGTGCTTATGGCAAGTACTTTACTGGTTTCATCGGCATGCGGAAGCGGGAACAACGCAAATTCCAACCAGCCGTCCAACAATCCGTCGGCCCCGGCAGCAACCACGGAAGATAATAAGGAGACCGCGGCGCCGGACGGCAAAAAAATCAAAATGAGGGTTATCACGATTACGACGGACGAGAATCGCAATAACATCATGGAAAAATACATCAAGCCTAACCTTGCCGCAGCGCTTCCCAATCTTGAAGTCGAGTTTGAGCCCGGCGGCGGCGGCGAGGATATGGCCAACAAATTGAAGACGTTGAATTCCTCCGGGGATATGCCGGACGTATTCTGGAGCGATGCGGGCTACTTTACCCCGCTGAAGAATACGGGCAGCATTCTGGATCTGACCCCTTATATTTCCAAAGACGGCTTCTTGGACAAATATGCGGTGCCGGATGCGTTAAAGCATGTCGATAACGGGATTTACAGCCTCTCCTCCGGAGCCGATACGTATTTCACCCCCGTCATCTTTTACCATAAAGACATGTTTGAAGAAGCAGGGGTGAAGGTGCCGACCACGTTTGACGAGCTGATTCAAACCTCGAAGACGCTCAA
This sequence comes from Paenibacillus sp. JDR-2, assembly GCF_000023585.1. NCBI lineage: Bacteria > Bacillati > Bacillota > Bacilli > Caryophanales > Paenibacillaceae > Paenibacillus > Paenibacillus sp. JDR-2. The sequence continues at coordinate 4,925,908 of NC_012914.1, read as the reverse complement.
GGGTAAAGGCATGGTTCCGGCCGTAACTCCGGGCAAGGACGGATGGGGGCCGAAGCTCTTCATGCTGCAGCAAATGATTCAAATCGGGGACCCGCAGGCGATGGCGGATCTCGTCAGCAACAAAACGGACTTTACCAATCCATCCGTCAAGGAAGGTGCGGCCCGTATAGAGACGATGGTCAAGGAAGGCGTCTTCCCAGACGGCATTGCCAACCTGGATTACGGTCCGGCGATGGAGATGTTTACGTCCAAAAAAGCGGCAATGCTAATGATGTTTACTTGGGAGCTGCCGAATCTGGCAAAAGACGAAACGGTTGATTTCTTCCCGTTCCCAAGCGCAAGCGATAAGTACGATCCTTCGCAGACCGTGCAATTCTGGGGCTCACCGGTTAACGGCTATGCGGTAAACGGGAAAACCAAGCATCCGGATGAGGCCGTCAAGCTTGCCGAATTCCTGGCCATGCAGGATGCGTTGTACTTCGAATCCACGGGAGCGCCAATATCCTTGCAGACCGGCAATCAGGCAAATAACAGAAGCCCGCTTATGCAGAAGTTCGTTGACTGGTATAATCCGATCCCGAATAAAATCGCGTCTTTCGCTCTTAATTCGATAGATGCGAAAACCTCTGCCGAAGTGTCTACGCAAGGAGCGAACTTACTGACGGGCGAATACGCTGCCGAAGATTTCAATACCGCGATGAACAAGATTTGGAGCGAGAATACGTGGTTTAACAAGTAACAAAGAGGCGATGACAGCTAAATCCCCTTCGGCTGATCCCGGGGGGATTTAGACACAAATTAAACGGTGGAGAGAGCGATGAACAAGTACTTTAGCACCAAAATGTCCATATTTGTATTTGCTTCCCCGGCCTTGCTGCTGTTTACCGTATTCTGCGTATACCCCTTGCTGCCGGAGATCTGGATGAGCTTGCATAAGCATGACGGGTTTCGAAATTTGGGATTTGTCGGTTTGGATAATTACAAAGACGTAATGGCTTCGCCTTCCTTTTGGAGCGCCCATAAAAATACGTACCTTATCGTAGGCATCTCCTTATTGCTTGGGCTGCCCTTCTCCATGATGCTTTCGCTTTTTATGGATGCTCAAACCCCTAGGTTTCGCCGCTTCTTCAAGACGGCGGCGATGTTCCCCGCGATCTTGTCGGTCACGGTGGTTGCGCAGATCTGGCTGGCTTTCTACGAACCGAACTGGGGATTGTTTAACAGCATACTCCAATCGCTCGGGCTGAGCTCCTGGACGCATTCGTGGCTGACGGAAAAGAAAACGGTCATGCCGAGCATCGGGGTTACCTTCCTGTGGCAATATATCGGTCTCAACGCGATGCTGTTTTATACGGGAATCAAGACCATACCCAAAAGCTATTATGAAGCGGCCTTGATCGACGGTGCCAATTTCGTTCAAGTCTGTTTGCGAATAACGATCCCCTTGCTGCAGAATGTCATCAAATACGTACTTATTCTGTCCACCTTAGGCTCGATGGCCTTCTACTCGCATGTGCGGGTCATGACGGCAGGAGGCCCGGGCGACACATCCAGGACGGTCATCTACCAGATGTATTATACGGCATTCGATACTTCCGAGTTTGGCAAAGGCACCGCGATCGCCGTTATCTTTATTCTGGAATGCCTCTTGATCTCCTTTGTCATTCAAAGGTACGTAGCTAGGGAAAAACTAGAGTTTTAAGCTAGGGGGGAGTTTTCTGAAAGTATTAAGTCGAGTGTTTTGGGTAGCCGTCGGAGGCACGTTTCTGTTTCCCTTGTACTGGATGTTAACGATGTCGTTGAAGTCCAAAAGCGAAGCTTACGGCAATCCTTTTGGCGTACCGTCTTCCTTGGATTGGCTGAACTTCAGCGAAGCGTTGTCCAAATATCATTTTTATACGTATTTCGAGAACAGCCTGATTTATACGGCGGGGACGATTGTCATAACGCTGGCGACGGGAAGCATGCTGGCCTATTGCCTCAGCCGCATGCAATGGAAATTTAATTCGGCGGTGTTGTTTTACGTATCCATGGGACTGATCGTCCCGATCGAGGTCGTTGTTATTCCTTTATTCCAGCTGGTTAAAGCGCTGCATATCAAAAACAGCTATCTAGGTCTTATCCTGCCGTATTCCGGCTTCGCCATCGCTTCCTGCGTTCTTATGCTGTACGCTTTTCTCCGTTCGTTGCCCAAGGAGCTGGAGGAAGCGGCATGCATAGACGGCGCGAATGTCTATCAGACCTATATAAGAATCATATTTCCAATCGTGATGCCGGCATTGGTTACGCAATGCGTCCTTATATTCATTCGGATCTGGAACGAATTCCCGCTTGCTTTTATTATTGCCTCCAAGGATCAATTTCGGCCGCTAACCGTGGGGTTGCTTGGTTTCTTTGTCAATGTGGGAGTTACGGATTGGGGGTTGATCGGCGCGAGTATGCTGTTATCCAGTTTGCCTATGATTATCGTTTATTTGGTAGGCAACGAGAAGATCGAAAATGCTTTGACAGCCGGGGCTATTCTGAAATAGCCTCGCTCATACCGCTTAGGCAGCCATGTGTATAACATTTTACTTACATCCAAGGAGGTATTATGGAAGTGAGAAAAAGAGCATTCATTTGGGTCATGACTTTCGTAATGGTATTTTCCATGCTGCCCTTATCAAGGTCGGTAGTCTCGGCCGACGGTGCCGCTAGTACTACCCTCTATGTTGCAACGAATGGCAATGACAGCACGGGTGACGGAACCAAAGATAAGCCGTATAAAACGATTGCCAAGGCAAAAGAAGTCGTAAGGACGCTGCCTAAGACCGGCGGCGATATCGTCGTTCAAATTGCGGACGGATACTATCCGCTTAACGAAACCTTGGTTTTCTCCAAGGAAGATTCCGGCAGCGCAAGCAGCACGGTTCGCTATGAAGCGGCACCGGGAGCGAAGCCGGTAATCAGCGGCGGCGAAATGCTGGAAAAGGGCGTATGGACGGAAGCTGTTGGCCTAACCCAGACAGGCGGCTTGAAGGCCTATAAAACGACCCTTAACCGGAGCGATAAGCTGCGCGCGATCTATGTAAATGATAAGCGCGCCAACATGACGACAAGCACGCAGATCGCTTCTTCAAACAGAACCGTCACGGGCACCCCCACCGTCAGCTTTACCTCTGCCGATAACCCTTGGGCTTGGCAGAATGGCAGCAACATTCGGGCCGGCATCGTATTCGATGCCAGCGTAGGTCTGACGACGGAAACGAAAAACCCCCAGAATATCGAAGCCGAAAGCATGGGCGGCTCCACCGCCAGATGGGCGAGACCTTTCGTCACTTTCGCGTCGATTGAGCAAGCACCGGCAGCCAGCAACAAACCCGGCGGCGTCATGCTCCGGTTCCAAATGCCGTATGGAGCGATTTCACAGTCCTTAGGCAATAACACGCAGTACAATCCTGGCAACAATCAAGTCATCCGCAATGCCTTCGAGTTCCTTAACAAACGCGGAGATTTCTATTTCGACCAGGCGGAAAGCACGCTCTATTACATTCCGCTGGCCGGCGAAGATATTAATACCGCCGACGTAGTTGTTCCAAAGCTTGAGACGGTCCTCGACATTAGAGGAATCCCTGTAGGAGATCGGTTGAATCCGATTGAGGGCTCGGATGACGGACGCGTCAAAAACATCACCTTCAACGGGCTGACATTTGCCCATACCGACTACAAACTGTTTGAACTGACGGGCACCTACACGCTTAGCGACGGATCCGGTCCGGTAACGACGAGCTCCCGCGGCTACGCGTCCGTTCAAGGCTCGATCGTAAACAAAGTTTACTTCCCAAGCAGCATTAACTGGCATGAAACGTTCTACCGGGGGTATGACATCCCGCCTGCCGTCGTCATGATCAACGCGGCGAGGAACATTAAGGTTCTGAACGGCGAGATCGGGCTTGCCGGATTTAATGGCATCCATATTGAAAACGATGCCAAGAACATCGAGGTCACGGGCAACTATATCGTGGATACGCTCGCTTCCGGCGTTGTGGTCGGACATCCGCAGCATATCTATGAGAACGATGAGCCGATTAAGCAGGAATCCAGCGTTTCCGTCTCCGGTACGCCAATAAAGAACTGGGCTGGCGTTGATAAAGAAAAATTTGCGGCGGGTACGGAAGCCGTACCGGAAAATATTTATATTACCAATAACTTTTTGTACAGAACCTGCTACGGATTTCCTGGCGCCAACGCGCTAGCCTCTTTCTACACGACGAACATGCAGGTCCTTCACAACTACATTTACGACACCACTTACGGCGCGATGAGCATCGGCTGGGGCTGGGACGAGTACGATGGGTTCGGCTTTACCGCCCAAGGTACGAACAAGACCGGCGGCCCTTACCACGGTACGCATGAAACAAGCGTCGCAAGATCTCCGATCATCTCCACAACCTCAAGAAACAACAAAATAAACTATAACCGGATAGAGGAAATTTGCACGGTCGTTAACGATTCCGGAGCTATCTACTCGCTGGGACGCCAAGGCGATCCGGGTAATTTGCCGGGCGGAGGAACATGGGACACCGTCAATAATTTGACCAATGACCCCGTCACCGATAAGAACAGCAACTGGAATCCCGACAACTGGACGAATTTCACCGAGATGAACTACAACTTCCTTAACCCGAATCCAACCGACAAGCCTACAACCTCCAACAACTGGACAAACGGATTCCATCCCGACGAAGGCAGCACGTTCATCAAGATGATCGGCAACGTCGTGCAGTCAAAGCTTTCCCATGCACCGGGTCAAAGCCGTCTCTTCGAATTTAACAACTGGAAGCGCAAAAGCGACATGATTGCCGTCGGAGGTTACGTGGACGGAACTAACAATCAGAATGGCGCTCCTAGGATTACTTACGACAATTACAAAAGCGAAGCCCGCATTTGGCCGGTTAAGGGCAATGAGATCGTTCTGAATTCGGGTCTTACCAACGAATACACCCATATGATCCCAAGAAGCCTCATTGCGGATACCGAGTTTGAGCTCGCTTCCAATGTCATCATGGGTAAAGGCGAGAAGCTGAACCGCAGAGGCCTGCTGAATGCGCAAGATACGGTCTGGCTCGCCCCCGCGAACACAACGGTCTTCAACGAAGGCAATAAGATGACGAAAGCTGCCGGCAACGAAAAGTCAATCAAAGCTCCTTCTGCCGCGGGTGAATACAAGCTCTATATCCAATACGCAGACGGCAGAGAGACGGCCGTTTCCAAGTATACGGTTTACGTCGACCAGAACGCGTCAGCGATCAATGTGACGGACGGGGAAAATTACGAAGTTTCAGCGGTACGGCCTCTTGAACTGACTTTGAGCAAAGATTACACCTATACGCTTAACGGCAATCCCGTGGCGAGCGGGTACAAAATCGCCACCGAAGGAAGCTGGACCTTGGTCGCCAGCACGCCGACCGAACCGAATGCCATGACCATCCACTTTACCACGACCGTATCGGTGGCCAACAGGCTGCTCCCGGCGGATGTGTCGGTAGCACCTGGCGGGCAAGTGAGATTTGCTATCGATTTGGACGACTCGACTAAAAAGATATGGATTTCCTCGTCGAGCGGCGGGCATTTCGATGGAGGCGACGATGAAACCGTAGCTTCGGGCGATATGCTCGCGATGACCGCCCCAATGCTGCCTGGTCCGTACATTATTTACGTACTGGCGGCAGACGGAGAAGTGCTGAGTCAGTCGCACGCCCGCGTTGTGGTGAGCGATAAGACGCCTGCCGATATTCCTAGAAACGGTCTTGACTTATGGCTAAAAGCCGATGAGGGTGTGGAAAAAGATGGCAGCGGCAACGTAACCGGATGGACAAATATGGGAAGCGTCCCGGCGAAGCTTGTCCCGGCGAGCGTTCCCGGCAGCGGCGGCGATAATCTTGGAACGCCAACCGGCAACCCTGCATTAAAGAACGATGTATACGATTATGTGGATTTTGCCGCGAACTCGAGGCCGCTCAAGGCTGCAGGCTTTAAAGATTATAACGGCAGCACGCAGATGACGATTTACACGCTAGTTAGACCAACAACCACAGCCAACAACTCCAGCGACCAAAACGGCCTTGTTTATTTCGGATTGAACGAGGCTTACCAAACATGGGCTGCCAATGACGGCTGGAGCGGCATTAATCTCGGCGTGGGAACAAACAGAGTTAACATCCGTTTTGGTAACGCGGATGGAGGCGTATCGGGCGGCGGGCAGCAAATTGCGACAACCGCCACGGACGGCCTGGTCAGCGTTCGCGCTCAGCTAGACGGAACCAATAGAGCCGTTTACGTAGATAATAACGTCATCGGCACCCCCGGAACCAATGCGAAGGCGCTTAAAGGGAACAAATCGGATCTAGGCGTAGGCTACTCGATGGCGGCCGCAACTCCTTTCCGCTTCATGGGCAGAGTCGCACAGATTCTGATCTATGACAGGGTGCTGACAGCTGAAGAAGTTTCGAAAGTAGAAGCTTACTTTAACGAGGTCAAAGCCGGCCGCGGCGGTTCCGCGAACCCTGTTACCCCTGTGGCGGTCGACAAAACGCTGCTGACCTCCTTCATAGGGACTGTCAACTACCTGGACGATACGCTTTATACCACCGATTCATGGAACGATTTTGCAAGCGCTTTAAGCGAGGCCCAAGCTGCCGTTGCGAATAGCGGAATCGGTCAGGAAGCGGCGGACAACTCATACTATGCGCTGCGCGGCGCATTCAAAGCGCTTCAACTGTCCGAGGAGCTGGAGGTTTCCGGCGAAGCCGGCGCGACTTCCATTACGACGAAGGACGGTACGCTGCAAATGATGGCAAGAGTGCCTGCCGTATGGTCGGTAACCGCAGAGGACGGTTCGGATACCAATGCGGCGATCATCAGCGAGACGGGATTGCTGTCGGCCAAAAAGAACGGCGTCGTGAAAGTAACGGCGAAAGCCGTCGGCTCCGGTTTGAGCGGCAGCGCACGGATTGCAATCAGCGGTCAAGAAGGCGCGTTGCTGAGCGGACCGGCTTCCGTCGTATCCGGGGAAGCATTCAAATTGAACTTTGGCTTGAACAACTTGACATCCGACGTTTACGCGATCGATCTGTCCGTTCGTTACGACCCTGCGAAGGTGGAATACGTGTCGGGCATCTCCCTGGTAGACGGGTTCTCGATCGTGCTTGACCAGGAAGGCGCTTCGGGCGAGGGTGAAGCCAACATCCGGTTCCTTGCGGCCGGCGCGGGCCAGGCAATTTCCAATACCGACAACCTGCTGGAGCTGAGCTTCAAGGCCAAAAACGTTGATGCGACTGTCGAGCTTAACGCCATAACGGTGGAAAAGGTCATCATCTCGGACGGCATTACCGAAACGCCGGTAAGCTCGACCAGCCATAATGTAGTGATCGAGGTTACCGACAAGACGGCTCTTAGAGCGGCGATTGCCACGGCCGACAGCCGCTTGACCGGCGCGATAGAAGGTTCTTTCCTTGGACAATACGCATCTGGCTCGAAAGCGCAGCTGCAAACGAAGCTGGCCGCAGCCAACGCCGCGCTGGCTGATCCGACTCTGTCCCAGGCAGGAATCGGAGAAGCGGCAGCGCAGTTGACGGCAGCGATATCCGAATTCGACGGATCGCTAAAAACGCTGTCCGGATCAAGCGTGTTGACGATTGGAGATTTGGCGGTCATCGGAAGATATTACGGGCAAAGCAGCACGGACGTCAATTGGCCGCTGTACAAGGCGCTAGGCATTACAACGCCGCGTCCGATCGGGGTGCAGGATCTGGCAGCGGTCGCGTACCGCATCATGGGAAATTCGCAGTAAACGAATCAGGTCCATCATTTAACGATAGGCGAAGTTGTTCGGGAGGAGGCGCTGACGCGCCTTCCTCCCCTATCCATTTGGAAAGGATGTTGGCGAATGCTACATACAAAGAGGATGACGGGGCTGAGAAAAATTCAATTCGTCTGCTTCAGTCTTTTGCTGGCCGGCTCGATTCTGTTAAGCGGGTTTTCCTTGGCGGCTGAAGTCGCTTACGCCGCTTCGTCGTACACGCTTTCCGTTTCGAACAACGAGCCGGTCGCCGGCCGTGAAGTCAGAGTCCAGGTGATCGGTCAGGAGCTGTCCGATGTATACGCGACAGAGCTTCAAGCGACGTTCGACACCGATCATTTGCGATTCAAAAGCGCATCCAGCGACCGATTCGGTTATGCCGTTGCGCCTGCCGTGAAAGGCAGCCAAATTGTTTTGGCGTTTACGAAAGTCGGACCTGTATCCGGGGAGTCCGGAACGGTCGTGCTGGCGGAGATGGTCTTTGAGGCGACGGCAGCGGGAAGCGGCACGGTTGAGCTGAAAAAAGTAAAAACCGTGGACAGCGCCATGAACGTCGCGGATCAGGACGCAAACGCGATTGCAAACTTGAAGGTGGTCTCGGCGCCGAGCGATCCGGGCCCGGGCACCAACCCGGGAAGCACGGGCGGCTCCGGAGACGATAAGCCTGTCGTCATAACCGAGGAAGGCGGTAAAGTCGTTATCAAGCCGACGCCAAAAGTCGATGGCTCGACGGGCCGTGTCGTATGGAAAATCGACGAGTCCACCTGGTTGAAGGCTGTCACCAAGGCGACGGCGGCGGGCGGAGGTCTCAAAAAGATTCAATTGGCATTGACAGGGGTGCCCGGCAGCAAATCTCACGCGTTGGAACTGCCTGCTGTCGCGTTCACGGCTACCGCCGAGGGTGTGCAGATCGACATTTCCACGCCGCTCGGGACGGTAACCGTGACGAGCAGTATGTTCCCGAACGGCAATCTGCCTAATGGCAATATCGAATTTCTCATCGAGCAAGCCGACACCGGCGGATTGGATGACAAACTGCGCGCGCAAATCGGCGGCCGTCCCGTTATCGATTGGAGCGTTCGCAGCGGCGGACGGGAGATCGAATGGAGCAATCCGAACGCGCCTGCGACGATCAGCATCCCTTATAGTCCGACGGCGGAGGAAAAGGCCAATCCGGAGCATATTACGATCTGGTATATGGACGCACAAGGAAACGTCTTTGCGGTACCTAGCGGCCGGTACGATTCGGCGACGGGGTCCGTGTTGTTCCAGGCGACGAATTCCGGCAAATACGCCGTCGTTTTCGTGCAAAAGACGTTTAATGACCTGGGTAAATTCGCTTGGGCCAAATCGGCTATTGAAGTGATGGCTTCCAAAGGGATCATAAGCGGCGTATCCGCGACCGAATATCGGCCGGGGGCTTCCGTAAGCCGGGCGGATTTCGCGTTGCTGCTCGTCAGAACGATGGGCTTGCAGGGAGCGAAGGGCGAGGCATTTTCCGATGTGGCGGCTGACGCGTATTATGCCGAAGCGGTAGCTGTTCTGCGCGGCATGGGCATTGCTACGGGCACCGGCGACAATCAGTTCCGTCCAAACGATGCCATTTCCAGGCAAGATATGATGGTGCTGATCGCCAAAGCGCTCTCGTTCGCGAATAAAGCCGTACCTGCGCCAGCGGAACCGTTAAGCGGGTTCAAGGATGCCGGCAGCATCGCCGGATACGCGCAGGACAGCGTTGCCGGACTGATTCATGCGGGGCTCGTGAGCGGGTCGAATCAGAGCATCAATCCGAAAGCGTGGACGACGCGGGCGGAAACGGCCGTGTTGATGCATCGCCTATACCATTATTTCTATAAGTAATACAAGCGTTTAAAAAAGGACGCCTCTGGTCTAATGCCAGAAGCGTCCTATTCATTATTTTTCATCATTCGTATGTTTGATTGTCCTTAGAACGCCATAAATGCCGTTTATCTTCCCATTCGGAATAAATTTAACGGTTACGGATGTTTTGCCTGCTATTAAAGCATAGGGGAGCTCAAACCGTTTTTCATAGAAGCTTCTCTTCCATACGTCTGGAAAGTTCTCGGTCGCCAGCAGCTTATCGTCGACGTAAATGTCAAAGCTTCTGTTCGTATGCATTCGGTTAAAGGTAACCGCTAACGCTGCATCCGGCTGGATCTTCATCCGGTAGCTGAACCATCCCCCGGCTTCCGCCATTCTTCCGTTTAATCCTTCCCACGTACCGCCATGCGTGCGCTCGCCCTCGATCCGATGCTCCAATTCATATTGATCATTGCCCGCTTGAACGGAATCTATCGTTGATTCTTTTAATCTGCGTTCCCGGTCCACGGCCTCCGTATGCTGCCGCAATTCCTCGGATTCATCATCCAGGAAGCTCCAATAAATACCGTATCTTTCGTGGTGCTGCAGATAATGGGGAGTAAAGATCAACCGTTCGTCCATATCCGTATTTTTCAAGGCAAAGGCCAGTTCATTCCCAAGACGGACGATATGCTTATCGAAGTGGCTGAACCAATCCTTAACGCTCATCCCTTGAGGTACGATATAATCCTTAACCGCTATCCTTCTTGTCGCGATGTTAACGATAACCCCGGTTCTTGATTCCACCATATCTTCCTTGCCAAGCGCTGCGCTTAGAACGATAGGACCGTATTGCAGGCCAATGACATGTGGAGCATCCGGCAGGGATGAGAAAGAAACCTTCATTGGAATACGAGCTTCTATTGTATCCCCGTCCTTCCAGATCCGGTCAAGAACGACATACTGCTGCTGCACAGAAGCAGGTACCGTTTCCCCATTAAGCAAGATGTCGACTTCTCCGGCTGCCCAAGAAGGGACACGAATATGAATAGCAAGCCGTTTGGGACTATCCGTGCCTACCGTGAAATGGACAAGATCACTATGCGGCAGCGAAGTCGTCTGCGTGACAACGGTTTGCTGCTCCGTCCAATCCAGTCTGCTGCTGTAGAATTGATTGACGTAAAGATTATGGTCCAAATGGAAGTAGATGCTGTCATTCAGCTTGGTGAAGCTCTCCATTCCCGTACCCGTGCAACACCAGAAATGTTCAAATGGCGAGCTGTAAATTTTGAAGTAACCGGTGGCCATCGGCTGGAAATACATCGTCATGCCGGTCTCCGGATTTTGCGAAGAAAGAATGGCATTAATATACGTTCTCTCGTAAAAATCCGCGTATTTGCTGTTTTGCGTGAGCTTGAACAGCTCTTTCGTCAGCTTCAGCATATTATAGCTGTTACAGGTTTCGCAGGTGACGTCCGAGCGCTTGCCGTCCAGAATATCCGGTTCTCCGAAATGCTCGCATTCGCTGTTGCCGCCAGTGAGATAGCTGTGATGATAGACGACCGTATCCCAGAAGTTAACCGCCGCTTCCAGGTAGCCGCGTTCGCTTTCGCCAAGCGTTAAATAACGGTTCAAGGCACCGATAAACTTCGGAATCATGGTATTGGCATGCTTCCCTTTCAGTACATCCTTTCCTTCCCGAAGCGCTTCAAACAAGCTGATCTCGTCAAATTTGTGAGCGGCTTCCAGATGAAGGTTGTTGCCGGTGAGCTTGTACAGATCATACATGCAGTCGTTCATGCCGCCGTATTCGACCGCCAGAACGGTAGCCTGAAGTTCCTCCGACCAGGAACAGGCACGGTCCGCAACCCAATCGCCTAGGCGGCTCACAACCTCGTAAGCTTGCTGCAGCTTGGTCGCCTGATAGACGGCAATTAGCCCGGCAATGATTTTATGCATGGTATACCAAGGAACCCACGCCGGCTTTCGGTTCTCCACATTGTCAAACAACGTCTCTGGAAAAGCGGATAAATAACCGTTCTCCTGCTGTGCTTCAGCCAGCTCCGCAACCAGGTATTTCAGTTTCTCCAGCAGCCCGGAATCCTGCGTTTGAGCATAGGCTTGGGATACGGCCGTTAAGTAATGACCTAACGTATGCCCGCGGATTTCGGTATTCTCCCAGCCGGGATACTTGTCCGCTTTTGGCTGCAGGCCGCTAGTCTCCCTGAATCCGGCAAGCAGCCGGTCCACGTCATAGCTGCGCAAATAATCCAATTCTTTCTGAAAGGCGTTCGTTTGGTATTCACTGTACAACTTCACCCGGTTCAGCTCAAAATGGTTCAAAGCCGTACTGCCTGTTAATGCCTTCATGAACATCATCCTCTCGCGAATATGATAAAAGCTTATTACTAGCTGGCGGTCCCGGTAAATGGCGTAAGGTTTGATTATGTGTCAAAAAGGAAGTTAATTCGCAGGGATCTATCCGATTTGTTTGATTTATTCTACAATGAGGTGTAAAAAGGGCAGAAAGGGTGGTGTTTCATGACCAGCTTCAGCTTCCGCGTAGATCGGCCGGTAACCCTGGTAATGACCGGGAAATTTGTGGCACCAACTCCGGAGTGGAGGCACATGCACCGCATGCTGCACGAATTTGAGCTGTTTATTCAAACCAGAGGTACGTTATATATAGCCAAGGACAACGAGCGCCATATCCTGAACGAGGGAGACTTTCTGCTAATGCCGCCGGGTGCTGAGCAAGCCGGTTACAGAGAGTCTGACTGCAGCTTTTATTGGCTTCATTTTGCGGTTCAGGACGGTTACCAGCTCGAAGATCATGATCCGGGCTATGAGCCGGGGAAGGTATGGATTCCGGAGAAAGGGACGCTCAGAAGCCAGGATAAATTGATCGTATTGCTCAAGCAGCTGCAGGATTCCGTCCGCAGCTACCGGGAGCAGACACTCAACAATTATTTGACCACCGGAATATTATGCGAGTTGTATAATCAGCTTTATTTCATTCAGAACCAATCGGGCAAAAAGTTAAAGCAGCAGCAGCTTTATAACGACATTGTGGATTATATCAAGTGGAATCGGCAGGAGAGTCTGAAGGTCAGCCAATTGGCTGAGCATTTTGGTTATAATGCCAAGTATTTGTCCTTTCTTTTCTCTGAGATTGCAGGAGTTCCATTGAAACAATTTATGCTTCAGGAGAAGATGGATGCCGCCAAATCGCTTTTGGCCGATACCAATCAGAGTATTAAAGAGATATCGCAACAGCTTGGTTACCCGGATAGTCATCAGTTCATGCATAGCTTCAAGAGGATTACGGGATTAACCCCAACGGACTATCGCAATGCCTATGCCAACCGGCTTCTATTTTACAGATAAACCGAAGCGATAGAGTGGCGCGGCCGACCGCTGGCGACAATGGCTGGAAGTTATTAAGACAATCCACTTTATAGCGTGGATTGTCTTTTTTGTAGCGATCTTAAAAAATGACAACGCTTTCTTAAAAATGTTGGCTTTCGACGGCTTGGTCCCGGCGGGTACACTGAAACAAAGGAGGCGCAGTTATGGAGTTGGGTACTCGGGTAACGGGAACAACGGGAAAAACAGAAGCACGAGCACAGTTATGGAAGCGGTTTAAAAAACAAAAAACGCTGCACCTGTTCGTTGGGCTAGGCATGATTTTTTTGCTGGTTTTTGCCTATACGCCGATGTTCGGCATTCTAATGGCATTTAAGCAGTATTCCATCTCAACCGGAATTAAGGGCATTTTTACGAGCGAATGGGTGGGGTTGAAGCATTTCAAGGAATTCGTTAACGACTACCAGTTCGGGATGATCGTTCGAAATACGCTGGTCTTGAGTCTTTTGAAAGTCTTTTTCGCTTTTCCGGCTCCCATATTGCTTGCCATTCTATTGAGTGAAGTGAAGAATGCGCAATTTAAGCGTTTTGTTCAAACGGTCAGCTATTTGCCCCATTTCATTTCGTGGGTTGTCGTCGCAGGGATCGCTTTCGCATTCCTGTCTACGGATGTCGGGATGGTCAATAAGGCACTTTTAGGACTTGGTTTGATCGACAAACCGCTTGACGTACTAACAAATCCCAATTACTTCTGGGGCTTCGCGACGGGAAGCGCCGTATGGAAGGAAATGGGCTGGTGGACGATTATCTTCCTGGCCGCTATAGCGGGCATCAACCCGTCGCTGTACGAAGCCGCGCAGATCGACGGAGCGGGCCGCTTGGCTCGAATTCGGCATATAACGTTTCCCGGAATGAAAGGAACGATCGTGGTCGTGCTTATTCTGACAATCGGAAGCATTCTGGGCGGAGGGTTGGTCGGCTCCAACTTCGAGCAGGCTTTCCTGTTCGGCAACAGCATCAACAATCCAACCTCGGAGATCGTGCAAACCTATGCGTTTAAGGTCGGATTAAGAGACGGAAGATTCTCTTATGCGGCATCGATCGATTTGATTCAATCCGTCATTTCCGTCATTCTGATTTTCTCCAGCAACTACATTGCCAAACGCACTTCGGGTTCAAGTCTATTCTAGGAAAGGGGAGCCGGCATGCAGCTCAGCCAGAAACAAAAAGATCGTTTCATGGATGTCTTGGTTTATGCACTACTAGCCATTCTGACGTTATCCATGCTTTATCCGTTTTATTACGTTCTGATTCTTTCCTTCAATAAAGGAACCGATTCGCTTCTCGGTGGCGTTTACCTATGGCCGAGAACCTTCACCTTTGAAAATTACGCGAGGTTTTTGGATGATCCTCACTGGTACCGCGCATTTTTGGTCACGATTATGAGAACGCTTGCAGGAACCGCCTTGGGCGTCCTTTTTACCTGCTTGGTCGCGTATGGGCTTTCGCACCGAGATCTGCTTTTCCGCAAAAGTTACTTCACGGTCATCATTTTCGCGATGTACTTTTCCGGCGGTTTGATTCCGTATTACGTCGTTCTGCGCTCCGTCGGATTGCTGAACACGTTTGGCGTCTATGTCATTCCTTCCATGCTGAGCACGTTTTTTCTGCTCATAGCCATCTCGTTCTTCCGGGAAATTCCGAGCGAATTAAAAGAATCGGCTCATATGGACGGGGCCGGCGAGCTTGTTATTTTCTACCGGATCATGCTGCCCGTCTCGATGCCGCTAATCGCAACCATGTCGCTATTCCTGGGGGTTGGTCAATGGAACTCATGGCTCGATTCCGCGTACTTCGTGCAGTCTGAAGGTCTACGGACGCTAGCATTCCGGATGATGGAGGTTATTAATAAGAGCAACGCTCCGATGGATGCGATAGCGGTTGCGAACAGTGCCTCGGCGGGCGTCACCAGCTATTCGCTTCAGGTAGCGGCCATGGTCATCTCAATCGCGCCTATCGTATGCGTCTATCCGTTTCTTCAAAGATTTTTCATTCAAGGCATTATGCTGGGTTCCGTGAAGGGCTGATTTTTTGTTGGCATGATATTAAAGCGTTTGCTTTAATATAAACATCACTTGTTGGAGGGGTTACTTTGAACAGAAACAAAGGGAAGAAGGCTCTGCTCCTATCGCTCATCCTTATGATGACGATAGCGCTGATGTCCGCATGCGGCGGCAATAACAACAATGACGGCCAGAAGGAAAACGCGGGTACCGCTAATCCGTCCGAAACATCCTCGGAACCGCCCGCAAAAAACAACGAAGTGAAGGAGCTTTCCTTGTTTATCGATGCCTCGTGGTATCCGGTAAAAGAATGGAAGGGATCCGTTGCCGAGAAAATTACCGAAAAGACGGGAATCAAGCTGAAAGTAACGGTCGCTACGGATGACAAGCAGCTTCCGCTGATGATCGCATCCGGCGATCTTCCGGATCTGGTCTTTACGTATGCCAACATCGACCGGATGTCCGATTCGAAGCTTTCCTATCCATGGAATGAACTAATCGAGAAATATGCGCCGGATTTTAAGATCGATCCGACAAGAATTGCGATCCACACGATGGATGACGGCAATTTCTACACCGTGCGCAATTCCTTCGCAACCCAGGAGGAAATGGCTCAGAACAAATATTCGCTAGGAAGTGACGGAAACCCGGGTATCGCGGTGCGCGAAGATATTCTGAAGGAGCTGGGAAATCCGCCGATTGACACCATCGATAACTTCGTAAAGGTTCTCGGCATGGTCAAACAAAAATACCCGGACATGGTTCCCCTGATCATGGATAAGGATTGGATTGAGCAATATTTCCTGCAGCAGTTCGGAGTCGAGGGTCTTCTGGACGGCTGGTACGAGCGGGATGGAAAAGTAGATTATGCGATAAGGCAGCCGGAAATGCTGGAATTTTTCAAATTCATGAACCGTCTTTACCGCGAAGGGGATATTCTGGCGGAGAACTTCGCCTATACGAACGATCAGATCGACGATCAGTATGCAACCAGCGGAAAGGCGTTTGCGCACAGCCATACGGTCAGCATAGCCGACATGGATAATATCAAGGTCAAGAACGCGGGCGGATCTTATAAATTCCAAATGCTGCCTAGCGCCATTTCGAAAAATGCGAAAGCCGTCAGCTCGGGACTAGGCTTCGCAGGCACGTTCATTACGAAGAAAAACAAGGATCCCGAGGCTTCGATCAAATTCCTTCAATACCTCGCGAGCGACGAAGGAAAGAAATTAACCATGTTTGGCGTCGAAGGCGAGCATTGGACTTGGAACGACGAGGGCTATCCGAATTTGAAATATGATCCGTCCGATGCCGATTTCGTGAACAGCAACGGTATCAAATGGTGGTACTTGTACAACGATGGCGTGACGGAAGGAATGCTGAGCTATGTACCGGGGGCTCAGAAGACGAAAGCCTTGATGGAGAAAAAAGAATTTACGGTATACAAACCGGAGCTTGGCTTGATTCAATTGCAGCCGGATTCGGAAGAGAAGACGATTAAAACGAAGATCGACGAAATGATTAAAAACGAGAAGGTCAAAATTTATTTGGCGAAATCGGAAGAAGAAGCCGTGGCAAACTACGAGACCATGGTGAAGAACGCGGAGAAGATCGGCTTGGACCGCTTGGTGGATTGGGCAAACCAAACCTATCAGAAGAAGAAAGACCTGTTTAATAAATAAGACAAAGTCCGGCAGCAGCGCGATGCGTTGCCGCCGGACTTTGTATGCTATCATCCGTCCTAGCCGGAATTCGCGTTTGCGGAAGGAGGAGACTCAACGATATGTTCATCTCGTTTCAACTGGACGAAGTCAGGTTAACCGACGATGTTTTTGCTTCCAGGAGAGAACATGCAAAAACATATATTCGAGAGTTTGATCTTGAGCGTCTTATGCACACGTTCAAGATTAATGCGGGAATATCATCCACAGCGGAACCGCTCGGCGGCTGGGAGGCACCGGATTGCGGCTTAAGAGGACACTTCGTCGGACATTATCTGTCCGCGTGCGCTAAATTCGCTTATGGCGATCATGATGGAACGTTGAAGACAATGGCGGATGAAATTGTCGACGTCATGCAGGCGTGCGCACAGCCCAGCGGCTATTTAAGCGCCTTCGAAGAGGAGAAGCTTGACGTGCTGGAGCTCGAAGAGAACCGTGACGTGTGGGCTCCCTATTATACCCTGCACAAAATCATGCAGGGCTTGATCGATTGCTATGTATACTTGCAAAATACGCAAGCACTGGAGCTTGCGGTCAATCTCGCGCATTATATCCGAAGAAGATTCGAATATCTCTCCCATTGGAAAATCGATGGCATTCTTCGCTGCACGAAACTAAATCCCGTAAACGAGTTTGGCGGTTTGGGAGACTCCCTTTATACGTTATACGAGTTGACCGGGGATGCCGCCCTCCTCGGATTGGCCCATCTTTTTGACAGGGATTACTGGCTCTGGCCGCTTGCGGAAGGCCGGGATGTATTGGAGGACCTGCATGCCAACACTCACCTTCCGATGATCCTTGCATGCATGCACCGTTACAAGATAAGAGAAGAAGATTCCTATAAGAAATCGGCGCTCCATTTCTACGATTTCTTGATGGGGAGAACCTTCGCGAACGGAAACAACAGCTCCAAGGCGACAGCCTTTATCCAGGGCGGAGTATCGGAGAAAGCGGAGCATTGGGGCGGTTATGGTGAATTGGCGGATGCGCTGACCGGCGGAGAAAGCGAAAGCTGCTGCGCGCATAATACGGAAAAAATAGTGGAGCGCTTGCTGGAATGGTCGCCGGAGATCGGGTATTTGGATCATCTGGAATCTTTGAAGTATAACGCGATCCTGAATAGCGCCAGCGCCAAAACCGGTCTTTCCCAATACCATCAGCCGCTCGGAACAAATGCGGTGAAAAAATTCAGCGAACCGTATCATTCCTTCTGGTGCTGCACAGGATCAGGGATCGAAGCAATGAGCGAACTGCAAAAAAACATCTGGTTCAGGAACGGAAACGCCATTCTTCTTAATGCTTTTGTTTCCTCGAAGGCAGCATGGAAGGAGCGCGGAATCGTTATCCATCAGCGGACGAGTTTTCCCGACAGTCTGATTTCCGCGCTGCATTTTGAAACGGATGAGCCGGTGGAGCTTCGGATGATGTTCAAGGAAAAAGCTATCAAGAACATAAGATTCAATGACGAAGGTATCCATCTTCAAAAGGAAGAAGGGTATATCGTAGTCGAGCGCCTATTTCGGAATGGGGATCGAATGGATATTGAAATCGAAGCTTCCTTGAGGCTGATTCCGCTTCCGGGATCGGAAGCGGAATCAGCTCTCCTATACGGCAATGTGCTCCTCGCCAGGGTCGGTGACGAACAGCCATTGACAGGGATATCCGATAGGAATATCGCTGAGAGGCTGGCCGGCAGCATAAAGGATGGTAAGCTGGAGGTTACCGTTGAAGACGACAGGGGGAATCAAGCCAGATTCATTCCGTTATTTAGAGTCGAGGAGGAAACGTATTCCGTGTATTTCGACTGGTCGGGGTTAGCGGCTTCGGAACGAAGCTTTTCCTTTGCGGCGGACGGAAGAGCGGCTTATGGAGGAAGTTAAGGATCGTCTTGCGACCGATAGCTCCGGGGCAATGAGACTCTAGCGGAATTTTTTTGTACGTGATACGTTTACGATATATGGATTCCTTATTTGGAGGGAAATGCTGCCGTGAGCATCATGCGCAAGATCGTGCTTGGATACGTCATTATGATCTTTATCCCGGTTATCGCTTTCGGTTATCACTATTACACGCAGATCTATGGAAACTTGACCCAACAATTCGTAGAGAGCAGGCAGAAGATCCTGGAGCAGGCTTACGCCAATATGAAAACGGACTTCGCTAGAATTCAATCGGTACACCGGGTACTGCAATACAATCCTTACCTAACCGATTATCTGGACGGCGTATACGATTCCGACGCGGACAGCGTGTACGCGCTGACCCGATATATTCTCCCTCTGTACAGCCAATCGATGTTCGCCAATCCGGAGATCGAATCTATCGTGATCTATAAAATGAAGGATCGGGTGCTGCCCATAACCAATTTGTTTCGGGACAGGTCCATGCTGGATCCGCAGACAGAGGCTACCGTCTCGTCGCTGAAAGCGGGGCAGGGAATATGGCTGCGGGCCGATCCGAACGTGTCGGAACCCGATTTGATTTATTACCAGTACATCTACAATACGCAAATTACGGAACGGATTGGCCTCCTCGAAATTCGGGTTAGCAACAGCTTAATCCGCAACTTCTATGCCGCCGCTGGCGTGGAGGGGAATTGGAAAGCCGCCCTGATGTCCGGGCAAGGCAACTTGCTGACGAACGAAGCGGCTGGATTGGACCATAAGACGCTCAGTCTACTGCATGAGCAGGGGCGGGATTTCTTCATTGACCGAACAACGATCGTCAATCAACTGAAGCTTGAGCCGCTGGACGTTCGCGTTATCATTACGGCTCAGGTTGGAGAGGTATTCCGTTCCGTGAAGCAGAAGGAAATTGTCCTAGTGACGATCATCGTGCTGCTATTATTAACTTTGTCCATCGCCTATTATTTGCTGGCTTCGACGATTACGAAGCGAATACTCCGGTTGGCCAGGCATATGCGCACGCTGAACGACGATAACCTGAGGGTGCTGACGATCCAAAGCGGCAAGTTCGAAAAGGACGAAATCGGTTTCTTGATCGGGGCCTATAATTCTATGGTGAGGCGAATGGACGAACTCATTAACAATGTCCACCGCGCCGAGCTGCGAAACAAGGAAGCGGCTTACCAGGTGCTGCAAGCACAGATTAAGCCCCATTTTCTCTACAATACGCTCGAAACGATCCGAATGGTTGCCGAAGCCAACAACGACAAGGAAGTTGCCGATATTTCGTTCTGGTTCGGAAAACTGATGAGGTACAGCTTGACGTCCGCGCAGCAAGAAACGGTTCTCGCGAAGGAAATCGAAATGGTCGATTTTTACATGAGCATCCACAAGATGAGGCTTCAAAGCCGGCTGACCTACGAGATCAAAGTTGATCTTGACGCCGGGCGGCTGGCCTGTCCGCGTTTTCTCTTGCAGCCTCTTATCGAAAACAGCATCGTGCATGGAGCATCCGCCGTTTTGCGCCCCGTTCATATACGGCTGCATGCATCGGAAACGGAGGAAGAAGTTACGATCGACGTTAACGACAACGGAAACGGGATTGCGCCGGATAGGCTGCTCGAGCTGCGCGACCGGTTGTCCAGGCATGATGAGTTCAAAAAAGAGGATGAACCGGTCGGCGTAGGCTTAAAAAACGTTAACGAAAGAGTCAAGGGTTACTTCGGGGCCGAATCCCGGCTGGAAATCATCAGCGATCCGGGGAAAGGAACCAGCTTGCGCATTGTTATCGTGAAAAGGACGGTGGTGGACGTTGAAGATACTGATCGTAGACGACGAGCCTTTGATTCTGAAAGGGTTAGTTAAAATCGTAGAAGAGGTCGCGCCGGCCGGCTCAGACATTTGTTCGGCCTTCAACGCCTGGGAAGCATTAGAGACGATGAAGCGCTTTATGCCCGATGTAACGATAACCGATATCAACATGCCGGAGAAGAACGGCTTTGAACTGATTCATGATGCCAGGCTTGAGGGATTATGCGACCGATTTATTATCCTGACCGGCTATGACGAATTCGAATATGTCCGCCAGGCCCTTCGCTCGGGTGTTGTGGATTATTTGCTGAAGCCCTTGGATAAAAAGGAGATCGCGGGGCTGCTGAGCCGCGTCAAGGAGGAGCTTCCGGCCGCAACGGATTCGGAGTACAGCCGGCATGCCGAACGGATCCTGGCCTATTTGCAGCTGAATTACATGAACGATTTGTCCCTCGATCATCTCGCGGAACACATGAGTCTGCATCCGAATTATATCAGCAGCTTGTTCAAGAAGGAGACGGGGGATACCTTCGTCAATTACTTGAATTCGCTGCGAATCCGGGAGGCGCAGAAACTATTGAAAACGCAGCCGCAGCTGACGGTTTGCGCAATCAGCCAGCAGGTCGGCTTCGACACCAAACACTACTTTGCGAAGGTATTCAAGAAGTATGCGGGCACGACTCCCGGCGCCTACCGCGAAAATAAAGAAGACGACGAACCTATTCAAGCAATTAACGGAAAGGATTGAACGCATATGCCCGAGAACAACCGAGAACACGAGGACACGCTGCTCTATCATTCTCCCGCCAAGCAATGGGAGGAAGCCTTGCCGATCGGCAATGGACGTTTGGGAGCGATGATATTTGGCGATCCGCGCGCGGAACGCGTGCAATTAAACGAGGATTCCTTATGGTACGGGGGTCCTAGGGATCGGCATAATCCGGATGCACTGCCCAATTTGGCGGAAATTCGCAAGCTAATATTCGAAGGGAAGCTTCAGGAGGCCGAGCGCCTGGCATCGTTGGCTCTTACGGCCATTCCCGAGTCTCAGCGTCATTATGTACCGCTTGGCGATTTGTTTCTCCGGTTCGAGCATGCGGCGGAGATTCGGAACTACGAGAGACGGCTTGACCTATCGGAGGCTATCGTTCATGTTTCCTATACGGCGGGAGAAACGAAGTTTGCCCGCGAAATTTTCGCAAGCTACCCGGACAGAGCGATCGTGCTAAGGCTTACGGCGGATTCTCCCGGCCAAATCTCGTTTACGGCCCGAATGGGACGCGAGAGGTTCCGTTACGTGGACGAGATTCGCGCAGAGGAAGGTAGGATCGTGATGTGCGGCAATAGCGGCGGAGGCGTCCGGTATTGCGGCGTCCTTGCATGCGTGCCCGAGGGGGGAAGCATGCGCACGATTGGCGAACACCTCGTCGTCTCGAATGCCGACGCCGTTCTGCTGGTCGTGACCGCGTCGACGGATTTCCGCGAAGCCGACCCCGAAGCTGCTGCGCTCGGCGACGCCGGACGCGTTGCCGCAGCCGCCTATTCGGAATTGAAGGCTTCGCATATCTCGGATTACCGCAGCCTATACGATCGAACAAGGCTATGGATCGGAGCCGAGTCAGGCTTGAAGCCCGAGATCTCGGAAACCTCGGAACGTCTCGTTAACGTTAAGGCCGGCCGCGAAGATCCCGGGCTTACCGCCTTGTATTTTCACTATGGCCGTTACCTTCTGATCGCCTCGAGCCGGCCCGGATCGCTGCCCGCGAATTTGCAAGGGATATGGAATAAGGATATGCTTCCCGCCTGGGACAGCAAGTTCACCATCAATATCAATACGCAGATGAACTATTGGCCGGCAGAGAGCTGCTATTTGCCGGAATGCCACCTGCCTCTCTTCGAGCTGATCGAACGCATGATTCCGAACGGCAGGCATACCGCCCGGTCCATGTATGGCTGCCGCGGGAGCGCGGCCCATCACAACACGGACATTTGGGCAGACACGGCCCCGCAGGATTTGTGGCCGTCGTCGACGTATTGGCCGCTTGGTCTCGCCTGGCTGTCGCTTCATCTTTGGGAGCATTATCGATACGGGGGAGACACGGCGTTCCTCGAGCGGGTTTACCCAATGATGAAGGAGGCTGCGGTCTTCCTGCTGGATTATCTGGTCGAGCTTCCAAGCGGCGAATGGGTCACCAGCCCGTCCGTCTCTCCGGAGAATACGTACCGGCTGCCGAATGGAGAGACGGGCGTACTGTGCTACGGGCCGTCCATGGACAGCCAAATCGCGCGCGAGCTGTTCCAGGCTTGCGCAGCCGCGGGAGAACGGATCGGGTCGAATGACGAGCTTCTGGGCGAGCTGCGTCAGGCGATCGACAAGCTTCCCCCGCCCCGCATCGGGCGTTACGGACAACTGCTGGAATGGTACGAAGATTACGAGGAGGTAGAGCCTGGGCACCGACACATCTCTCATCTGTTCGCCTTGCACCCTGGAACCCAGATTACTCCTGATAAAACGCCGGAACTAAGCGCTGCCGCTCGCCGAACGCTGGAGCGCCGCCTGGCGAACGGGGGAGGGCATACCGGCTGGAGCCGGGCCTGGATCATCAATTTCTGGGCGAGACTGCAGGAAGCGGAAGAGGCGCATGCTAACGTAACCGCGCTGTTGTCCCACTCCACGCTGCCTAATCTATTAGACAATCATCCGCCGTTTCAGATCGACGGCAACTTCGGCGGCACGGCAGGCATTGCGGAATTGCTTCTGCAGAGCCATGAGGACACTATTCATCTGCTGCCTGCCCTTCCGAAAGCTTGGCCGGCCGGCGAAGTCCGCGGGCTCCGGGCGCGCGGCGGCGTTACGGTGGATATCGCATGGAAAGACGGGCTAATTCATCAGGCGATTTTGAGGCCGGATCGTAAAGGGACGTACCGCGTACGCTGCGATCACCCCGTAGCATTATCGTTGGATGGGGCGGCCTGCGAATCGGAGAAGTCGGATAAGAATAGGAATCTTCTATCGTTTGCCGGGGAGGCAGGCATGACTATCGTAATCCACGCATGAGTTTGAAACAATCCTCTTCATTGTTGCGGAAGAGGATTGTTTTTTTGTTCCATATAAGTTTATCGAGAACAAAGTTATCTTAGGATACATCAATAATCGATGCGGAAACGTCATTGTTTAGAATAACTAGTTATTTTATACTGACTTCGACGCAAGTTGTGAAAGCGCAACCATTCAGAGCCGTGCCGAATATAAATACAAGCCTTGGCAGTGATTCGCCGGATATTAGAAACAAACGAAGCCCGATTTCGGATTATGTAAAAAACGGAACGAGCGCAAAAAATCATAAAAATGCGTACCGATGCAACAACCGGCAAGCAAATTATTCAGTTGAAGGGAGAATGGAATCATGCTCAGAATCGTGCAAGTGGAAAACGGGACGGTACAAGGATTACCGGCAGCAGATCCTCGAATTACAAGCTTTAAAGGGATACCTTTTGCCGCTCCGCCGGTAGGAGAGAATCGTTGGCGCGCCCCTCAGCCCGCCAGCCACTGGGATGGCGTGCGGAAAGCTTGCGAATATGCGCCGATCCCGCTTCAGGTTAGACAGGAGCTTGATGACAACAATATATATACGCGGGAATGGGCCGTGGAGCCGGATATCGCGATGAACGAGGATTGTCTCTACCTGAACGTTTGGACCCCGGCAAAAAAGGCAGATGAACAGCTCCCCGTATTCGTGTGGTACTTCGGCGGGGGCTTGCAGGTTGGTCATCCTTCCGAGATGGAATTTGACGGAGAACGCATCGCCCGAAGAGGGATCGTTGTAGTCACCATCAGCTATAGACTGAATGCATTCGGATTTCTGTGCCATCCCGAAATTACGGCGGAAGCGCCGGATGCGCCCGCAAACTTCGGCCATCTTGACCAGCAAGCCGCTACTAGATGGGTCAAACGCAATATTGCCGCTTTCGGCGGTAATCCGGACGATATAACGATTGGCGGACAATCGGCTGGCGGCGGCAGTGTCATGAACCAGCTGACTTCACCGCAGAACAGCGAACTTTTTCAGAGAGCGATTGTACAGAGCGGATTATTTGCCCCGCTATATCCGAACGCCGGAATGCCAAGGTTTCTCCGCTCGTTGGAGGAAGCCGAACAGGAGGGCATCCAGTTTTTTGACTATCTCGGAGTAACCTCGCTTGAAGAAGCGCGAAATCTGGATGCCGTCTATTTACGGGATAAGATAGTGGAATATAAAGCTTTCTGGGGGACCGTCGTAGATCATAAGTTTAACGTGGGGAACTCGCTGGAGCTATTCCTTCAAAACAAACGATTGCAGGTGCCGGTTATGTTCGGTCATACATCGTCCGAATTTATCAGTGCTCCTCATGCGGGTTCATTGGAGGAATTCCAACAATTGGCCGTCAATCTGTTCGGTGAAGATGCCAAGGCGTTCCTGGAGCTTTGCGAATATTCAACAGGCAACCTGGAAGAAGTCATTAAGAAGGCTTCGGTAAACGGCATCGAATACGCCATTCGGATTGCAGGGCAAGCAAATGCCGATACGGGGGGCCATACGCCTCTTTATTATTACAATTTCGATGCCGAGATTCCGGGATGGGATAATCCCGGAACGTTCCATTCGGTCGATCTTTGGTTCTTTTTCGAGACCCTGGCCAAATGCTGGAGGCCGTTCGTTGGTAAACACTACGATCTCGCCCGGCAAATGTGCAACTACTGGGCGAACTTCATCCGTACCGGAAATCCGAATGGCTTAGATTCAACGGGAGAGGAACTGCCGCAGTGGGAAGCTTATACGCCGGATGCTCCGTTCGGAATGAAGTTTGCGGATGCAGCTGAATTTGTCAGGGAGCAGCCAAGTGACGGGATGAAGTTCCTCGTAAAGGAATATTTTAAAGCGAATCGGTTGATTCAGGTCAAATAACCGGATGTTCCTGAACCTGTTCGGAATGGCTGGCCTGTAACCGGAAATTTCTTGGCGAGAAGCCGGTCACTTGTTTGAATTGCCGGCAGAAGTGTTCCACGTTTTGGTATCCGCATCGATCGGCAACTTCATGAATGGATCGGGAACCTTGGAACAAATATTCTTTGGCAAGACGAATACGGCAGTTGATGACATCCTCCATGCAAGATATTCCGAAAGTCTTTTTGTAAATGGTTTGCAGATAGCCCGGGCTGATTCGGACGTATTCCGCCATTTTCGGAACCGTCCAATGATCGTCCGGGCTATTTTGAATAGCCGCGCGCAGGCGTAATAGATCGTAGTATTGCGTTGTAAAACCGTCATGGCAATAGGACTCCAATAGCTTGTTGAACAAGGTTCGCAGCAAACAATCAATGGAAGACTTCTTGTAATCTCTATTAAAATTATGCTCGATCACAAGCAGTTCGATCAACTTGTGGCAATAATCCGGATCATCCAGCGAGAATGGAATCCCAAACGGAATGTTTGAAACGTACGGTTCGTCCGATTCAAAGCGGATCCAGTCGTTTACGTATCTGTCGGCGCAAGCTTTGTAATAGATTTTCTGATGTGCTCGATACAGGACAGCGCTTTGAGAGGGGTATTTTTGGAGATCTCCGTTTACCCAAAATTGTGCCGGAGTCTTGGTAATGACCAGAAGCCAGCAGTGATGGCCTTGAGGAATATCAAAAACAAAATTACCGTCATGCGCAGCATCGCTTCCCACATAGTGGATATGGTTCATCCGTTAGACTCTCCTTTCAAACGGCATATTCCTACTGCACGATCTATAATGAAAGAGGATATCTCCAAACATCCAATAATGGAATATACATTCTTTAGAAGTTACTATTAAAATAATAGGTTAATAGATCAGGGGGATGAGAAAACATGCTCTTTCGATGAAACGTCCTAAGAATGAATGGGGCAGTCACCTTGAAAAAGGGCTGCCCCATTTGTTGTGCTAGTTGATTTTCACCAGTTGCCACTGCTGATTCGGGTTGCCCCGATACATATTCTGTTGGATCAAAGCGGAGTTGTTTGTCGAAGAATTGGCAACCTCAACTGCTTTGTTGCTATTTACGTTAATGATGCTCCAATATCCGCTGCTCAGCTTAATCAGCCGGAACTGCTGAGCGGTATTATTGTAATCGGACATGAGCTGAATGGCTTCCCCGTTGTTCTTTGTCCCGTTGCGTACGTCCATGACTTTGTTGTCGGAAGAGCTGACGCTTCGAAGTTTATAGTAATTGTTATAGGTACCTTGATCCGTAATCACCCATTGTTGGGCGGTAGCGCCATTATCCGTATATTGCTGAAGCTGCAAGGCGTTCGTATTCTGGCCCCCCGGTACCTCAAGCGCTTTTCCCGAGGCCCGGTTTATGATTTTGTAGGTCGATCCCGACTGGATGCCATTCCAGATTCCGTTCCATGGATGCAGCTGCGCCCGCTCATAATACCATTCGAAAATAAACCGGGCCATTCCGTCCCTTGCTGTATTGCCGTCGTACTTCAAGCCGGCCGTCGGATCGGCGAAGGAGCTTCTGGTGCCGGGCTCGAGCAAGAAACCGTTCATATGAACGGCTATGCTGACATTGCCCGCCGCCGTGAAGATGGCTTTCGTATTTTTGCCGAAGCCCTCGTTGGAGCCGTTGAACAGGTCCCAATAAGAAGAGTCGCCGGATAACGTCTTGAACCATGTCGTTTCGGTAATATTGATCGGGTAATTGTTGGCGCAAGGCTTGATCGTATCATCCCAGATCTGCTGAAGAGCGGCATAATCGTCATGGGCGCCGTAACCCGGATACCAATGAACGGCATACCCGTAATTGTTGAGCGGATCCGTCAGCGGATAGGAAGCACACAGCTGGTAGTATTGATCCCAGCCAAGCCCGGCCGCCCAGATCACATTGTCTGCACCGTTATTCCGGATCGTGGAAATGATGGAATTCTGGAAGGTCTTGAGTGAATTCCAGTAGGCAACAAAGTCGCTTTGCGCAGGATTGCCTCCCCAGGAGCCGTTGGCGAAGGCTTGAACGGGCTCGTTGATAAGCTCGAACATGACGTTATCCGCACTCTTGATAGCCGATTGGGAGGACAGATAACCCCAGATTTGATTGAATTTATCGAGATTGGCTTGCGTTGTCGCCTGGTTATTAAGAATAGTGAAGTCAAGGCCAAGCGTGACGTATACCCCTTTGGTCTTGGCATAGTTGATGTATGGAATGATAACGTCCTGGGTTACGGATTGCAGTCCTGCGAAATTGTATGTGCCTGCCGCGACATCGCCCATGTCCTCGCGATCGATAAACAAGCGAACCTGGTTCATATACCAGCCGTGGCTGTTGCCGTATTTACTTGATGTATTGGTGAAAGTATCCGTAATGTCCTTCAGATACGCCAGAACCGCCGCATGTCTGTTCCCGCCGTATTGATCCAGATAATATTTGCTGTCCTGGTACGTCCAATACGAACCGGAAGGTTGATGCCATCCGCTCAGGAGCACGGGCTGCCCGCTGCTGTTCACCAGCTGATTGCCGCTTGCATGAAGCTTGGACATGGTCATTCCCGACCACGCTTTCGCCGGATGACTGTTCAGCAAGGATGGCGTTAGCATAAGCGCCATTAGGGTGAACAGCTTCAGAATCCAGCTTGAATTGCTCTTTTTCATTAATATCCAACTCCTTTGAAATTTGGTTGCATGGGGGTTGTCATTGTATGCGCTTGCAGAAAAGAGTGTACTATTCGGGTGCAAGCGTTGAACACCTGTCTAATTATGGGGGTTAGCCTGTTTGATAATGGAGCAATCGGCCTTGCCTATACTCGTGCTTTTCCCGTACATTGGATTCTGCTAAAAAGTAAACAACGGGTAACGACATAAAGAGATGCGTATTGTATTATCGGGTCTCTGCCCAGATAATGAATTACATACAGCTCGTCGCAGCTGCGCCCGAGTGAAAAGGGGTAATCCTGTTGCGGATACCAAGGCCAAGGATAAACAAGATAAAGCTTATGCTTGCTGCGCTGATGCTTCTATCAGCCTTATCTGCATGCAAGAATGAAAACAACGCCAAGCCGCCGGAAGAGCATGAGAATTCGAATACGCCGGTACCGGTATCGAATGCAGATCGTCCGCTCAGCCGTTATGTTCCGCCTATTGAGCTGTCTTTTGTAAGAGAAGTCGGTGAAGGATTAGAAGGCTTAATAAGCAACTTGCCGGGAGAAACGCTGGAAGATAACCGGTGGACAAGACTTACCGAGGAAGCTCTGGGAATCAAGATCAAATATGATTGGACGGCGAAAGGGGATCTGTATCGTCAGAAGCTTGGCGCATCGATTGCATCGGGACATATTCCGGATGTTGTGCAGGTAAGTGCCCAGCAGCTTAGGGAACTGAGTAACGCCGGCTTGATCGAGGATTTGACGGTTGTGTATGAAAAATATGCTTCCGCGCTTACGAAGAAAGTACTTAGCGAAGAAGGTGACGGCCCGTTTGAAACGGCAACAATCGATGGCAAGCTGATGGGTATTCCACAGACAAGCTCTTCGATTGAAGACGCGGATGTATTATGGATCAGAACGGATTGGCTAAAGAGGCTGGGGCTGTCGCCGCCGAAAACGATGGATGACTTACTGGCGATTTCGAAAGCGTTTACAGACGGAGACCCGGATAACAACGGCCAGGACGATACCTTCGGGATTGCAGCAACGAAATATTTGGGTGACCCGGTTATGGGACTTGTTGACCTTATGGCCGGTTATGACGCTTTCCCGAATATTTGGATCAAGAATCAGCAAGGAAAGCTGGTGTACGGAGGCATTCAGCCGGAAGTGAAAACGGCTTTGAAGGTGATTCAGGATATGTACAACCAGGGCCAGCTTGATCCTGAATTCGCTTTAAAGGACGGGGATAAGGCAGGCAAGCTTATAACTGCCGGGAAAATAGGAATGATCTACGGGGAGCAGTGGGCTTCTTTTCTGGTGCAAACGAGCCGGAACAATGATCCGGGTGCGGATTGGCAGGCTTATCCCATTGTTTCTGCAACGGGCCATGCACCAAAGGTACCCCTTAAATTCAATACGAACACCTTTTTCGCAGTCAGAAAAGGCTACGAGCATCCGGAAGCTATCGTGAAGCTCTTTAATCTGCATCTGGAGAAGAACTGGGGGCAGACCGCTGAATACGAGAAGTATTACAACACGACTTACGCGGTATGGCAGTTGTCTCCGGTTACCCCGTCTCCTACAAGAAAGAACCTGGAGGCTTACAGGCAGATTGAAGAAGCCCGCAAGACCGGTAATCAGGCGAACTTGAAAGACGAAGCCATCTATATCAAGAAGAGAATGGATCAGTATCTATCGGGAGACGCTGGCGAATCAGGCTGGGGCTGGTTTAAGACTTATGGTCCAACAGGCGCGTTTTCCATCATTGATCAGTATGAGAAAAACAAGCAACTGCTGTACGAGAGTTTTGTAGGCGCTCCTACAGATACCATGATTGACTTGCAGCAGATCCTTAGCGATCTGCAGGATCAAACCTACATCAACATTATTTTGGGCAGACCTATTGATGACTTCGACCAATTCGTACAGGACTGGTACAAGCTGGGCGGCGACAAAATAACAGCCGAGGTTAATCAGTGGTATGAACAACGGAGGTATTCACTTGATAAGACTGCCCGCTAAGTCATGGCGAAATGCCTTATTTGTCAGGCTTATTATTACGAATTTAGTTGTTATCCTGCCAATTATTTTACTGGGGGTGTACCTGTACAACTGGAGTTATGCAAATGCCAGTAATGAGATATCGAAAAATACGACTGCCCAGCTTTCTTATTACCTGGAAGATTTGGATCATCAAATCGAATGGCTGGAAATTCAGCAATACGATATTTTGCAGGATAATGATTTGAACAAACTGGCGGTTACCTGGAATTTGATGGATAACGCCGACAAGAAGGCCAGCATCGATTATTTGCTTCACCGGTTTACTTCTATTAAGAATAGCAGCGTTTATATAAAAGATATTTACGTTCATGTGCGGACTATTCAGAAGACGATTTCCTCAAACAATGGAGTTGATGATTTCAATCGGCTCAGCTTCAATTATTTTCACAATGAAGTGGATAAGAAGGAAGCGCGTCTCATCCTCTATGATCATTCCCTTCACCTCAGCGCTGCTAAATACGGAGGCAAGGAGGGGGATCCTGTATTTATCGTCCAGATTGAATTGAATATGGATAAGCTCAGAGAATCGCTGCAGCAGATAAGTGTTTATCCAGAGAGCGGCTCATTCCTTATCTCCAATAAAATGGGATATACATTGGCTAGTAATGGAGATACCTCGGATGTTTTGCAGAGCTCTGTGATTGGTGCTCTTCATGCCGAGGAAAATACGCTGATCACGCAAATCGGCGATAAAAAATATCATCTCGATAAGGCTTATTCCGAACCGCTGGGATTGTCTGTCATTACCTATTTGCCCGAATCGGTAGTGAAGAAGCCTTTGAACGGGTTTAACAACTGGGCATGGATATTCGCCCTGACATCATGCTGTGCCATTGTTATTTATGCCTTATCGACGTATAAGTTTGTTCATAAGCCATTGCTGTTATTAGTACAGAGCTTCAGAAAGATGGAAGGAGGTGCACTCAACATTCATATTGACCATGAGAAGAAGGATGAATTCGGCTATTTGTATAACCGGTTCAACCAGATGATTAAGAAGCTGCAGACGCTGATCGATCAAGATTTCAAACAAACGATGATGATGCAGAAAGCAGAACTTAAGCAGCTTCAATCCCAAATTAAACCGCATTTTTTGTACAATAGCTTTTTTATTCTAAACTCATTGGCGAAAACGGGGGATTTGGAGCGCGTTCAGCTCTTCACGAACATGCTAGGCGAGTATTACCGCTTCATCACCCGCAACGGAGAGGATAACGTTCTCTTGGCTGAAGAAACCCGGCATTCAGGCATGTATACCGAAATTCAGAAGCTCCGATTCTCCCGAAGAATCAAGGTAGAGTTCGATGAGCTGCCGGGGAACATGGAGCGAATCCGGGTGCCTAGGCTGATCATTCAGCCGATTATCGAGAATGCCTACGAGCATAGCCTGGAGAAAATGACAAATGAAGGCTTGCTCCGCGTTTCCTTCTTCATGAATGAGGAAGAAGCGAGAATTATTGTGGAAAATAACGGCGACTATCCGATCACGGACGAACAGATTGATGCCCTGCAAGAAAGATTGGACAGCAAAGGGGAATCCGGTGAAATGACCGGCATGATCAACATCCACCGGCGTATAGTTCTGACTTATGGAGAAGGCAGCGGCTTGTTTCTGTCCAAAAGCGAGTTGAATGGCCTCAAAGTGGAGATCAGAATCAAGCTTGAGGGGGCTGGCGTTATTGTATAGATTGCTGATTGTTGATGATGAAGACATTATTACAGACTCGCTATACGAGGTGTTCCATCGGCTTATGCCGGAGAAGCTGGATGTCTGCAAGGCCTACTCTGCGAAGGAGGCTTTGCATTGGATGTCGCGGACGAGGATTGATATCGTATTGACCGATATCAGCATGCCGGGCATGAACGGTCTCGAGCTGTCGGAGGAGATTCAAGCCTTTTGGCCAAGATGCAAGGTCATCTTCCTGACGGGCTTTAGTGAATTTGATTACGCGTATAAAGCCATACAGATGCCGAAGGTCCGTTATTTGCTGAAGACGGAGGGCTATGACAAGGTTACGGCAACCGTTCAGGAAGTGATGCAGGAGATCGAGCACGAGAATCAGATGAGCAAAATGCTCGAGCAGTCCCGCGAGCTGCTTCATACGCTTGAGCAGATGGCCCAAGGGGATTACATTCGGCATCTGCTCCAGGAAAGCCATGGACATGGTCTGGACAAGGACAGGCTGACCGATGAGTTTCATGAAATGAACATTGGCCTGAATCCGGCTTCTCCCGTACTCCTTGTCATGGGGCACTTATCGTATCCGGAGGGTGCCTCTTATATTGAAAGAAGCGGACTTCTTACAAAAGCGCGAATGGTGTGCAATTCTTATTTGTCCGGGAAAACGAGACAAATCGGGATTGTAGACAAGCAAGGGGATCTCTTATGGCTGCTGCAGCCCTCCGAGCATGAGGAAGAGAAGTTTTATAACCATTTGGTTCGCTACCTGGAAGGTACATTGGAATTAATTCAGGAGACCTGCCTGCAATCCCTGCGTTTGCCCGTAGCTTTCACGATAAGCGGTGGCTCCTGCGGCTGGGAAGCCATAAACCGGCAATATGATCGGCTTCGCCAGCTGCAGCTCATGAGAATCGGCGGAGAAGGCATGACGATTATTGTGACAGACCGTGGCGAACAGCTTGAAGAGCCGCACGAACTGCACAGGAAAGAAGAGGGACAAGTAGCCCCGAAAGCGGAAATGCTGGCAGCGTTCCTGGATGCGGGCAAACCCGAGAAATTCGACGAAATCTTCGAGGAATTAAGCTTGGCGATGCTCCATGCGAACAGTTCTATTAATAGAAAGATTGAAATTTACTATTCGATAGCGCTTATTCTGTATGCGCATATTAACCGCGCGGGGCTTTGCGGCGAATTTAGCGATTATTGCAAGCTGATGCGCCTGGATGAGCATTCCTCCATGGAAGAAGCCGTTCGATACTTAAGGCAGGTAACGGATCAGCTGTTTAAGGTGAAAAGTCCGGAAAATAAAGAAAATGCGGCCACCGTCATTGATAAAATTTGTCATTATATCAATGAGCATTTAAACGAGGATTTGTCGCTTGTCCGGCTGGCCGAGATCAATTATTTCAATCCTTCTTATCTATCTCGATTTTTCAAGTTGGAATGCGGCGTCAATTTATCCGAATACATCGATAATTGCCGGGTTAGGAGAGCCAAGGAGTTGCTTAAGGAGGATGAGCTCAAGGTGCGCGAGGTCGCTGTTGAGGTAGGCTACGAAGCGGCGCATTCCTTTACGAGATTTTTCAAGAAAGCTACAGGCATGACGCCGCAGGAATATCGGGACGCTCTCACCCAGACTTGAGGAGCTAACCATGAAAAAACGGATTAATCTGAACATTGCTGTAGGACTAGGCTGCCTTACAGCCGTTCTTATTCTATTGATCGCATCCCATCATTCGATAACGAATCAGGAGGAATTAACAATGGAAGATTTACAGGTAAAACTGGCTAGCGCAGTAGGTAAAGTACCGCCGCAAGGAAATCCGCTTGTCTCGCATAAATTCGGGGCTGATCCTTACGCTCTCGTATTTGATGGCCGCGTCTATCTTTATACGACGAATGACGTGCTCGAATATGGCGAGGATGGAAGCGTGAAGGATAATACGTACGGCAACATTAACAAGATTGGCATTATTTCTTCTGCGGATCTGGTGAACTGGACGGATCATGGGGTCATCAACGTTGCGGGTTCTGAAGGCGCTGCCAAATGGGCCACGCAATCTTGGGCTCCTGCTATTGCCCATAAGGTCATTAATGGGCAAGACAAGTTTTTCCTTTATTTTGCGAACAATGCGAGCGGAATTGGCGTGCTGGAAGGCGACAGCCCAACCGGCCCTTGGAAGGATCCAATCGGAAAAGCGCTGATCTTAAGATCAACTCCAGGCGTTGAGAAGGTTACCTGGTTATTCGATCCGGCCGTGCTCGTGGACGATGACGGCAAGGCGTATATCTACTTCGGCGGCGGTGTGCCGGAGGGCAAGGATGAAAGTCCGGATACGGCACGGGTCATGCAGCTTGGAGACGATATGATCAGCGTAGTAGGAGAAGCGCAGGTTATCCCGGCCCCATTTATGTTTGAGGATGCCGGCATTAACAAATATAACGGGACTTATTATTTTACGTATTGCTCGAATTTCTATAACGGCGACCGTCCGGAGGGCAGCCCTCCTGCAGGAGAGATCGCCTATATGACCAGCGACAGTCCGATGGGACCGTGGACGTACCGGGGAACGATTCTGAAAAATCCCGGACATTTCTTCGGAGTAGGCGGCAACAATCATCACGTTATCTTCGAGTTTAAGAATGCCTGGTATATTGCTTACCATGCTCAAACCTTGTCGAAAGCGATGGGAGTTCCGAAGGGTTACCGTTCTACGCATCTGAATGAGCTTAAGTTCCGGGATGCCGATCGGTCGATTCAAGAGATTACGGCAAATTACGAAGGCGCAGCTCAAATTCAATTATTTAATCCTTATGAGTCCGTAGAGTCGGCAACGATAGGATGGAATGCGGGAATTGCCACGGAAGCTTCCCCGGATGGCAGCTTGACCGTAACCGATATTGACAGCGGCGATTGGATTGCGTTATCGAAGGTTGATTTCGGAAGCAATGGCGCTTCCGGGTTTGCGGCTTCGGTATCGGAGGCAGCGGCAGCTGCAATCGTTGAGCTGCGACTGGATGCGGCGGATGGCAAGCTGATCGGAACCTTGCCGGTTCAGGCAACGGGTGACCAAGCAGCGGAATACCAAACGGAGGTAAGCGGTGCGGTAGGCGTACATGACTTATACCTCTTGTTCAAGGGACAGCCCGACAGCAAGCTGTTTAAGCTGCATAGCTGGCAGTTCGGCCAATAACAGGAGAGGATCGCGGCCAGTCAAAGCCGCGGTCTTTTTTTGGAAAGGAAATTCTATGAGGTTGTTTGATGCATTTAACAGCAGTCAGTTAATTTGTACCTATAGCGGCTATAAGCCTGCCAACAGGCATAAGTGGGGACCTGGCGTACGTGATATCTATGCTCTGCATTTTATAATCAGCGGAAAGGGAACGCTGGAGACCAATAATCAGCAGTATCCGTTATCGACAGGCGATAGCTTCATGATTTTTCCGAAAACGGAGATCTACTACTATCCTGATCCCGAGGATCCTTGGGAATATGTATGGATCGAGTTTAAAGGAGACGAGGCGAAGCGGCTGATAGCGATGACCGGGCTTGAGTCGGATAAACCTGTAGTTGCCGCATGTCCGGCTGATTTAAAGCCATATTTCCCTCAGGTCGTAGGCGCTGATACGAGGCACTTTGAAAAAATGAGAACGGAAGCTCAATTGCGTTTGCTTCTTTCCTATTATGTGGAGTTCTATCCAAGAGAAGCTCAACCGATTGATTATGTCCAGCTGGCGAAGGAATATATCATGATTAATTATTGGCGGACAACCTTGACGGTATCGGATATTGTGAATGCTGTCAGCCTGGAGCGGAGCTATTTGTTTCGTTTGTTCAAGGAGGCTTCCGGAATGTCTGTTTCCGGCTATATGACCGCATACCGGATGGAGAGAGCCCGGGAGCTGCTGATGTCGTCCGGTTTGTCTATCAAGTCGGTCGCCTGCTCGGTAGGATACAAAGACCAGCTTTATTTCTCAAAGGTATTTAAGAAAGCAACGTCATATACACCTTCTGAGTATATGACGCTGCATGGCCATGACCAGAAGCATTAACGGAAGAGGACGCAATTGCCGGATTCCCGGAAATAACGTATCAGCTTCTCAAGGGGCTCCCGTCCGCAGTTAAGCTTTGCTCCGAGACAATCCATGCATAAGAATTGCTGGGCCGTTCTGGAGACAAGCTTCATGTATATCGCTTTCTCGTCCGCCTGAAGAGAGGCCTGACAGTTCATGCAAGTTTTGCTGTTCATTATTTAACCAGCTTGGCACGGACAATCAGGCAGTCATGCGCAGGCACAACGGGAGCGAACCGCTCTTTGAACATGCCAAGCTCCTTATGCTCCCAGCAGTCATACAGCAATAAGGAGAAGCCGGAAGCGTAAGGAAGACCGATATCCCAAAATTGCAGCGACAGCTCCCGCTGATTATCGCTTAGATTGAAGAAGCCGATAGCCACGTCGCCGTCCGTCAGTACTTTTACCAGCATAAAGACATCATCAGCATGGAACCATTGGGGCTCCGGCTTAATCCGGTAGGCTCCGCGGCTTTCCATATCCTGATTGATAGCGATCAGATCCGGGTTGAGCAAAATATTTGTGGTCTCCGGATTAGCGGTACGGATATCGCAGCCAATCATAAGCGGAGAACCCATTAAGCACCATAATGAGAAATGAGTCTTGTATTCATTGTCGCTGCAGCCGCCTATTTTACTGCCGATAAACGTGTTATTGCTGCCTCCGTACATGCCGACAACCAGCATATCCAGATCATTATGGCAGAAGGATCCGGTATAACATTCCTTGTCCAGCTGTGATAGGGCCAGATTTTTAATGGAATCCCAGTGATCTTGAATATCGCCTGTTGACCGGTACATATGGGCACCTGACTCACGTATCCACTGGTAGACATTATCCTCGCCCCAGTTGCAGGCAGATAAAAGAATGTCCCGTCCGCTGTTTTTAAGGGCAAGGCTCATTCGCTTGTACAGCAACTCTCCCGAGATATGCCGGGGTTTGAAGCAATAATCATACTTCAAATAATCGACGCCCCACTCAGCGAATAATTGGGCATCTTGAAATTCATGCTCAAAGCTGCCGGGAAAGCCTGCACAGGTATGGGTGCCAACGCATGAATACATCCCGAATTTCAAGCCTTTCGAGTGGATATAATCGGCGAGTGCTTTCATCCCGCTTGGAAATTTGGCTGGATCAGCAACAAGATTCCTCTGCTGATCACGCTGCTTCAGACTCCAGCAATCATCAATGACGATATATTCATAACCTGCTGCTTGGTATCCATCCGATTCGAATCGGTCGGCAACATCCCGGATCAACTGTTCATTGATGTCCCAGGTAAAAGTGTTCCATGAATTCCATCCCATAGCGGGAGTTATGCCAAGAGGCTTATCCAAAGTTACACGTTCCTTTCTTGTGCCCGCAGACAAGGGCTGGATTTGAATTTTGAATGATTCGCAAGTATTTAAACATAGGTTGGCTGCGGCAGCCTATAGCTTGACGTTGCTTCCATATGGACAATTGTTGTTTCTGCTGAGGCTATGTTTGGCGGCCGTATATGAAATGTGCCGGTTATCTATAACTTGACGGGTAATAGAGCCGAAATCCGGCAGGTTGCTGGAGCTGACGGGTAGAGCTAAACTTTCCTTGTTGCGCCAGTTACGATGTGACGGCTATATCCAATAAAGCAGGAGGGGACTATGTCCATTATGGATCAACTGCCTGAGCAGCTGCGGAAGCAGATCACAGGAGAATTGCTGTTTAGCGTGAAAACCGACCTGCTGTTCGACGGCCGCTTCGGAGAACAATGGCTGGCAGTAACGGACCAAGACATCAAGGTGTGGCAGAAAGATGGTTCGCCGGCTATCCAGTTAGCAGTAAGCGAATTGAAAGAAGCACGTGCTGTCGCAGCGGTAGGAGGCGGTATGCTGCTCGCGGATACCGTTGATTGTCCCGTTGTTATAGCGCGTTATACGGCAGCAATGACGCCGGTATTCAACTTTGCGGCAAAGCTGATCAGTGCGCTTGCGAAGAGAGAAGAGCTGCCGGTATTATCGGAGCGAGATATTCCTAAGCATTGCCCAACCTGCGGCAATCCGCTTCATGAAGGCACGAAGGTTTGCCAGCTGTGCATGAACAGCGGTAAAGCCGCTGCCCGGATGCTGCGCTACGCCAAGCCCTATAAAGGACATTTGGCAGCAGCAGCCTGCATGCTTATACTGACCACATTGGTTGAGTTGGTCCCGCCATATTTGACAAAAGTCATTATCGACGATGTGCTTCAGGCCCAGAATAAGGGCTCGATATTATTGTTTCTTATTCTCGGGTTAGGCGTTACAACCTTGATGCTGTCAGTCATGCAGACTGTACGTGGATACATCGGCGTATGGGTCGGTTCTAAGCTAATGGGGGATCTTCGCAGGGATATATACGGTTCTTTAATGCGTCTTTCCATCTCGTTCTTCGACCGCCGGCAAACCTCGCAGTTTATCGGGCGCGTGAACAGCGATTCGGAAGCGATGCGGCAGTTCATGACAGACGGAGTCGTCTTTGTGTGCGGAGAATCTTTGCGAATCGTCGCGATATTCGTTATTATGCTGAGCTTGGACTGGAAGTTATCGCTATTTGCGCTGTTGCCCGTACCGGTCATGATCGCAGTGTCGATGACGATCTGGCCGAAGATAGGGCGCCGTTGGTACCAGCAATGGCGCTCAATCTTCCGCTTGAATACGCTTGTTGGCGATTCGTTGCAGGGTATCCGTGTCGTTAAGGCATTTGGCAGGGAACGGGAGGAGATGAGCCGTTATGCAAGTGCCAATGTCGAAGTAGTTCGGAACAATATCCGGATGGAGGGGCTATGGCAGTTCATGTTCCCGGCATTTAATTTTATTGCGGGAATAGGGACGCTGCTCATCTGGTATAACGGCGGTAACAAGGTGCTTCATGAGAATATGCAGCTTGGGGTTCTAATGGCTCTTGTTGCTTATCTCGGCATGTTGTTTGGACCCTTGCAATGGGTCAGCCAAATGATTAACTGGGCAAGCAATGCCATGGCTGCCGCCCACCGGGTATTCGAAATAATGGATACGCCGTCGGAAGTTCCGGAAGCTAATCGTCCAGCAGCTCTTGGGACCATTCAAGGTCTGGTTAGATTCGATAAAGTCACCTATGGCTATGAGAAACATCATCCTGTACTGAAAGACATCAATCTCCGGGTGAGGCAGGGCGAGATGATTGGTCTCGTGGGGCATTCCGGAGCAGGCAAGTCAACCTTTATCAATCTGATCTGCCGGTTCTATGATACGGATGAAGGAGATATCTATATCGACGGTATCTCTATCCGGGAAATCAGCCAATCCGATTTGCGGAAGCAGATCGGGGTTGTGCTTCAGGAGACGTTCCTGTTCGACGGTTCCATAGCGGATAATATTGCATATTCGAAGCCCGATGCTTCGCCCGAGGAGATTATGCGGGCAGCCAAAATTGCGAATGCGCATGAGTTTATTGTCCGTCTGCCGGACGGCTACGACACACGCGTAGGGGAACGAGGGCATAAACTTTCCGGTGGCGAGAAGCAGCGCGTGGCAATTGCAAGGGCCATTATCCATGATCCACGCATTCTGATTCTGGATGAAGCGACGGCATCCGTTGATACGGAAACGGAACAGCAGATTCAGGAGGCGATCTCCCGGCTTATCCAAGGGCGGACAACATTCGCCATCGCCCACCGGCTGTCTACACTCCGCAATGCTGACCGGCTGGTCGTATTGGACCATGGCAAAATTGTTGAGGTCGGCACCCACGAAGAGCTTCTGGGCAAGGAAAAAGGGTTTTACCGCAAGCTTGTGGATGCGCAGAAAGAGCTGTCTCAGATTAAGGGGGTAGAAGGCTGATGGCAGACCTATACGATATCCGGATGTTTAAGCCGGAAGAGATCTACTTCAGCCGCGGCAAAGGCGGCGTTCTGCAAGGCGTGGTGGACGGTAAGCCGTACGAAGAACTAGTTATCTGCCGGACCTTTCCTTTCCGGTTTGCTTCCGAATATATTTCGGTAAGAACGACTGAGGGGAAAGAGCTAGGCATTATCCGCAATATTACGGAATTGTCGGCTGAATGCGCCGCTGAACTGGAGAAGGAACTTCAATTCCGATATTTTCTTCCTAAAGTACAACATATAACCAGCGTGAAGTTTAAGTCGGATTTGTGGAAATGGGAAATCGAGACCCATCTCGGAGAAACGCGGCTGACGATGAGAAATCTGCACGAGCATCTTCAATTCCCGGGAGGCAACCGGATCGTTCTGACGGATATGAATGGCAAACGATGCGAGATTGCCGATTGGCGAATCCTAGATGCCCACAGCAGGCGGCAGCTGGAAGATGTCCTTTAAATCTATTAATTAAGAAAGAGAGGGAACTTCCAATGAGCAGTACTATTATAACGAACCCGATTATTTGGGCGGATGTACCGGATATTGATATGATTCGCGTAGGAGACACTTTTTACATGGTCAGCACCAGCATGCACTCCATGCCTGGCTGTCCGATTATGAAATCTCGCAATCTGAAGGATTGGGAGATTGTCAATTACGTATTTGACAGGATCGAAGATCATGCTGCCCACAATCTAGCGGACGGCAAAGGTATTTACGGAAAAGGCTCCTGGGCATCCAGCCTGCGCTATCATAACGGAACCTTCTATGTCTGCTTCTCCAGTAACGATATGCAGCAATTTTATATTTACCGGACCGAAGATATTGAGAATGGGAAATGGGAACGCTCGGTGATCAAGGGGCTGCTGCATGATCCGGCACTCCTCTTCGATGAAGACCGCGTCTTTGTATTCAGCGGCAATGGAGATATTTATATGAACGAACTAACAGCGGATGCAGCTTCCATTAAGCCTGGCGGAATTCGTCAACTGCTGCTTGAAGGGGAGCGGGATGGCATTGGACTGCGTATTGAAGGCTGTCATGCTTATAAAATGAATGGTTATTACTATTTGTTCTTCATCGACTGGCCAAGAACCGGACATGGCCGACGCAGGGAGCTGTGCTATCGCTCCAAGGAGCTGCTTGGGCCTTATGAATACAAGGTCATATTGGACGATGATCTCGGTTATCGCAACAAGGGAGTTGCGCAAGGCGGAATCATCGACACACCGGCCGGTGAATGGTATGCCTTCTTATTCCAGGATCATGATGCGGTCGGACGGATTCCGTGCATCCTGCCTATGACTTGGCAGGATGGCTGGCCGGTGATTGGCGACGGCGGCAAAGCGCCTGTTACGTTTAAGACGAATTTACCGGAGTCGGTGTCTAGGCCGCTTGTGATCAGCGATGAATTTGATTACGAAGAGAACAAGCTGGCATTGAACTGGCAATGGAATCATAATCCGGACAATTCGCGCTGGTCAGTCACTTCCCGGCCGGGTTATTTACGTTTGGCAACCGGCGATATCGTTGATCGCGTCGTATTGGCTCGCAACACGCTGACCCAGCGGACGGAAGGGCCGGCGTGCAGCGGAACAACGGTGCTTGATTTGTCGGCTATGAAGGATGGTGATTATGCCGGTCTTGTCGCACTGCAAAGCGGGTATGGCACAGTGGGCATACAAGCGACGGACAATGGTGAGCGTTATGTCGTAATGGGGATAAACCGAGGCGACGGCGGAATGGAAACCGTGGAAAAGCTTGAATATAACGGCAGCCGGATTTACGTGAAAATTGATTTTGATTTCCGCGACAGCATTGATCTGGCCTATTTTTATTATTCGGCGGACGGGGCAGAGTGGAAAGCGATCGGACGCCCATTGCAGATGAAGTACACGCTGGACCATTTCATGGGCTACCGGATTGGCTTGTTTAATTATGCAACCAAGCAATCCGGAGGCTATGTTGATTTTGACTACTTCCGTTATACGAGAACGGTTTAACAAATCTCGATAGTAAAAATTTTAAAGGAAGAAAGAGGTGCGATTAAGCATGGAGAGTACAGTTAATAAGCAGGATAAGCAATCGTTAGCCGAAGCATTCCAAAATGATTTGTTGATTGGTGCGGCGGTTAATCATCGCACAATCGTCAGCCAGAGCGAGCTGTTGAATCAGCACTACAATAGCGTAACCGCTGAGAATGAAATGAAGTTTGAGAGCCTTCATCCTAAGGAGCATCTGTACACCTTCGAGCAAGCAGATAAGATTGCGGGCTTCGCCCGTGAGAATGGCATGAAGCTTAGAGGCCATACGCTGGTTTGGCATAATCAGACGCCAGACTGGGTGTTTGAGGACGGCCATGGAGGAATAGCAGGCCGTGAGCTGCTGCTTGCCCGGATGAAGTCTCACATCGAGACGGTTGTGAATCGATACAAGGATACGATCTACTGCTGGGATGTCGTAAACGAAGCCGTGACGGATGACGGCGAAGAAAGGTTGCGTCCTTCCAAATGGCTGCATGGCATCGGACAGGATTACATAGAGCAGGCATTCCGCTTTGCCCATGAAGCCGACCCTGATGCTCTACTGTTTTACAATGATTACAATGAATGCAATCCTGGCAAAAGAGAAAAGATTTACTCCCTCGTGAAAGCGCTGCTTGAGAACGGGGCTCCTGTTCACGGCATCGGACTCCAGGCGCATTGGAATCTGTTTGATCCGTCTTTGGACTTGATCCGGGAAGCTATCGAACGTTATGCATCGCTTGGCTTAAAGCTGCAAATTACCGAAATGGATGTATCCATGTTTGCCTTTGACGATAGGCGAACCGATCTTGCGGCCCCTACGGCAGATATGATGCGACTGCAGGAAGAAAGATACAAGCAATTTTTCGGGCTGTTCCGCGAATATAAGGACGTACTGACCAGCGTCACCTTCTGGGGAGCGGCGGATGATTATACCTGGCTGGATCACTTTCCGGTCAGAGGAAGGAAAAACTGGCCGCTTCTGTTCGATACGGAGCAGCGTCCCAAAAAAGTGGTCAAGGAGATTATTGGACAATAGAAGGAAGCTCAGAGTAAAGCACGTTCCGATTTGGGAACGTGCTTTTTTTTCGTTTCGTAAGCTTGCGGCACTATCTATACCTTGGCAGGTGTTATACCAAAAGCCGACAGGTTGTTGCCTCTTTCCGTTAGCACTACACTTTTTAAAGAAGGCAGAAATAGCGGCTGTAAAAGGGAAAGGGGGGAAGAATCATGCTGGCCAAGCAGACTAAACAGACAGTAACAAACGGAGAAACACTGCTCAAGGCAACAGGCATAAAGCGGGTATTCGGGAAAGGGAGTGCCGGAGTTACGGCTCTGTCGGATATCCAACTTGATATTCCGGCCGGTTCCATGGTCGCGTTGAAAGGGCGTTCAGGCTCCGGCAAAACAACATTGCTTAATATTTTAAGCGCGCTTGATGAGCCCACTGAAGGGCAGGTTTTTTTTCAAGGGATAGAAATGACCGGCTTATCGGCCAAAGAGAGGAATGCCTTGCGCCGCAAGGAGATCGGATTGGTCTTTCAGTCGTTCGGGCTGATTCCGCTTATGTCCGCTTACGAGAATGTGGAGTTTGGGCTTCGGATAGCAGGAACGCAGGTGAAAGGGAACAAGGAAGCAGCCGAACGGGCTCTCGAACGGGTAGGCATGCGGGAACGGATGAAGCATCGTCCGATGGAATTGTCCGGTGGAGAGCAGCAGCGAGTGGCCATTGCGCGTGCCATTGCGCATGAACCCGCGCTTCTGATCGCAGA
Source organism: Paenibacillus sp. JDR-2 (assembly GCF_000023585.1). Lineage (NCBI taxonomy): Bacteria > Bacillati > Bacillota > Bacilli > Caryophanales > Paenibacillaceae > Paenibacillus > Paenibacillus sp. JDR-2. The sequence goes on along the minus strand of NC_012914.1, from coordinate 4,882,247 downwards.
CGAGCCGACTGCGGAATTAGACAGCCGAATGGGACTGCAGGTGATGCGGGTGTTCAGGGATCTGGTTAACCGTTCCGGAATGACGATTCTGCTTACTACGCATGACCCGGGTATTATGGAGCTCGTCGATCATGTTATTGCATTGGAGGATGGAAAAATTGTATCCGAAACAACGAATCATATGCCTCTTATCTAGCAGGGGAACAAAGCGGGCCGCTGTCTTTGCGATCATTGCATTAACACTGTCCGGCTGTTCTCTCCTTCCCCGCGAAGAAGCGGTACTGCAGCCACCGCTTATTCAGCCGGTTCAGGAAAAGCTTGATCTGGTAGAGGCAACTCGCGGCAGTATTCAAACCTCGCTGAAGGGTACGGCAACCTTTGTCTCCTCGAATGTGAAGACGCTGTCATTTACCGAATCAGGCGGACAGCTGAAATCCGTTAATGTCAAGCTTGGACAGGAGGTGAAGGCCGGCGACCTGCTGGCCGAGCTGGAGACAGAGGATCTGGCGCTGCAGGTAAGGCTGCAAAAGCTGAGCGTAGAGCGGGTGCAGCTTCTGTATAGCGAAGCCGTGAGGGATGGAGCGTCCGGAACAGACAAACGGCTGAAGGAAATCGATCTTGAACGGGAACAAATATCGCTGCAGGCCATGCAAAGCAGGCTTAACAAGTCGCAGCTGTACTCCCCAATCTCGGGAACGGTGATCTATGTCGATTCCATTAAAACCGGCGACCGCGTAAATGCCTATCAAACGATCGTTACGGTGGCCGACCCCTCCAGCATGCAATTGACTTATGTGGCATCGGATGCCAAGGATGTGCTTGGCGTGGTGGCGGGGATGCCCGTCAGCCTGAAGTACAAGGGAAAGGACTATACCGGTAAAGTGCTGCAGTCTCCATCGAGCGCTCCGGTCAGCACGGATCAGGCAAAGCCGAACGGCAATGCCGTAACCATTGTTATGGGGATCGATCATGCGCCCGAAGGCATTCAAATCGGACATAGCGCCGATATGACCATTGAACTTCAGAAACGCGAAAATGCCATCGTGCTGCCTCGTAAGGCGATCCGGTCTTACATGGGCCGATCCTATGTACAGGTTGCAGACGGCGAGCGGAAAAAAGAAGTGGATGTCGAGGTTGGTCTAACAACCCCAACCGAGGTGGAGATCGTTAAGGGGCTTGAGGAAGGACAGCAGGTCATTCTGAACAATTGACGGTACAACGAAGCCTTGATGACAGGGCGCAAGAATGAGGTGTACGCATGGCGTTATGGACAATGATTCTCCGCAAGATGGCAAACAACAAATGGCTTCAGTTGAATTTATGGTTTGGTCTGACCGTATGCGTGGCTCTTTTCAGCTCAATGCCGCTTTATTCGAATGCCATTCTAGAGAGGACTCTGCAGAAGGAGCTTCAGCTGGTTCAAAGCAAGAATTCCGTATATCCCGGTTACGTGCGGGTCAGCACATCGGTTTCTTCGACCAAGATGGATCAGAAAACGGCTCAGGCGATTGGACGTGCGGACCGGTACATTCAATCGATTCCCGAGCGAATGGGATTGGAGGCGCTGTCCTTTTATCAGCAGCGTTTCACCCAAAAGATGAAGGTGTACGGAGCGGACGCATCAGAGCAGGAGAAGAAGACGCAAAAGACAACGGGAGGCTTCAAATCGTTGTCCGATATGGAAAAGAGAGTGCGTCTGATTGACGGCCGAATGCCGGTTGACCGCACGGACGGCTTGTTTGAAGCGGTGGTGACGCAAAAGTTTCTGAATTCCGTTAAACGCGATTTAGGGGAGGAACTTTTGGCGGAGACGGCGGATAAGCATTTGTTCCGGGTCATTCCGGTTGGGATTATCGATACCGATCCGGCAGCAGATCCGTATTTGCCTTTTCTAGCGACGGATGAGCCTGACGGATTCATTATTCCCTTCCAGCAATTCGAGCGCGAATTTATCGCGAAGGACGGCAAGGTAAGGGTATCCGACCTGGAATGGCGTTATGCGCTGGACTACAAACAGATGGGCATTGATAAGATCGAGGCATTTACCGAAGCCAATCGGGCGATTCGAAGTTATTTCCGCGGACGGCTTGGTTCCGCAGAGATTAATATTCCCGCGAATGAGACGATAGCCTCCTATCAAGGCAAGCAAGATAAACTTGATGTGATGATGCTGTCTTTATATTCTCCGGTGATGCTCATGCTTGGTTTCTATCTGTATATGGCCGCAAATCTCGTCATTGAAAGGCAAAAAACGGAAATATCCGTGCTTCGAAGCCGAGGAGCCAGCCGGCTCCAGATTATGACGGCTTATACGCTTGAAAGCCTGATGCTAGGAATTAGCGCACTCGCCGTGGGTCCTTTTCTTGGCGTTACCTTCACGAAAGTATTGGGGGCCGCGAGCGGATTTCTTGAATTTGTGCAGCGCTCGGCTCTTGAGGTCAGCTTGACAAGCAATGCGTACAGAATTGCGGCCGCGGCTGTAGCCGGAGCGATCGTACTTATCCTGATCCCGGCGTTTCTCGCAACCCGGGTATCGATCGTGAACCATAAGCAGCAGGCGGCAAGGCTGACCAGGATCTCCTTCTGGCACAAGACGGGCATCGATATTTTGCTTGCCGGCCTGGCTCTGTATCTGCTCTACAATTTCAATAACCGGCAGGAGGATTTGAAGCGTCTGGCCCTGAATTCGGATGACCTGCAGGTGGATCCGCTGCTGTTTCTAATGCCCGCGCTATTTGCGCTGGGAGCCGGACTGCTGGTGCTAAGGATTTATCCATGGTTTATTCGGCTTGTTTATTGGGTCGGGCGCAAGTGGTGGCCCCCGGCGCTGTATAACACGCTTATACAAATCAGCCGTTCTTCAGGCCAGTATTTGACGATCAAAGTATTTCTGATCTTGACGGTATCTACCGGTTTGTTCAGTGCCAATGCGGCCCGGACCATCAACGATAACATGGAAGGCAAAATCAAATATGACATCGGCGCAGATATGACCTTGACCACGCGATGGGAAAGCGACGCTCCTCCGCCAAGCCTGCAGGGGGCCGAGCTTCAGAATCGGATTGGAGACAATTCCGGGGAGAAGCGGGTGCAATATACGGAACCGCCATTCCAGCCTTTCCAAGAGCTGAGCGGTGTTGAAGCATCAGCCAAGGTGTTCCGGAAGGAAGGGGCCAGATTCAGCGCAGGCAGCGCGAAAAAAACAAACGGCGCAGCCACGCTGGTTGGCATCGATACGAAGGATTTCGGTCAAACCACCTGGATGAAGGACGGTCTTCTCGATTATCCAATCAACAGCTATTTGAATCTTATGGCGACCAATCCGAAGGCCGTTCTCATCTCGCGGTCGCTAGCTGACGCTGCAAAGGTAAAGCCAGGAGATCCGATAACCATTTATTGGGACGGACTGGATGAAGCCTTGTTCACCGTCTACGGCATCATTGATTATTGGCCGGGCTGGAATCCGCTGCCTGCTGCTGCCGATGGCGAAGAAAAACCAACAAAGCCAAATCTGATCGTCGGCCATTTAAGCACGATTCAGAACCGGCTGGCTGTTGAGCCTTATGAAGTGTGGCTGAAGCTGAAGGACGGCGTTTCCAGCCAATCCGTCTATGATCAATTGACGGCAGCGAAAATCAATGTGACCGGTCTGCATGATGCGAAGCAGGAGCTGATTACTTCCAAGAATGATCCGTTCCGCCTGGCCATCAATGGAGTCATGACGCTGGGCTTCGTAATATCCATGCTGATCAGCTTTTTTGGCTTCCTGTTGTTCTGGGTGCTCGCCTTATCCGGCCGAACGCTGCAATACGGGGTTTTGCGGGCAATGGGGATTCCATTCCCGCAAATTATCGGCATGCTGCTCAGCGAGCAGCTCCTTACCTCCGGCGCGGCCGTCATTATCGGCGTGTTAATCGGCAATATGACCAGCGAGCTGTTCGTTCCGCTGTTCGAAATGTCATTTGCGACGGCCGAGCAGGTTCCGCCATTCGAGATTGTCTATAAGCTCAGCGATTATTTACAGCTTTACAGTATCGTAGGCCTTACTCTCACGATCGGTCTGCTTATACTCGGCTACCGGCTGTCCCGGACGCGGATTGCTCAGGCGCTGAAGCTGGGGGAGGAATAAACCATGATCAGATGCGAGGAGCTCGTCAAAATCTACAAAACCGCCGATCTCGAGGTGGTTGCTTTGCAAGGATTGGAAATGCAGGTGGAAGACGGTGAACTGATGGCGATCATCGGCAATTCCGGGAGCGGGAAGTCGACACTGCTGAATATGCTGGGCGGTTTGGATAAGCCCTCCGCAGGCAGGCTGTTCGTAGACGGTAAGGATTTGCTGGCGTTCGGCGAAAAGGAGCTTGTGAAGTATAAACGAGAGACAGTCGGCTTTGTATGGCAGAACAATGCCCGCAACCTCATTCCTTATCTGACGGCTCTTGAAAACGTAGAGCTGCCCATTCTTCTGAAGGGGAGGCGGCGCAGAGCGCGTGCAATCGAGCTGTTAGAAGCGGTTGGACTCGGCCATCGCTTGAAAAACAAGCTCAGCGAGCTATCCGGGGGCGAGCAGCAGCGGGTGGCGATTGCCATCGCCTTAGCCAATGAGCCTAGGCTGCTTCTCGCGGACGAACCAACCGGCTCGCTGGACACGAAGACCTCTGAGCAGGTGCTTGATCTGTTCCGAAACCTCAATCAGACGCTTGGCATTACCGTTGTGATCGTCACGCATGACCCGCTGCTGGCCCGCAAGGTCGATCGGGTCGTGCAGATCCGGGACGGCAAAACCTCTGCGGAGATGATCCGCAGAGAATCGTATGCCGATGAGCTGGCACGGCTGGATGCCGAGCATTTGCAAGCCGAGCAGAAAAGCCATATCGAATATGCGGTTCTCGATAAGGCAGGACGTCTCCAGATTCCCGCAGGCTATTTGGATGCCGAGGGCTTCAAGGACAGCAATAAGGTGCGAGTTGAGATGGAGGAAGGGCGCATCATCCTTTATCCGCGGGAAATGATGCCATGATCCGCTCGTAAGGGCGGTTAATGGAATATACACGAAAAGCGAAAGGTGAGGTGTATTAATGAAGAAACAAGGTTTGAAACGCTCTCTTTCAGGCGTGCTTGCCATTGCCGTGATGCTGGCGTCCTTGTCCTTGAGCATGCTGCCGAAGCAGGCGGAAGCGGAAGCAAGTGCGGTGAAATTGGCAACGGATTTTGAAGACGGCACGGTCCAAGGCTGGCATGGACGCGGAGGCAATGAAGTGCTGTCTGCCTCGGGAGTCGCTGCTCACACCGGGTCCTACGGTCTTCAGGTAACGGGAAGATCGCAAGGCTGGAATGGCCCGCAGCTCGATGTAACCTCCATGATGACGGAAGGGAAAACCTATGCGCTTGCCGCTTGGGTCAAGCTTCCGGCAGGAACAGCCGCCTCATCGGTATCGATGACGGTTCAGCGTACGACGGACGGAACTACGAATTATGAGGGAGTTACCTCCGGGAATGTTACAGGAGACGGTTGGGTAAAGTTTAGCGGCCAATATCAATTGAAGCAGCCGGTACAAAGTCTCTCCGTTTATTTTGAAGCATCCTCTAACCCGACACTGGATTTTTATGTGGACGATTTTTCGATCGAACAGCTTCCTGAACCGGAACCAATCGTTATCCAGCAGGATATTCCGTCCCTGAAGGATGTATTTGCCGATGATTTCAAGCTGGGAACGGCAGTATTGGTTAATGAAATCGAAGATCCAAACAGTCCGGATGCTCAATTGGTTAAAAAGCATTTCAACAGCTTGACTGCCGGCAATGAGCTGAAGTGGGATGCTACGGAGCCGCAGGAGGGGCAGTTCAACTTCACGCGCTCGGACAAAATTGTTGATTTTGCGGTGGAGAACGGTATTGCCATGCGCGGTCACACGCTGATCTGGCATTCTCAAACACCAAGCTGGGTGTTCTACGATGAGAATGGAAACCTGGCAAGCAAAGAGCTGCTGTTTGCCAGGATGAAGCGTCATATCGACGCTGTCGTCGGCCGTTACAAAGGCAAGATCTACGCATGGGATGTTGTGAACGAAGTGCTTGAGCCGGGTGATAATCAGCCGGGCGGTCTCCGCAACAGCTTATGGTATAAGATCGCGGGAGAAGAATTTATTGAGAAGGCATTCGAATACGCGCATGAAGCGGATCCCAATGCGAAGCTGTTTATCAATGACTACAATACGAATATGCCGGACAAGCGGCAGGATTTGCATGACTTAATCAAACGTCTGAAGGATAAAGGCATTCCCGTTGACGGCGTTGGCCATCAGACGCATATCGGCATTGAGTATCCGCAGGTTCAAGAGCTCGATGACATGATACAGGCGTTCACGGATTTGAATATTGAGCAGCAGATAACAGAGCTGGATATGAGCGTCTATACCAATGACAATGACGCTTACGAGACATTCCCATTGGAGCTTCAAGTGAAACAAGCGAAGCGGTATAAGGAAATTTTCGATGTATTCAGGAAGCACGCGGATCAGCTGACCGCCGTTATTTTCTGGGGCAAGGACGATTTAAATACGTGGCTGCGAACCTTCCCGGTCGACCGCAATAACTGGCCGCTGCTGTTCGACGAACGGCTTCAAGCGAAATACGCCTATTGGGCACTGGTAGATCCAAGCAAGCTTCCCGTAGACATTCAGAATACATCGGCGGCAAATGCCGTTGCGGCAATTGACGGCAAGCTGGAGGATGCCTGGAACAGGTCGCCTTACGTCTCCGTTAAGAGCGAAGGAACGGCTGTCGCCAAGTTCAAGTCGCTGTGGGATTCACGTTACCTTTATCTTACGGTTGACGTGACGGATCCAAGCACGAACGGAAATGATGCGGTAGAAGTATTCATCGACGGCAATAACGGCAAAACAACCTCTTACCAAGCGGATGACAAGAAATATACGTTCCGCCGGAGCGGAGCAAATCCGGGTAAGCCTGCTGATTACAAAGCCGTTAAGCTAGCCGACGGTTACCGGATCGAAGCGGCCATTCCGGTTGATGGCCTGTCGCTGAATAACAAGCTGGGATTTGATGTACGCATTGTCGATAAGGCGGGCAGTACAGTAACAAAAACCTCCTGGAACGACAGAACGGGGTCGCAAGATGCCGATACGTCCAAATATGGCGTTTTAACCTTAATAGAAGGTCCGCGATATACGGAAGCTCGGGCGGGCTCGCCCGTTGTTGACGGCCTTATAGATTCCCTCTGGAGCAAGGCAAACGTCGTTACGACAGACCGCTGGGTGCAGGGAACAAACGGGGCTACGGCAAAGGTCAGAACGCTCTGGGATGAAGGGCGTTTATATATGCTTGCGGAAGTGACGGATGCATTGTTATCCAAGAAAAGTCCTAATGCGTGGGAGCAGGACTCGGTAGAAATATTCGTCGATCAGAACCAAGCTGCAACTGCGAGCTATCAAGCGGATGATGGGCAGTACCGGATCAACTTCGACAACGAGCAAAGCGTGAATCCCGGCTCTTTAAGCGGAAATCTGGTATCTGCGGTAAAACGCACCGCTAATGGCTATCTGGTGGAAGCCTCCATTAAATGGAACGGCACGCCGCCGGCAGCCGGGGACATCATTGGCTTTGATGTTCAGGTGAACAACGATCAAGACGGCGATGGGGATCGTGACAGCGTGGCGATTTGGAATGACCGTACAGGGCTGTCCTACACGAACACTTCCGGCTTTGGACTACTAAAGTTGTCGGGTACAAAGTAAACGAGCACGGCGCCAAAAAGCTTTCCGTTAACCCGGAAAGCTTTTTGTTCTGGCTTCAATGAGACCTATGGGAAAAACCGGTCAAAGTCCGGGACTTAAGGATAAGTCCAAAGACATGGCCGGTTTCTTATCGTTTGCAAGCGCTTACCGAAATAACGATTCCTATAAACTCAGTAGGCATAGATCGTACTTTGCTTGCGGTACTCATTAGCGCTTGCTCCCGTGTATTCCTTGAATTTCTTATAGAACCAGTCAATTTCCGTGTAGCCTACTTCATTGGCAATCTCGTAGATCCTCATATCCGTTTTCTTCAGAAGGAGCTTTGACTTCTCCATTCGCTGCTGAAGAAGATATTCGTTAAACGACATGTTTTCCTGGTCTTTGAATTTCTGGCCAAGATAGGCACAGTTGAAATGCAGCATGTTCGAGATTTTTTTCAAGGTAATATTCTCATGCATATGCTCCTGGACGTATTGCTTGACGAGATCGATGATGGACGGATTCCGGCTTCTTTTATTCTCGTAACTTAAGGTTAACCGTTTGGAATGAACGGATTGAAGGTCAAGCTCTTTCTTTACCTTGCACAGGCTGGCAGCCAGATCTTCCGGCTGAACGGGATCCGCTATGTAATCGCTTACTTGAAAGGCCATTGCTTTTCTTAGCAGCTGGAAATCATGACTGCCTCCCAAAAGAATAATAGAGACACGGCTAAGTTCGCGGATTTGTTCGCAGAGCTTCATTCCCGCAGCCTGTGAAGGTTTAAGATCTATAAGAATGAGGTCGAACATCCGAGTGCCAAGAAGAGCTTGAGCGTCAGAGAGAGAATCCGCGTAGGCATGAAGCTGGAAGCCATGCTGCTCCCATGGAAGCAGCAATCTGGTTTCTTCTCTCGAAATCTTGTCGGGCTGAACAAGTAACGCTTTATACATAAAGCTGAACCTCACTTTCCGTAGGATTGTCTCTGACGGATTATGGTTTTTATTATTGTTCATCACCCCGGCAGGTGACAATGTGCATTTCTTTATCCATCATCCATTTGTTTACCTCTTGGCAACAAAGCATCCCGGGAGCCCGCATTATTCCTCGAAACCTATAAATTGACAGGTTATTGACCTATCTGCTGGCGGGTTGTTGACCGGAAATGTAAGCGCTACACTTTTTCCTGTAAACCAATTTAGGGGGGACCAATGTGAGAGTAAGAAAGACGATTATGATGCTTTCGACTTTGATGTTAGCAGCTTCATTAACGGCATGCAGCGGGGGAAGCGGCGGCAACGGCAAGGCAAGCGGGAACGGCAATAATGCCGATGCGACAGCAAGCAATAATGCCACAGCCTCCAATAATGCCGCAGCGTCGAATAATACCGGCAGCGCGGAAGAGGATACTTCATCTCCGGAAATGGATTTCGACATGGGAGGCAGAACGATCAAGGTCGTCTCCTGGTGGGATATGACCATCGGAGAGGACAATCCGGATAATATCCAGCGCAAGAAGAACCTGGAGGAGCTTGAGAAGAAGCATAACTTCAAGATGGAATTCGTAGCGGTTGATTACGGCGAATACCAGCAAAAAGTTGTCGCATCGCTCCTTGCGGGCGAACCGTTAGGCGATATTGTGAGACTAGGCAAAAACTACACCATTCCTTCCCTGGTTCAGCAAGACTTATTATGGCCGGTTGACGAATACACGAAAAACACAAAGGTGTTTAATCCAAAGGCTACCGAATTCATGTCCTACAACGGCCGAGGCTATGCGTTCTCCGAGGGGCAAGGCAACCTGATTACCGGCATTTTCTATAACCGTACCCTCCTTAACAAGCTTGGTATCAAGTCTCCTCAAGATTACGTGAACGAGGACAATTGGAACTGGGATACCTTTACTCAAGTAGCGAAAGACGCGAACAAGGATACGAATAATGACGGCAAGCTGGATACATGGGGACTTGCGTCTGCCGGGTTTATGGATCCTGCTCTCGTCTCCAATGAAACAAGTTTAACGAGTAGCGATAAGCAAAATCTGGATGATCCAAAAACCGTTGAAGTCTTTAACTTCCTGTCCAAGCTGGCAACCGAGAAAGTGGCTCGCCCAACCGAGGGCGGTGACTGGACGGAACCGGGGCAATTTTTCCGTCAAGGCAATACGCTTATGTATGCCGGGGCTATGTATGAGATCGGCGGCTTGAAAACGGATATGAAAGACTACGATATCGGTTTTGTACCATTCCCGAAAGGGCCAAGCGCTACCGCGTACCACTCTGCCGAGGGAGCATTCCAGGCTTTGACCATTCCGAAGAGTGTCGAGAATCCGGATCAGCTGGTATACATCTGGGAGAAAATCAACGATATCGATTCCATCTACGATTACGCGGATCAAGCGTCGCTTGAGAGCAACTTCACGGATGAGAAGGATATCCAGAACGCGCGCGACGCAGGCGCAGGCATGCTGGTGCTTGACAGCGCTACGTTCCCGAAATTCCCTTACTATGAAATGATCGGCGAACTGACTTCAGGAAACTCGGTGTCAACCGTGATCGACAAGTATAAAGCACAGGCTCAAGCTGCTATTGATGAGGTTTACAAAAAGTAACGTTAAAAGCTAATGCCAACAGTCCCCATTAGAATCATCACTATGGGGACTGTTGCCAAAGCGTAATCTCTTGCCGCAGGAGGGGAGAAAAGTTGAGCAACAAAAAGCGCTACGGAATTGCCATACTGGTTCTACTTGTATTTTTTTTGTCCATATGGGCGTTCTACCCTTCGGGTCAGCCGCATAACGGACGCGCTCAGGCGATGGGCGGATTTCAGGCGGTTACGGATTCCGATAAGGGCGGCTATAACGAGTATTTGAAAAGCTATTCTGCCGATGACAGACCGTCTCAAGTGATCCGCGTAGAAGGCGAAAGCTTTGCCGCTGCCGTTGGAGAAGGCTTTGAAGTGGCCGATCGTCCTGAGGGTCTGAGCGGAAAAGCCGTTATGACGCCGGATGCCGGCTCGATTAGCTGGAACGTTCCTGTCGAGCAAGCCGGACTCTACAATATCCGGATTCATTACTACCCGTTGGAGGGAAAAAGCTCCGCCATTGAACGCAAGCTCACGATTAATGACGAGCAGCCGTTTTCAGGAGCGGAAGATCTGTTGTTTGACCGGCTTTGGGGCAACCGCGATGCCGGGATTCAGAGAGACGACCGGGGAAATGATCTCCGTCCAAGGCAAATCGAGCAGCCGGCTTGGCAGCTCAAATCATTCATGGACAGTGAAGGCTATTATGCGGAACCCTATTTGTTCCACTTCGATAAGGGTGTGCAAAAGCTTACGCTGACGGCTTCCCGGGAGCCGATGGCCATCGACTATATCGAGCTGTATCAGGATCAGGCCGTCAAGTCCTACGAGGATTTAAAAAAGGATTATGAAGCGGAAGGCTTAAAGCCCGCGAAGGATCAATATATGATGATTCAGGCAGAGGACGCGGTGCTTAAATCGTCTCCGACGCTATATCCGTTGTCAGACAAATCAAGTCCTTCCGTTATTCCGTATGATGTGTCGAAAATCAGGGTTAACGCAATCGGCGGCGTGAACTGGAAGCTGCCGGGGCAGTGGCTGGAATGGGATGTGGATGTACAAGAGGATGGATTGTATCAGATCGCATTAAAAAGAAAGCAGGATCAGCTTCGCGGTGTATACAGCACACGCAGTCTGATGATAGACGGGGAATATCCGTTTAAAGAAATGAAGCAGATTCCGTTTAATTTCGATATGGACTGGAAGATGGAAGTCATGGGCGGCGATGAGCCCTACTTGTTCCATTTGACCGAAGGCAAGCATAAGCTCCGTCTGTCCGTATCCCTGGGCGAGATCGCTCCGCTGCTCCAGACGATTGAATCAAGCGTCCTGCAGCTTAATGAGATATACAGAAAGATTCTGATCATTACCTCCAACTCTCCTGATCCATACCGGGATTACCAGCTGGAGAAGCGGATTCCGGAGATGACGGAGGTGTTCAAGACACAGGCGGCTACCATCAAAAGCGTGGCCGATTATCTCGAACAATCGACAGGCGAGCAAAGCGATAAAGTAGCCGTTCTCCATACGATGGTCAATCAGCTTGAAGAGATGGCTGCAAAGCCTGAAACGGTTGCTAAGAGGCTGGCCGCTTTCAAGACCAATGTCGGCGGACTTGGCACTTGGATACTAAACGTAAGAGTACAGCCGCTTACGCTGGACTATTTAGTTGTATCTTCTCCGGAAGCCAAGCTTCCGCGGGCAAGCGCTACCTTCTTCCAAAAGGTTAAGCATGAGCTTGGAGGACTGGTAGCTTCTTACACGGAGGACTACGACAGCATTGGCAATACCAAGCAAAGCGACAAGTCGATCACGGTATGGATTACGACCGGCCGGGATCAGGCCCAAGTATTAAAGAGCATGATCGATGAGAGCTTCACGCCGGAGTCGAATATATCCGTGAAGCTGAGGCTTGTTCCGGCCAATATTCTGCTTCCCGCAACGCTGGCCGATGAGGGACCGGATGTTGCCATGCAGATAGGGGAAGACGTACCGGTCAACTATGCGATGAGGAAAGCGGCGGCGGATTTGTCCGTATTCCCCGACTTCAAGGATGTTGCTTCCAGGTTCAACGAAAGCGCATTGGTTCCTTACGCATACAGCAATGGCACATATGCCTTGCCGGAGCAGCAGACCTTCCCGATGCTGTTCTACCGGAAAGACGTTTTGGCGGAAATCGGATTGACGCCGCCAAAAACCTGGCAGGATGTTTACAACATGATCTCGGTGCTTCAGAAGCATAACATGGAATTTTATCTGCCGATCGACGCGGTAACCAACAATGCGAATCTCATTCCGAATGCTACGTTTTCGATGCTTCTCTATCAGAATAACGGCAAGTTCTATAGGGATGACGACAAGAAGAGTGCGCTCGATTCGGATATCTCGATGGAAGTCTTTAAGAAATGGACGCAGTTCTATACCAACTATAAGTTCCCGCTCATGGCGGATTTTCCGAACCGGTTCCGCACAGGCGAGATGCCGATTGGGATTGCGGACTATACGACCTACAACAACCTGACGGTAATGGCGCCCGAGATTAAGGGGCTCTGGGACTTTACGCTGGTGCCGGGGACGGAAATGCCTGACGGTACGGTAAATCATGAAGTGGCCAGCCATACAACCGCAGTGATGATGCTGGAGAATGCCAAGGATAAGGATGCGTCATGGGAGTTCATGAAATGGTGGACCAGCAAGGAAACGCAAATTGCTTATGGCCGCGAGATGGAAGGCTTGCTCGGGGAGGCCGCCCGTTATCCGACTGCCAATATAGAAGCGCTTGAGGAGCTTCCTTGGCCGGTGAAGGATTATCGGAATCTTGAAAGCCAGTGGCAATGGGTAGAGGGGATTCCTCAGGTTCCGGGCGGATATTTCACAGGACGCCATCTGGACAATGCCTTCCGCAAAGTCGTCAACGGCAATGAGAATCCACGCGAGGCATTATCGGATTATCTCTTGTATATCAATGACGAAATCGCGATTAAGAGAAAAGAATTTAAATTACCGAACTAGCTTGGGGGGTGAAATCAATGCCTGATCAAACCGTATCCGTTCCTGTGCCCGCGCCCAATCTCGTCGGGCAGCCGGTCAAGGTATCCAGATGGGCGCAATTTTTCAAAGAGATCAAGAGAAACAAGCACTATTATATCCTGATGAGCCCGTACATGATTATTTTCACCCTGTTTACGATCATTCCGGTTGTATTCTCGATCTGTCTTAGCTTCTTCTATTTCAATATGCTCGAATTTCCAAGGTTCGTTGGATGGGATAATTATTCCAGGCTGTTCTTGAATGACGATGTCTTTATGATTGCCTTGCGCAATACATTCATGTTCGCGGTTATTACAGGACCAATCAGCTATTTAGCCTGCTTTCTGTTTGCATGGATAATCAATGAGCTGTCTCCGAAGATCCGGGCCGTTATGACCTTGATTTTCTACGCGCCATCCATTTCGGGAAATGTCTATTTCATTTGGCTGATCGTATTTTCCGGAGACCGGTACGGTTATTTGAACGGTTTCCTGATCAAATTCGGTTTTATTCTGGAACCGATTCAATGGCTTACGAATGAGAAGTATATTCTGACCATCGTCATTATCGTTCAGTTATGGCTAAGCCTTGGTACCAGCTTCCTTGCTTTTATCGCGGGGCTTCAAACCATTGATCGGTCTCTGATAGAAGCCGGTACGGTAGATGGAATCCGTAACCGGTGGCAGGAGCTGTGGTTCATTACGCTTCCATCAATGAGACCGCAGCTGTTATTCGGCGCAGTTCTTCAAATTACGGCTTCGTTCGCCGTTGCGGATGTTTCCATTGCCTTGGCGGGCTTTCCGAGCGTTAACTACGCAGCGCATACGATCGTCACGCATTTGATGGATTATGGCACGATTCGTTTTGAAATGGGCTATGCATCGGCCATTGCAACCGTTCTCTTCCTGATCATGGTGGGTGCCAACAAGCTGACCCAGAAGCTGCTTAGAAAGGTCGGTGAGTGACATTGAACAGTTGGACAGCGGTTTTCCGAATTCAAAGAAAGCTTAACCGCTCCTTTACCGTCAGCTTTTTATTATTCCTGCTCCTTGCCGTATTTGGCCTGTTTATGGCCATACCGCTTGTGTATGCGGTCAACAATGCGTTCAAACCGCTTGATGAGCTGTTTATATTCCCGCCGCGGATTATGGTTAATAATCCTACGCTGGATAACTTCTTCGACTTGTTTGCGTTAATGGGCAATTCCTGGGTTCCGCTGTCGCGCTATATTGCGAATACGCTCGTTATTACGCTTGTGGGAACGTTTGGGCATATCCTGCTCGCGTCGGCGGCAGCCTATCCGCTAGCCAAGCACAAATTTCCCGGTTCCCAGATTATTTTCTCGACGGTCGTTCTGTCCTTGATGTTTTCCGGTACGGTTACGGCTATCCCGAACTATATGATGATGTCATGGCTAGGCTGGATTAATACTCATTTATCGATTATTATTCCATCCCTAGCGTTCCCGCTGGGACTATTCCTGATGAAGCAGTTCATGGAACAAATCCCGGACGCGCTCGTGGAAGCCGCCAAGATTGACGGAGCCAGCGAGTACCGGATCTATTGGCAAATCGTCATGCCGAACGTAAAGCCGGCCTGGCTTACCCTTATGATTCTGCAATTTCCTATGCTGTGGGGCTCTGACGGAGGCAACTTCATTTACAGTGAGAACTTGAAGACCCTTCATTATGCATTAGGCCAAATCGCGCTTGGAGGTATTGCCAGGGCAGGCGTTGGCGCGGCAGTTGCGCTTATTTTGATGGTCGTTCCCATTACGCTCTTCATCCTGTCCCAGAGCAGTGTCATCCAGACGATGGCAACTTCAGGGATGAAAGAGTAGAAGGGGGCGAAGCATGATGAGAATACAGAAAAAAATGTACCTCCTCCTTGCCTTAACCTTGTTATTAGGCATAGGCACGGGAGGCACCAAGGTGCGGGCTGCGGATGGCGCAGAATCCTATAACTATTCTTATTGGGGGTTAACGACCGCGGCTCCGGCAGCGTATCAGGCTAACGTTTTGTGGAACGGGGAAAGCATGGAGGCAGGTGCTTTCAAAGAGCCAAGCGATTTTCAGGTGACCGAGGATAAACAAATCTATGTTTTGGATTCAGGCAATAACCGGGTCGTTGTGCTGGATGACAAGTTTCATCTCGTAAGGACGATCAGCTCGTTTGTCCGAGACGGGAAAGAGGAGACCTTCAATAACCCTCAAGGGTTGTTCGTTACCGACGGCAAACAGCTTGTGATAGCGGACACCGGCAATAAACGGATTGTCCAACTGGATCAGAACAACAACCTGGTAAAAGTCATTGAGGCTCCCAAATCGGATATGCTGTCCGAGAAATTTGATTTTCAGCCGGTACGGGTTGTCGTCGACAAGGCGCAGCGGATATACGTCATGTCCACCGGCGTTTATGACGGCTTTATGGAATTTAGTCCGGACGGCACGTTTACCTCGTTTGTCGGCGCGAACAGGGTCTCCTTTAATCCAACGGATTATTTATGGAAGATGCTGTCGACCAAAGCGCAGCGAAGCCAAATGGTTATGTTTACGCCGACGGAGTTCACCAATCTGGACATTGACAGGGAAGGTTTTATTTATGCAACGAACGGGCAGGACAGCGGGAATGTCAAGAAGCTGAATGCCCAAGGCAATGATATATTGCGGCGAGAAGGCTACTTTGCTCCCGAGGGCGATATCCGCTACATGAGCGCAACCGGACCATCCCGATTGATCGATATCGATGTTGGCGACAGCGAGATGTATTCCATCCTTGACGGCAAGAGGGGCAGAATTTTCACTTATGACGGAGATGGCCATTTGCTGTATGTTTTTGGCGGGCTTGGCAATCAAATGGGACAATTCAATACGCCGGTAGCCATTGAGCGGCTTGGCGATGAATTCCTCGTACTCGATAAAGCACTCGGGGAGATTACCGTCTTCCAGACAACCGAATACGGCCGCACGCTGAATGAGGCTGTCAGAGCTTACTACAATGGCGACGAGGACAAAGCCTTTACGTTGTATCAAAAGACAATCAGTATGAACGCCAATCTGGAATTTGCGTATGCGGGGATTGGCAAAGCATTGCTTCGTCAAGGCGATTATCACGAAGCCATGAAATATTTCAAGAAGAGCATGGACCAAAAAGGCTATTCCAAGGCATTCCTGCTCTATCGGAAGGAAGTGCTTCGCGATTACTTCCCGGGCATTATGACAGGTATTCTCTTGCTTCTTGTCTGCTGGTTTGGAATAAGCAAATACCGGAAATGGAAAGGAGGGAAAAAGGTTGCCTTTATTAAGCAGAGAGCTGTATAAATATCCGTTATATCTGATTTTGCATCCCTTCAACGGCTTCTGGGAATTGAAATACGAACGCAGCCGGAAGCTGAACCTGATCATTTCCTTTGCGATTTTGTTCCTGCTGATTGTCATGAAGATTATGCAGACGCAGTACAGCGGATTTCTTGTCAACATTGTTTATCCGGACAGTATAAACAGCCTGATGGAGAGCTTGTACGTGATCGTGCCCGTCTTGTTCTGGTGTATCGCCAATTGGTCGCTGACCACCTTGATGGACGGAGAAGGCAAATTTGTCGATATTTTCACCTCGACTTGCTTTGCCCTGGTTCCGCTTCTGGTTATTCAATTTCCCTGGATAGGCCTGAGCAACCTCATTTCGCTCGAAGAAGTATCCTTCTACCATTTCTTCAGTAATGTGTCCGTGCTTTGGTGTGCCTATCTTCTGTTTGTCGGCAATATGACGGTGCAGCAATATTCGCCGTCCAAGACAATCGGAACAATCATTCTCACCATCGCGGCAATGGCATTTATGGCGTTCTTATGTTTATTGTTTTTTAGTTTGATTCAGCAGATGGTTGCGTTTGTGCAGGTTATACACCAAGAAATCGTGCTCAGGCGTTAGTAAAGGAGGCAAGAAGATGAATAAGGCCAGAATGGCCCTGCTAACCGCATGCTGTCTGGTTGGAATCCTGCTTGCCGGATGCTCGGATTCCGCTTCGGGCAAGCAGGCGGGAGAAGCTGACCAGGCCGCAATGACATTTACGCAGGGAAAGGCTCTGAGCGCGTCCTTCACGGATCCCCTTTTTACTGACATGAAAGGGGTTGCCGAGAATGATCAGCTTCGATTATTCGCGGATGATCAGACTGGCGCTATTGCCGTTCTTAATAAGAAAAGCGGAGAGGTTTGGCGCAGCAACCCCCCGGGGAGCAGCGAAGACGCCATTGCCGCCGGCGTGAACAAGGATTTATTATCGTCCCAGATCAAGCTGGATTTCTACAATGATTTCGGACAGCTTAATTCGATTAATTCCTATACGGACAGCGTTGTTAATAAACAGATTAGCATGGAGAAGCTCCCGAATGGGCTCAGCGTTACCTATCAATTCGGCAAGGTGGAGAAAACGCTGGAAGATATGCCGAAGATGATGAGCAAAGAACTCTTTGATGCCGCAAACAAGAAGTTGGATAAAACCGGGCAGCGCGCGTTAAAAATCGCCTATAAAGAAAATAAGGAACAGACGGCCTATGAACGGAATGACAGTGCGTTAAACGGGCTGCAGCTGGACCGGGCGCTGAAAGCCTTGGAAGCCGCAGGTTATACGGAGGAAGATCTGAAGAAGGATATGGAGGAGCTGCATTTCACCCAGGAAAAAACAGCTCCGAGAATATTCGAGGCGACAATCAAATACACCTTGGATGGCAACAGTCTTGTCGCTGCCGTACCGGTGGCTGACATCCATTATCCTGAAGAGTATCCGGTAAACAGCGTTTCTTTTCTAAATTTCTTTGGGGCAGGCGGAACGGGGGACAAGGGCACGATGCTTGTTCCGGATGGTTCTGGCGCGCTTATTCGCTTTAACAGCGGGAAAACCCGCTATCCGTCCTATCAGCAGCTTGTCTACGGCCAAGACAACACGATGGCAAGAACCGAAGATGCGTCAAGAGAAGAAGCGGTAAGACTTCCGGTATTCGGTATCATCCGCGAGAACGGCGCTTTCCTAGGCATTATTGAGCAAGGGGAGTCTGTTGCAACGATTAATGCGGATATAAGCGGCAGGTTGAACAGCTATAACTATGTTTACCCGAGCTTTAATGTCATCAATAAAGGCCAAGTAACGCTGGATGCGAACGGCCAGCAGCGCTCGCTTCCGAAGTTTCAGGAAAATCCGATGAAGTCAGACTTTGTTGTCCGGTATGCTTTCCTCAGCGGAGAGGATGCCAGCTATCAAGGAATGGCCAGCTACTACAAAGAGTACTTGGTTAATCATAAGGCTCTGCCCGTTCAGGAGAAAGCGGCAGATGGAGAGAATATCCCGTTCTATCTCCAGCTGGACGGAAGCATTACGGATAAGAAGCATTTTATGGGCATTCCTTACCGTGCGCTTGAGACACTGACGACCTTCAAGGAAGCTAAGTCTATTATCAATCAAATGAAGCAGCTGGATATTCATAATATTAAGTTGAAATATGCCGGATGGTTTAACGGGGGACTCGATCATAAAGTGCCCAAGTCGATTTCGGTAGACGGGGAAATAGGCGGAAGCCAAGGGCTGAAGGATTTGGCATCGTTTGCGGCAGGCAACGGCGTTGCCCTATATCCGGACGTAGCGTTTCTTACAGCCAATACCGGCAATGATTTTAATGAATCCAAATCGGCATCACGAACGCTAAGAGGGGATCCTGCAGCGCTATATCCGGCAGATTTGGCATTGAACCGGCGCGATATTTCCAAGTCTCCTTCTTATATTGTTTCGCCTCGGCTTGTGGATGGTTTCGTAGATTCGACCTTGAAAGGCATGAATAAATTTAATGCGAATGGTATCTCGGTCAGGGATCTTGCCGATCAACTAAACAGTGATTACCGGAAGCATAACCAAATCGACAGGACGGAATCCGAGGAGATTTCCAGAGCAGCGATGGCGAAGCTGAAGGATCAGAAGCTGCAAGTGATGGGTAACGGCGGCAACGCCTATGCGCTTCCGTACCTATCCGACCTCACGAATGCACCAATGGGCAATAGCGGATTCAAGCTGGAGGATGAACAGATCCCGTTCTATCAAATGGTGATCCGCGGGAGTATGGAATATACGGGCGCGCCGTATAACCTTTCGAACTATACGAACGACAAGCAATATATTCTGAAGTGCCTGGAATTTGGCTCTAACGTGTATTTCGAATGGATTTACGAACCGAGCTATTCCGTTAAGGATACGGATCATAACGAGCTGTACGCCGTGAACTATAAGCTGTGGATGGATAAGGCCGCAGGCATGTACCAGGAAGTAAACAAGGTACTGAAAAATGTGAAGAATGAGCCGATTACCGGACATGAGAAGCTGCAGCAAGGCGTGTATAAAACGGTATACGGAAACGGCCTGTATGTCATTGTCAACTATAACCGCTCACAAGTGACGGTAGAAGGCAAGAGCATTGAAGCCGAGAGCTACTTGACGGGTGGTGACCAATCTTGAAACGGATAGCAAAGCTCGGCATGAAGCATCGAACCTATGCGGAGCAAAAGGCGTTGTTAGGCTTTCTATTTGTATTGCCTTGGCTGCTGGGGTTTATCTTGTTCTTTATCATTCCGCTGGTCAACTCTTTCCGTTACAGTCTCAGCAAGATTGAGGCCAATTCATCCGGAATAAAGATCAGTTATATAGGATTCGAGAACTATATCAACGCCTTGACCGTGAATACCAGCTTTAACCGGACATTAACCGAGGCCATCCTTAACATGGTGGTAAACGTGCCGCTGATCGTCATTTTCAGCTTGTTCCTGGCCGTTCTCCTTAATCAGAAGTTTATCGGTCGCTCGATTGCCCGCTCGATTTTCTTCCTGCCGGTCATTCTGGCATCAGGGGTGATCATGACTCTGGAGACCTCCAGTCTCGTGCAAGCCGTTAATGACCAGAACCAGGGTTCGGGCGGCGCCATTCACGCTTTAGGCGCTTACGAGCTGGCAGGGCTTATGATGGACGCAGGCGTCAGCGAGAGCGTCGTTAATTATTTGACCGGCGCCGTGGAGCGAATCTACCAAATCGTCAGTCAATCCGGCGTGCAGATTCTTATCTTTCTTGCCGGCATTCAGACCATCTCCCCTCAGCTGTACGAGGCTTCCAAGATGGAAGGGGCAACGGGCTACGAAGCGTTCTGGA
Source organism: Paenibacillus sp. JDR-2 (assembly GCF_000023585.1). Lineage (NCBI taxonomy): Bacteria > Bacillati > Bacillota > Bacilli > Caryophanales > Paenibacillaceae > Paenibacillus > Paenibacillus sp. JDR-2. The sequence continues at coordinate 4,861,721 of NC_012914.1, read as the reverse complement.
AGATTACTTTTCCGATGGTCAGCCCTCTTATTCTTGTCAATATGATTTATACCATTATTGACTCCTTCTCGAGAAACGGGATGACGGATTTGATTAAAGAGACGGGTTTTACCAACTTCGATTTCGGGCTTAGCTCGGCCATGGCGTGGTTATATTTTGCGTCTATTATGCTGATCCTGCTCGTCAGCTCCTATATCGTTTCGAAGAAGGTCTTCTACCAAGAATAGAAAGCAGGTGAGCTCATTGATTATGGCCCGATTGTTATCGTTTGAAAGCTGGAAGCGCTGGATTTGGTCATTTGTCAGATTAGTGCTGATTGCCGGACTATCCTTTGTTATCCTGTACCCGATTATTCAAAAAATATCGACGGCGATAAAAGCAAAAACGGATCTCTACTCGCCGATTGTGGTATGGATTCCCGAGCATTATTCGCTCGAGAACTTCAAGAATGCCATCTCCATTATGGATTACTGGAAGACGCTTCTGAATACGTTCACGCTGTCGGCGACAACCACAATTCTGACTGCGATATCCTGCGCTCTGGCGGGCTATGCCTTCGCAAGATTGAAATTCAGAGGCAGCAACCTGCTGTTTGCAGGCGTTATTCTGACGATCATGGTCCCGCCGACAACGATACTTATTCCGATGTACTTGAATTTGAAGGACTTCAGCCTGATGGGGCTTGTTCCTCTCATTACGGGAAAATCCGTCAATTTGCTGAACTCCTACTGGCCGTTTATCTTAACCTCCATTACGGCGAATTCCTTGAAAGCCGGATTATATATCTTTATCTTCCGGCAGTTCTTCCGGGGCATTCCACGGGAGGTCGAAGAAGCTGCCTATATGGATGGAGCGAGTGTCGGGCAGACGTTCCTGCGCATCATGCTGCCTAACGCGACTCCTTCCATTATTACGGTACTGCTTTTCTCGTTCGTCTGGCAGTGGAACGACAGCTTTTTCACGACCACCTATCTCACCTCGAGCAACGTGATGTCAACGCAGCTGTCGTCCTTGCCTTATAACCTTTCTATTATTCTTGGCAATGACGCGAATGCCAAAGATCCGTTTTATCTTAGCATGGTTCAGGATACAGGCATTTTACTGGCTATTCTGCCTCTTGTTATTCTATATCTGTTCGTGCAGCGCTACTTTGTCGAGAGCATTGAGCGGACAGGACTTGTCGGGTAAAAGGGTTCGATGTCAGTCGAAAACTAAAATTCCATTTTGCGATAAAACCTACCTCTATACGCGGTCGCTCATCCTCGAGAGGCCGAGGGTAGAGGTTTTTTCATTTCGCGAGAAAGCGGGTTTCCTATGCTTCGTATTCGCAAGAAAGCCTTATTAACTATTGTTCTATCGGCGGCGCTCCTCGCCGTAATTATTATGATGCTGGCGTTGAACAAGTCCGGAGAAACCGGTGAAACCGCTGAAGCCCCTGTTCAAACAACAGATCAGGCAGCATCTGATGCTCCGCAAGAACCGGAGCGCATCACGGAGCCTTCGAAGCAGCCTGCTGAAGACGTAGTGCCCTCCGTTCAGATGGATATACCGTCGCTTGCGGAGACCTTCAAGAATGATTTCGCCATCGGAGCTGCCCTTGAGCCGAACCAGACGAATGGATTAACGGCAGATCTGATGAAGAAGCAAGTGAATATGCTTGTAGCCGAGAATGCCATGAAGCCGGCCTCCATCCAGCCAGCAGAGGGACAATTCAATTGGGATCAGGCGGATAAAATTGTCGCTTTCGCCAAGGCGAATGGCATGGCGGTCCGTTTCCATACGCTTGTATGGCACAGTCAGGTGCCGGACTGGTTCTTCCAGGACGTTGACGGCAAACCGATGGTGGATGAGACCGATGCCAAGAAGCGGGAAGCTAATAAGAAGCTGCTGCTGGACCGGCTGAATACTCATATCCGGGCCATTGTTGGCCGCTACAAGGATGACATTGAATATTGGGATGTGGTGAACGAAGTGATTGAGCCTGCGGACCCGGACGGCATGCGAAGCAGCAATTGGTACAAAATTACGGGTACCGACTATATTGAGACTGCCTTCCGCGCTGCAAGAGAAGCCGGCGGCCCCGGGATTAAGCTGTATATTAACGATTACGGAACGGATGATCCGAAGAAGCGGGACCGTTTGTATGCTCTGGTGAAAGAGATGCTCGATAAAGGCGTTCCGATAGACGGTGTCGGCCATCAGACCCATATCAGCATTTATACGCCTTCCGTTATGAATATTGTGGATTCTATGAAAAAATTTAAGGAGCTGGGGCTCGATAACCAAATTACCGAGCTTGATATGAGCGTCTATAACTGGAACGACCGGTCCGATTACGGAACTGCCGTGCCGGAAGATATTTTGCTAAAGCAGGCACAGCGATACAAGAAGCTATTCGAAGCGTTGAAGTCCAACGCAGGACTGACCAGCGCTGTCGTGTTCTGGGGGATTGCGGATGATCATACCTGGCTAAGCACATTTCCGGTCACGCGGACGGAAGCGCCGTTCCTCTTTGACAAGCAGCTTCATGCGAAGCCAGCATTCTGGGCGATCGTGGATCCTACCAAACTCTAATAGAAGAAGAAATTTATAAATCACAGATAACCTAAGAGAGGAGAATAACGATGACATACGATCCATCTATAAAAGCAGCAGAGGAGATTGTGGATATATACTCGGAGACTTATCGCGTATTGATCGCCAAATCATTGCTTGATAAAGGCAACAACAAGCGATTGAAAGCTGCCATTGAAAAGGCCAAGCGGGGTGAGGCCGTTACCCTTGCTTTCATTGGCGGTTCAATCACTCATGGGGCAGGAGCGGATCCACTCCACACAGCTTGCTATGCTTATCGGACGTATACCGATTTTAAAGAAAGGTTTGGTATGAACGGCGGCCATCATATCCGCTTTATTAAAGCAGGAGTTGGCGGTACGCCTTCCGAACTGGGCATGATTCGTTACGAGAGAGATATTTTAAGAGACGGGACGGTTCAGCCGGATATCGTCATTGTGGAGTTTGCCGTTAATGACGCCGACGATGAGACGAAAGGAATTTGTTACGAAAGTCTCATATTGAAGGCTTTGGCCGCCGCAAATAATCCTGCCGTCATTTTGTTGTTCAGTGTGTTCGAGAACGATTGGAATTTACAGGAGCGGCTTTCTCCCGTTGGCCGGTATTATGGGCTTCCCATGGTAAGCGTTAAGGATGCGGTGACCGAGCAGTTTTATAAGTCAAAGGGTGAAGGCGACGTCATCACCAAGAAGCAATTTTTCAGCGACATCTATCATCCGACCAATGCGGGGCACCGTATCATGGCCGATTGTTTAAACTGGCTTTTCTCGGAAACCGACCGCGACGAAATGAATCAAACGGATATCATCCTTAGAACGCTGCCGATGTTCGGCAATGATTTTGCAGATGTTCGACTGCTGGATCGAAACAATAACCTTGAAATAGCCGGAATAATGGAAGGCAGCTTCTATGCAACTGATTCCGAATTGCAGTTCGCGGAAATGGATGACCAACCCTACGGCACTTCCCAGTTCCCGTACAATTGGATGCGTACACCAGAGACCGGCAACGAGAGTTTCATTATAACGATTCATAGCAAAAGCCTGCTCCTTATTTATAAAAACTCCGGGAATGATGATTTCGGAAACGCGGAGGTTTGGGTTGACGGAAAGCTTGCGAGGTTGGCGGAATCTCAAGCTGTCCGATGGACGCGCTGCCACGCGGTTATTTTGTTCCGGGAGCTTGAGGCGAGAGAGCATACTGTGGAAATCAAAATGGCGGAAGGACATGAGGACAAGCGGTTTACGATTCTTGGCTTCGGCTTTGTACAGTAGTAATTCATGGCAATGAACATTTACATGTACATGTTCACAATGTCAAACAAAGGGGAATGAAATAACACTGATCGATATCCTAGGCACGGAAGCCGATGAGGGTGCAGCTGAAGATTGAGAAAAGCAAGATTTACCGCAATCTCGATATTCGCGACGAGCGGGAGCAGGAAGTGATCCGCGGCCGGTTCGGCCTGGATCATGGGGGGGATGAGCGGACGAAGCGCGAGATCGCGAAGGAGCCCGGCATAAGCCGGAGTTATGTATCGAGGTTAAATCACTTTAAAGAAAAGACAATCCGAAGAGTTTCTGGCGACAAATTTAAACCCACGAGATGCACTAGTTAAAAGATGAGCCAATTTCTCTGGAGATAGGCTATTTAGACTGCCAGCGGTTTTCGACTGAGATTCCAAGATAGAGATCAGAAAGTTCTTTTAAGAGTATATCTTTACGGAGATAGTTACGTGAGCTAAGCAACAAGATATTCCCTTATTATGGGGATGCCCGATATCATTAAGGTTTCTCCAGATATCCATTTCAAATACACACGTTGGACACAGGAACCCTCTATACTTCAACTTGCAAGAACAATATTCAAGGGGTAATGCCCACTATGAAAGGGATGTTATATATGAAATTCATGCAACAAAAAAGATTTGGGCTAGCCCTTGCCGCAGTTTTATTGGCTTCCCCGATCGCCCTATCGCTGCCAGCAGGTCAAGTTGCAGCCGCCGTTACCAACTCGAAATTCAGCATCACAAATCAGTCTTTTAGCATTGAGGGAGTCAAGAGCAGCATCGGTACCATAAATAGCAACGGCTCCACTTTTATTGCATTGAGAAACTTAAATACGGCTTTGGGACTAGGAACAAATTTCGATAAAACGACTCAAGTGGTTACTGTTACAGGGCACAACCGGATCATGAAGCTGGATCTAAAAAACAACACTGCGACGTTAAACGGTCAGCTCATTAATGGCCTGCAAGTGATTTTACAGGATAATACGACATATCTTCCACTTCGCTTTTTGTTAGAACGCATGGGCTATGAAGTGACGTACACATCAGGTTCCAAACAAATCGGCATTAAAGCTATTGCCGAGAACAAGTTGACGATCCAAGCCCACTCGTTAAGTGATAACAGCGGCGGCAAGAAGCGATTCGTTTATTATCCTGTGATTTCCGGCATGGGAAATACGGAAGTACAGGCCAAAATCAATGCGCTGTTGAAGCAAGAGGCTGAGAAGACAATATCCTTATCGAGCCAGCATAACGAATATGATGTTATCAGCAATAGCAATCTTAAGGGAGCTTTCGAAGTTACGTGCAACGAGAATGGGAAGTTAAGTCTTTATACGTATTACAGCATCGATTCAGGCGGAGCGCATGACCTCCATAATCTCGTTCCTCATACGTTCGATCTGAATACGGGGAACGAACTTTCCTTGAAGGATGCGACTGAAGGGAAGGCTAACTATGTGACGATCATTAACGATCAGATCAAAAAACAAATCAAAGAACGTAAGCTTGACGTAATCACACCTTTTGAAACGATTAAGACTGATCGCGACTTTTACCTAAGCCATAACGGAGTGGTCATTTACTTCACCGAAGGTGAATTAGTGGGAGCTGCGCAGGGCTTCCCTAGATTCGTTGTTCCTTTCTCGGCATTTAAATAAAGATTTATTATGTAAAAGGTATTGAATGCTTCTGTACGTTGGAAGGATCTAAATAGTGCACAGTTATCCTGGAGTAGTTTGCCGCCAAGGCAACTGCTCCTTTTTTAATTCATGAGTTTGAGTTTAATAAGGCGAAGCAGTGAGCGTAATCTGATCGCCGCCGTTGGAATTCCAGCTGACAGTTTGACTGAAGTCATCAACCGCTTTTTCCTAAAATGGAATTATATCGCGTGTGGTTGCGTCCTCCTTTTTATGAGCCCAACGTCTCAAAAAAATTAAAGAAAATACTTTATTCCACTTTGCAACAAAGTGAAAATCTGATACGATATAGAATATAGCCTATAGATTTAGTGAGGATTAAAGGGAGGCACTTTTTCATGGACAAATTGATGCTTGATTCCATAGATGCAACAACACATCTGGATCAACTCGAAGCTGAAGCGATTTATATTATTAGAGAAGTAGCGGCGGAATGTGAAAATCCCGTGATGCTGTACTCGATCGGTAAGGATAGCTCCGTGATGCTGCATTTGGCGCTGAAAGCATTTTATCCGGAGAAGCCGCCGTTTCCATTCCTTCATATCGATACAACGTGGAAGTTCAAAGAAATGATTGAATTCCGCGACCGCAAGGCGAAAGAATTCGGAATCAAAATGCTTGTCCACTCCAATCAGGAAGGGATTGAGCAAGGGATCAATCCATTCGATCATGGTTCCGCATATACGGATATTATGAAAACCCAAGCCCTGAAGCAAGGCTTGGACAAATACGGATTTACGGCTGCTTTCGGCGGCGGAAGACGCGATGAGGAAAAATCGCGCGCGAAGGAGCGGATTTTCTCATTCCGCAATAAGAATCATGCCTGGGATCCGAAAAATCAGCGTCCGGAAATGTGGAAGCTTTTCAATACCAGAATCAATAAGGGCGAAAGCATTCGCGTATTCCCGATTTCCAACTGGACGGAAAAAGATATCTGGCAATACATTCGCAGAGAGAACATTGATATCGTTCCCCTCTACTTTGCGAAAGAAAGGCCAGTCGTCAACCGTGACGGGCAGATGATTATGGTGGATGATGAGCGGATGAAGCTCCAGCCGGGTGAGAAGGTTGAAACGGCAAAGATGCGGTTCCGTACATTAGGCTGCTATCCGCTTACTGGCGGTGCCCCGTCGGAGGCGGACACGCTGGATGCTATCATTGAAGAAACGCTTGGTGCGGTATCCTCCGAACGGACAACAAGGGTGATCGACCAGGAAGAAGCGGGAAGCATGGAAAGACGTAAACGGGAGGGCTATTTCTAAGATGAAGAGTCTGCTTAAATTTATAACTTGCGGAAGCGTGGATGACGGCAAATCCACCTTGATTGGACATATGCTTTATGAGGCTAAGCTCTTGTTCGCCGACCAGGAAAGAGCGCTCGAGTTAGACAGCAGGCTGGGCAGCCGCGGCGGCAAAATTGACTACTCCTTGCTTCTTGACGGGCTGCTTGCGGAACGCGAGCAGGGGATTACGATTGATGTCGCTTACCGTTATTTTACGACGGATCACCGTTCGTTCATTGTAGCGGACACGCCGGGGCATGAAGAATATACGCGCAACATGGCCGTAGGCGCATCCTTTGCCGACCTTGCCGTTATTCTGGTGGACGCAACCAAAGGGATTATTACCCAAACAAAGCGCCATACCCGGATTTGCGCCCTCATGGGGATTAAGCATCTGGTATTGGCAGTAAACAAAATGGATTTGGTGGATTTCGATACGGATAAATTTGATGCAATCAAAGAAGAATTCTCCCGCATCACCACTGAATTCCGGTTCGAGAGCATTCAGGTGATCCCTGTTTCCGCAACGGAAGGGGATAACATCACGACAAAATCGCTCAATACGCCTTGGTATAAAGGTCTTGCTTTGTTGCCGTATTTGGAGAGTGTCGATGTTCATGCAAGCGACGACGTGAAGCCGTTCATGATGCCTATTCAACGGGTATGCCGACCGGACCACACCTTCCGCGGATTCCAAGGCCAGATTGAAGCCGGCAGCATCGCGGTTGGCGACGAACTGATAACGTTGCCTAGCCATGAGAAGGCGAAGGTTAAACGAATTTTAGTCACAGACCAAGACAGGAATTCGGCTCATGCCGGGCAACCCGTCACGATTCAATTAGATCGGGAAGTCGACGTTTCGCGGGGCTGCGTATTTACGAAGGACAATCAGCTCCAAGAGGCCGACAGCTTTAGCGCGACGATTCTTTGGATGGATGATTCTGTCCTGACGCCGGGTAAAGATGTTCTGGTGAAGGTAGGTACGAAGATTCTTCCGGGTACGGTAACAGCAATTAATTACAAGATCGATATTAATACAGGAAATACCGTTACAGCCGATCATCTGGTAAAGAATGAATTGGCAAAATGCGAATTCTCATTATCGGATGGTATTATTTTTGACTCATTCGAAAAAAATAAAAGCATCGGTGGGTTTATTCTCATCGATCGCGTAACGAATATGACATCCGCTTGCGGCGTCATTGACGAAGCTCTTCAAAGCTCTGACAATGTGGTCCGGATCGATACGGAAATCACTAGAGATGTTCGTGCCCAGCAAAAAGGACAGCAGCCATTAACGCTTTGGCTTACTGGTTCCGTTATGGGCAATACGGCTCTTGCGAAAGAAGTCGAGAAACGGTTGGTAGCGAGAGGTTATCATACGATGCTAATCGATAACCGCTCGGGAGAATCCGTGCGGCAACTCGCAGCTTATGCTACATTGCTAAACGACGCGGGACTTCTTGCATTGGTGCCGGCCGGTGCTGCGAACGACAGCGACCAAGCTATTGCGCATGAAATCATTGGTCAAGCCTTTTTGCCAATCGAGGCTGATATCAACAGCTCTTCGATCGAGGAAGCGGCAAAAGATATCGTAAAGCTTGTTGTGAAGGCCCTCATTCAAGATAGTTATACCATTTAAAGACTCTGAGAGCACTGTGTTAACGCAGTGCTCTTTTTTTTATTTCTGGGACAGGTCCGATTATGCGCTTGAGTATTCTTCTTGATTTTAAATGCTATAGCATATATAATTCGGGAAGAGTTATTGGATTTCAAAGGAGACGACTATGGAACTTTATGATTTTACGGGATTCCAGATTCATCGTACAGATGTAAAGATGAACAATTATTTTACGAAGCAATTAAAGCCGTTCGAGATCACGCCGGATCAATGGGGCATTCTTAGCGTGCTGGACGGCGATAAGGGAACAACTCAAAAGGAGCTTGCGGAATCCATCGATCGGGATCAGACCACGGTTGTTAGAATGATTCATTCTTTGGAGAAGAAAGGAATCGTCAAACGATTCGTTCATGAAATGGACAAGCGTTCACACAACCTATATCTTACCGACAAAGGGATTGAGCTCAAATCGAAGGTGCTTCCCGTTGTAATTAAGGCGCATCATTATGCGACAAGAAATTTGAGCATGGCTGAAATTAACGACCTGAAAGCGATTCTCGGAAAACTGTACGCGAGCGTTAATGATGAATAAACGGAGAGGAGGTGAGAGATTGTTAACTCGGTATAATGATTAACGCGATATATATGCTATAGCATGTTTATTAATCGAAAATAAAAATTGAGTTATAGGAGCGTTAAGAAAATGTTAACTATGATTTTGCAAGTGATTGTCGGCGTATTTTTTATGTTTACGGGAATAAGAATCATCAGCGGTAAAATGGCGCATGAATTTAAGCGATTCGGACTGCCGCCGTTTTTTAATTTCGTTACGGGGTTAATAGAAATCGTAAGCTCGATTGGTATGATTGTGGGCATTTGGTTTTCTATTACAGCGGTAATAGCCGGTCTTTTATTAGCCGCAACCATGCTGGCGGCAGCCTTCATCCTCATCGTTGTAGCGAAGGATCCATTCTCGAAGGCCATTCCATCGATCGTGCTTAGCCTGCTGTCCTTTGTAATCACGATGAGCCTCTTGCTTTAGCCGATTTAAAGGCATGTTATAAAGTTGAATTGTGAAATTCGGTATGCTAGACTTATATCTAATAATCAAGAGGAGATGAAAAGATAATGTAATATTTCTTGCTATATTTACGAATGATAAAACATAACCTGTTTGTTTTATTCTTTGTTAAGCAAGAAAACTACTTATTCTTTTCTCAAATAATATTTATCTATCCTGTTTATTAGGTTGGATGCTGTATTCGTTTTATTTGAGCTACAAGAAAGGTAACTTTCTTGCAGCTCTTTATTTTTTTTCGGACAACAAGTGATAAAGGAGGGGGAAGATGAGTACAGACAAGGTTGTTACGCATGATTTACTCCGTATAAGTCGGTAAGTATCCATTGAACTTATGCGGAGTAAATAAGAATAGATGGGTATGTACCGACTTTTTATAAAAAGTAATGTGTTTATAAAAAGGAGGAACCCACCATGTCAATGATTCATGTACAAAACCTGACATTTTCATATCCTAGCAGCTTTGATCCTATTTTCGAGAATGTTAGCTTTCAAATAGATACGGATTGGAAGCTTGGATTTATTGGCCGCAACGGTCGAGGCAAGACGACCTTCTTCAATCTTCTATTAGGGAAATATGAATACAACGGTAATATTATCTCTTCGGCAGAATTTAATTATTTTCCATATCCGGTTCCGGATAAAAGCAGACTCACCTATGAAATATTGGAAGAGATATGTCCACACGCAGAAGATTGGGAATTTCTTCGGGAAATTTCTTATTTAGATGTCGATGCTGAAGTGATGTACAGACCATTCGAAACGTTATCCAATGGGGAACAAACGAAGGTTTTATTGGCTGCGCTTTTCTTGAACGAAGGGCAATTCTTATTAATTGACGAGCCGACCAATCATTTGGATACCCATGCTCGAAAGATGGTTTCTAAATATCTAAAAAGGAAAAAGGGATTCATTTTAATCTCGCATGATAGAAACTTTTTGGATGGCTGTGTTGACCATATTTTGTCCATAAACAGAGCCAATATAGAAGTTCAAAGCGGTGATTATACTTCTTGGAAGCTGAATTTTGATAGACGGCAGGAACATGAGGAAAAAACGAATGAACGTTTGCAAAAAGATATTGGAAGGCTGCAACAATCTTCAAAGCGTTCCGCCAATTGGTCCAATCAAGTGGAGGCCTCCAAAAACGGTACAACAAATTCCGGTTCTAAATTGGACAAGGGGTTTGTGGGACATAAAGCTGCAAAAATGATGAAACGTGCAAAGAACCTGGAGTCAAGGCAAAATAAAGCTATTGAAGAGAAGTCAACGCTGCTTAAAAACGTGGAAAAAACGGAGTCGTTGCATTTAGAGCCTTTAGAATACATTTCTAAAGAACTCATTCAGTTAACGGACGTGTCTGTTAGGTACGATGGTGAATTAGTGAACAAGCCAATAACTTTTAAGGTTGAAGCGGGAGACCGAGTAGTGCTTGATGGCAAGAATGGCAGTGGAAAGAGTAGTATTCTAAAATTAATTCTAGGGAAGCCACTCCGGCATACAGGTACTTTGAACGTTGGTTCAGGTCTTGTCATTTCTTATGTACAGCAAGATACCTCTCATTTAAAGGGAAAGCTGTCTGACTTTATTGAAGAAAATCAAATTAATGAACCGATATTTAAATCCATTCTACGTAAGATGGATTTTGACCGGATCCAGTTTGAAAAAGATATATCCCACTATTCCGGCGGGCAAAAGAAAAAGTTGCTTATAGCTAAAAGTTTATGCGAAAAAGCTCATGTATATATTTGGGATGAGCCGCTAAACTTTATTGATGTTTATTCACGAATGCAAGTTGAAGAGCTTATTAAAAGCTTTAATCCAACAATGATTTTTGTTGAGCATGACCAGACATTCCAAGAGGAAGTTGCAACGAAAACGGTAGCCTTATAGTTATTACTCCCTTTAACTTTACGGTTACCTTGAAACAACAAGACAGCTGCCGACAATTTATCGGCAGCTGTCTTTCGTTTAAAGACTACTTACTTGTAAGTAGTCGGTTAATTGATTGGAGGTTGCGTTAAATCCTTCTTGCGCTGGTGCACTTAGATAAACTGCCTTACATCGTTGTTACGGCTGAACCGGTAGATCGCGATCAGCGTAAACACGGCAGCAAAGGCGATGAGAATGGCCAAGTTGAGTCCGAGACTTCCAATCGTTTGACCGTCCTGCAGCTTCGTAATCGTAACAAGAAGCCAGTGCTGCGGAAGGAAGCTCGAGATTTTCTGAACCGTATCCGGCATAATCTCTTGCGGGAAGAAGCAGCCGGCAAGAAGACAGGTCGGCGTAATGATTAGCGTCTGCAATGCGCCGGCGCCTCTGCTGTTCTTCGAGAACGCGGTGAGCAGCAAGGCAAGGGCGATAGCGACGAGCGAGAAAAGAAGGAGCGTGCCTAGCATTTCTCCGAACGGAACGCCGGAGTCAATGCCGATGGCGTACTTCAGGACCAACAGCGTAACGACGATCTGCAGCACCTGGATGATGAAGGTGACCAGCACGTTCCCAAGCACGAATCCCCGAGCCGACAGCGGTGATGAGAGCAGACGGAGGAAGGTGCGATTCTCTCTCTCCTTAAGAATAAGGTTGCTCATATTGACCGCGGAGAAGAGAAGGAACATCAGAAGGAAGCCGATTGATTGATACGTCATGTCCTTAAACTTCGCAGTATCTTTAAGCGATTCGGATTCGAACTTGAAGCTGGATTTTTTGTAATCCGCATAGATGGCGTCGAACGCATCAGCGTCGTTCTTTGTTGTCTGGCCGATCGAGGCGACATTGCCGATGTAGCCTTCAAGCAGTGCCTTCACGTAAGAGGTCACCTCCGCCCCTTTGGCGGAGACAATGCGAAGATGGGCTGGTTGACCGTTCCGGACGCTGTCCGCGAATCCATTCTCGAAGATAAGGCCGCTGTCCAGCTTGCCGGAAGCGATGTCCTTGTTCATAGACGCTTGGTCCGCCATCGTGATCTTCACGTTGTTCAGCTCTTCAACGAAACGAATCGCGTCTTGAGTTAATGTCTTGTTACCGTCCTGGTTAAGGATACCGACGTTTAGACTGCCGCCGCTGGAGCTTCCGTAGATTAGCATGGAGAGGAGGATGGCGGCGATCGGTAATCCGAAATAGACGATCCAGCTCGATCTCTTGCGGAAGGTCGAGCGGAGCTGCTTGCGAACGATCCAAAGAATATTATTCATCTTAGAAAGCCTCCCGTTTGCGCATCGTAATAGCGACGAATGCGAGGAATGCTGCCGCTATCGCGGTATTAAGTCCCACAACGGGGAACACGGCCTGCAAGTCGTCGTTATAGATCAGGTTCATCAATGCTTCATTCGCCCAGCGAAGCGGCGAGATGTTCGCGATGCCGGCGAAGAAGCCGGATGCCTCGTCGACAGGGAAGTAGGCGCCGCCGAACATGGAAGCCAACTGGACGAAGATCATCATCACGGCGTTGACCGCATCGTCTTTGAATAGGAAAGCGATGCCAAGGCCGAAGCTGACCGCCAGCAGAACTTCGGTAAACAGCAGGAGGAATACGGAACCGAGGTGATTACCCCAGTTGGCGTTGAATGCGTATTTGCTGAACAGGACGACTGCGAGAATACACAGGAAGTTGATGATGGTGCTAGCGATCACCTTGCCTGCGAAGATCTCCAGCTTCCCTACCGGGGCTGCGGCTAGTCGAAGCGCCGTCTTCCGCTTCACTTCACCGCGAATGAGCCAGCTAGCCGACATGCAAGCATAGAAAGCGATCATCGTGGATTGCACGATTGCGTAATAATCGATGGAGCCCGGTTTACGGTCCGGATTGAGCGAGGACTCCTGAATGAAAGAACCGGCAGTCATCTCTCCCGCGATGATGGCCTGCGCTGCTTCGGGATCGTTTTTCAAGGCCGCCGCGGCCAAGCTGTACTTGTCGGCGAACGAAGTCAGCATGCCCTGGATGATATTGCTCGAGATCGTTTGACGGCTGCTTCCGTAGAAGTGAATGCCATTGTCGTCGATTTCAGCGTACGCCGTAAATTGATTATCCTGAACGGCTTTCTTGCCGTCGATGCCGTTCAAAGCGGGCGTCAACTCGACGCCTTCTTTGCCGATTGCTTGAGCGAAGCCGTTCCAATAGCTTTGCAGTTGTTCACTCTGAGCGGTGTTTTTAACAAGCAGCTTCATATCTCCGAGCTCGATTCCGTTATTGAAGGCGTTTGTGAGAGCCGTTCCGAGAATCAGTATAAGCACGATTGGAAAGGCAAGCATAAAGAGCAGCGTACGCTTATCCCGCAAGTCCTTTTTGATCTCGAATAACGCTATGTTCAGCACGTTCATGTTCTTCGTCCTCCTTAGTCGCGCAGGTTTCGGCCTGTTAAGGTCAGAAACACCGTTTCCAGATTGGGCGCTTGCTCTTCAACCGAACTGATCTCGACTTGATCTCGAATTAACAGTTGGATAACCCAGTTGAGATTGTTAATCTCGCCTCTTGATACGACCTTGACCATCTGTTCCTCCAGCCGAACGGAATTGACGCCGGAGATTTGCTTTAGTGCGCCCAGGTCAAGACGCTCGGCGTTCTTCACGCCGATCCATGTCTCTTTTGTATCGGTGATGATTGACTTGAGCTGCTCTTTTGTTCCCTCCGCGATGACCTTGCCGTGGTCGACGATCGCGATTCGGGTGCAGATCTCCTCGACCTCTTCCATATAGTGGCTCGTATAGATGACCGAGCAGCCCATTTGATTCAGCTTCCTGACTGAGTTTAGAATATAGTTTCGCGACTGAGGATCGATACCTACGGTTGGTTCGTCCATGATGATCAGCTTCGGGTGGTGGGCGATGGCGCAGGCGATGTTGAGGCGCCGCTTCATGCCCCCGGAAAAGCTTTTCGGGAGAGCTTTGTGTTTGTCGCCGAGACCGACGAACTCCAGTGCCTCCTCCGTGCGTTCCTTAAGCAACGCTCCGCGGAGACCGTACAGTCCGGCGAAGAAGCTCACATTCTCGTAGGCGGTCATCTCTTCGTAGATCGCAAGATCCTGCGGTACGATGCCGATATTCATCTTGGTGAATTTACTCTCCTTTACGATGTCTCTGCCGAGAAGCTGGATCTCACCCTTCGTGATCCGCAGCAGAGAGGAGATCATGTTGATCGTCGTGCTCTTGCCTGCGCCGTTCGCTCCGAGAAAGCCGAAGATTTCTCCTTCGCGAACGGTAAGATTAATGTTGTCGACGGCGATGAAGTCGCCGAATTTTTTGGTCAAGTTGCGGATTTCCAATACGTTCATCCGTATCACTCCGTTTTCGTTAATGTTTATGGCTTTATTTTAATAAAAAAGGATGACCTCATGTCAGTGCATAAGTTCATCCTTTGTATATGAGAAATCTCATGTTTCAAGTGTGAGTTCTTTCATCCGCTCTTCTGGAAGGGCAGGAGAGTGGTCACACGGAAGCCCTTCGTGCCGTCAACAATGACGGTTCCCCCCGCGGACGCGGCTCTCTCCTCCATGCCAACGATGCCCAGACCTTTGACGATTTTGTCAGCACCCTTGCCGTTGTCGGCAACGACGGACTGGATCATGCGGTTCAATACGCGGATCTCGAACTCGATGGTGGACGCCCCTCCGTACTTAAGCGAATTGGTGACGGCCTCCGTCGCATTCTCATGGATAATCTTCCATTGCAGAGGAGTAATTACATACAAATCTCCTTCATGCGTGACGCTCGCGTTCAACGAGTGATTGACGGACAACTCGTCTGCGAACAGCCGAAGCCGGTGGATGCCAAGTTCTTCTGACCGGGGCTTCATATCTTTAAGCGTAAGGCGGATCTGTTCCAGCCCTTCCCTAGAGATGGCGATCGCGTTGCCGAGAAGCTCGGACGCTTTATCCGGATTCACACTGAGCAGGCGCCTGGAAGCTTCCATTTGGATGAGCGCCCCGGCCATCGCGTGTCCGACTTCGTCGTGTATCTGCTGCGACAGCCGATTACGCTCCTCCAGCTTGATTGTGTATTCGGATTGGCGAATATACTCCTCGTTCATGCTTAGGGATTGCTTCAAAAGCTGCTGATCGAGGCGGAGCGTCTCCTTCTCCTCACCGATCTTCTTGAGCTTCTCCGTATGTACCCGCATGCTATAGTAGAGAAGAAAGCTTAAGGAGGCTGAGAGAAGATAGATCAGGATCTCATCGCCCGGGATGAGAAGCAGCGGCACAAGTCCAAGAAGCAGAGCAAAGCGGTTCCTTCCTCTGGACACCAGCACAATCTCGTATAGATTGACGGGCAGCAGAAGAATAAAACTCGTATTCAGGCGAAAGGCGAACACAACGACCAGTACGGTCGAAGCGACCGATCCCATCAGCTGAAGCCGTCTTTGCTTTCTCAGAATCGGAATGGCTATGTTTGCGCATAGATAGGATAAGTAGGCTAGCATCTCCCAGGGAGACGCTCCGCGCACGACCGAATAAGTGACGAAGATGACGTACAAAAGCAATACAACCTTGTTGCCGATGATCCAAAATTCCATGTCGCCGGCTCCTTAATCTTCCGATGGCTTGATTTCGCCCGTCAAATAATAGATCGCGATCTGCGTCCTGTGTTCAAGTCCCGTTTTGTTCAGGATGGACGTGATGTAATTGGCTGTCGTGCCTTCGGAGATGAATAACTTCTTCGAGATTTCCTTGTTGGAGAGCCCTCTAGCGATCTGCGCCATGATTTCGAGCTCCCGCTCTGTGAACAGGCTGCGGTCAATCAGATCCGAACCGGAGGACGGAACGGCAGCGGGTTGAACCGGATCGATAACGGCATGACCGTTATGCGTTTCGTTTCCGGTCGGAGGATTCACTTGCACGCCCGTCAACAAATTGGATTTGATCTTGTTCAGGACGACGTCTTGGAGTACGTGATGGTCGTTGTAAACGCTCTTTATGGCGTTCCGGATTTTCTCGGGGTCGTTATTCTTGAGGAGGTACCCTCTTGCGCCCGACCGCACAGCCTCGAGAATGTATTCGTCATCGTCGAAAGTTGTAAGGATCAGCGGCTTGGCTTTCGTTTGCTCTGTCAGGAGACGGGTTGCCTCGACGCCGTTCATGTTCGGCATTCGCACGTCGAGAAGGGCGACGTCCACTTCGTGTGAGCGGCAATAATCGACCGCCTCCGCTCCGTCGCATACGGTGGCGACTACCTCGAACTCGTCGAACGTGGTTAGAATAATCTTCATTCCTTCACGAATAAACGAATTATCGTCCGCGATTAACACTTTTATTTTCAATAGATAAAGCCTCCTCGTGAACTTGCTAGCATATCGTATACTTTGATACTAGAATATACCACTCGAGCCTTATCCGACAATCGAGTGATTGAGCCTTCGACGGCTCGGTATCTATGCTGGATGCACGTTCTATTCTAAAAGCGGGGCACGAAATTACCATTAATGATATAATAGTCTTTTATTACAGCTTTGTTTAAGCACGGTTTGAGGTGTATAATCCGTTCAGACATTGGAGCGAGAAGTGGGGAATAGGTTATGAACAACGGGTTGGTCAACGCCATTATTGCGTATATCATGTGGGGGGTTCTCCCGCTTTATTGGAAGCTGTTTAACAACGTGCCTGCAGGAGAGATTCTGTCGCATCGGGTCGTCTGGTCATTCGTCTTTATGGGTATTCTTGTCGCCGTCCAGCGCCGCTGGGGCGATATGAAGCGAATTGCGACTAGCCGGGCGCTCCTGCTACCACTCGCCGCAAGCGGACTCTTGATCGCGGCGAATTGGCTTATCTTCATCTGGGCTGTCAACAACGGCCATGTCGTAGAGACAAGTCTTGGCTATTATTTGAACCCGTTGCTGAACGTGCTGCTGGCGGTCGTCTTCCTTCGCGAGAAGCCAAACCGTGGCCAATGGCTCGCGATTGCTATCGCTGGCTCCGCCGTGCTGATTATCGCCATCGACTACGGGCGTTTCCCGTGGGTCGCGATCTCGCTGGCCGCGTCGTTTGGCTTGTACGGCTTCGCGAAGAAGAAGATCATGCAGGACGCTTCTGTAGGATTGCTGTCGGAGACGGCTGTTGTCCTGCCCGTCGCGCTCGGTTATTGGATCTACTTGGCTGCAGCGGGAAAAACGACGGCATGGACGCTGCCCGCGTCCACGTTCGTCGAACTGCTTCTGTCAGGCGTGGTTACGGCATTGCCGCTGCTCTTCTTTGCGCGGGCTGCCGCCCGGATGGCGCTGTCCGCACTTGGATTCGTACAATACATTGGGCCGACGATTATGTTGTTTTTGAGCATATTCGTATTCAAGGAATCGGTCTCTCCGGTGCTGCTCGTAGGCTTCGCGCTCATCTGGACATCGCTCGTCGTATACGCTGTGGCATCGGTTCGCGGCACGAGACTCGCGAAGGCGAGTTAACGGCAAAGGCGCTCAGGCACCGCCATAACGTCCATTTCCGTCCGACTGGGCGGAGAAGTAAAGGGAAAAGGCTGATTATCGGGGAATCCGATAATCAGCCTTTTTATTTACCGATAGAGTGCTTACTTGCTTAACTTAGGAAGCTGAATCGAGACGCGGGTACCTTGACCAACCTCGCTATCTATCTGTACGGATGCCTGGCTTCCGAACAAATGCTCCAGTCGCCTTTTCGTATTATTGAGACCGATGTGCCTCAGCCCGGGGCTGCTCTTTTTCTCATGCGATTCCCAAATCCTCTGCAGCCGTTCCGGCTCGATACCGATCCCATCATCCTCGATTGTGAGCAGGAGCTGGTTCTCGGATTCATAAGCGGCAATACGAATGGTGCCGGGCTCGTCCTTTGGGCATATGCCGTGGAAAATGGCATTTTCCACAAACGGCTGAATCAGAATGCGAGGCACAAGATATTGAAGCGACTGATCTTCCATCGCCCACTCCACCTTGAACATATCTGCGTACCGGTACGATTGAATATCTATGTAATCTCTTAAAAGCGAGACTTCGTTATGGAGCGGGACAAGCGAATCGTCTCCGCCCGTTTTTACCGCATCTTGCAGCACGCGAATAAAAGCGGAGACCATGCGGACGATGTCCTCATTCCCTTGTTTTTGGGCCATGTAAATAACGGCATTCAGCGTGTTGTAAACAAAATGCGGATTTAACTGCGACAATAGCAGCTCCATTTGGAGCTCGCGCTTATCCTTCTCGTGTTGGATGGATTCCTCGATGTGAGCCCTCAGCTGGCTTGTCATCCGGTTGAATCCGTTCCCTAGCTTCTCCATCTCGTCTCCGGTATTAATCTGCACGGATACCTGCAAATTACCGCTCGATATCGCATTCATGGCATTATACAGCCGCATGATCGGACGAGTAATGCGGAGGATAGCCGGAATCATAAGGGCAAGGATAAGCGAGGTGCTGACGAGCGTGAAGAAGCCGAGCAGGTACAAGACGATTTTGGCGCGGTCGAACAATGAAGCTTGCGAGATGAACGAGGCTAGCCGCCAGCCGGACGTTTCGAAACGGTCGACAAGCAGGTAGCCGTTATTCACGCGAAATGCCCCGTCTTTGTTCGTGCCGTCATCAAGATCTTGAACGAGACGGGCTACTGCTTGCTCGCCGTCATTCGGCTTAACATAGAGCACGTCGCCGGATTCGCTAAGCCAGGTTAAGTTGCCGAAAGGACTAAAGTCGAGCGTGGATTGAAAATGGCTGTAGTCGAGATTTACGATGAATCTACCGATCGTCTGCCCAGGCTTTTCGATATCCCGCACCGTCACGACATAGCTAATGATCGCCGTTTCGGAAGACGGCTTCTGGTCTGCAAGCATCCGATGAGGCTCGGTGAAGCCGTACTCGGTTCCGGACTGGACGAAATTCGAGTACCATGGCTCCTTCAAGCGCTCACTGAAATAGCTGTCGTTGCCAGCGGCGTTCCAGAACACTCGCCCGTCCGGAAGTATAAGCGCATAACTCGTTACCTCCTTGCGGAGTCCTTTGTAACCATCGACAAACTTGAACGTGCTCTGCAAGGCCTTGAATTGATCAAACGTGTCGAGCTGATCATACGTTTTGTAAAACTCTTGCAGCTGCTCGGCAATGATAAGCGTTAACGTAAATTTCGATATGTCATCGGACATGTAGTCGAGCTGTCGAACCGTCTGGCTCAGTTTCACTTTGTCTTCCTGCATCATTTGGCCGATCAGGATATGATTATAGTAGTAGTATGTAAAGGCGATGGACAGCAGAAAACTGACGACAGCGACGATAACGATTCTCCAGAAAATGACGGTGCGAAGCCTGGTCATCGGGCCTGCTCCTTTGCACGGAACTGATGGGGGAGAACGCCGGTCAGCCGCTTGAATACCTGACTGAAATGCTGGGGAGAACGATAGCCGACGCGAGCGGAGACTTCCGCCATTTTGGCGTCTTCGCGCATAAGGATTAATTTAGCCTGCTTAATACGGTATTCGGTCAAGTAGTCAAGAAAGGTGCGGTTAAGCTCCCGCTTAAATAGCTCGTGCAAATATCTTACGCTAATGCCGGTTGCATTAGCGGCATCCTCGACCCCAATCTCGTCCTGGAAGTGAGCATGGAGGTAGCGTAACGCTTGCAGCAGCTTGGGCGACAGCTGTTTGAGGGCAGCCGATCTATGCTCGCTCAGCTCGCCGAAAGCACGGAGGAACCGGTCGCGTATATCGGCTAAATTGTATAAGGGACCGGCCGTTCTTGGATCGAGCGGGTCCTCCTCAGGAAGTCCCGCTGCCGCAAGTCGTTCGCGGTACAGGGTGGTCAGCGAACGGATGGCTTCGTACAAACCGTTCAAGTTCCATTCCGGCTGCAAGAGACTGTCGAACCATTCCTTGACAACGCTTGCAAAACTGCCGTAATCCTCTCGCATGAAACAGGATGCCGACGCGTCAAGCCACCGTCGGCTGCATTCCGCGTTTATAGACGCCAAACGGAACGGAAGGGGAAGACCATCGGCGCATGCGAGAGAACCACGGCCAGAGAATACGGTGTGCCGCGCTGCTTCTTCCAGCTTGCGAATCAAGACAGGCAGACGGGCTATGTCGGTACATTCGAACGCGAGATAGAGCGAGACAGTACGGCCAAGTTGTTCTTCGAGCCCGCGCTGCATTACCGATGCGAGCTTATACATGGCATCTCGCTGAACGGTGGCGCTTTTATCGCGCTGTTCGAATAATACAACCAGTCGGCCTGCTCCATGCGCGAATTCCCCAATCAATTCCCAGTTTGCTGGTTTCTCCCCGTGTCTAAAGCCTTCCGTCCATCCCGTAGTCCCGCTATTATCTGGCGCCCCTGTGACGGATGGGATTGTCGTGAACGGCATATCTGCTTGCAAGAGCAGCGCGCATAGCGGCGGCCGCGCGATATGACCGCCGTGCTTGACCGGCTGACCGCTGGCGAAAAACGCTTCTTTTATCTGTTCGGAGCGGGAGAGCTTGCGCTGCCGCTCACTCATTTCCCAAGCGAGTTTTGCTTTTGCAAGTTCCAGTATAAGCTTGTCGCAATCAACCTCGTGCTTAACAAGGTAACTCGACACGCAGCCGAGCGATATTGCTTGACGGGCATAATTAAAATCCTCGTAAGCGCTCATCACAATGAAGTTAACGCCCCAGCCGCGTTCGGCTACCGCTCGGATAAGCTCAAGCCCATCCATAACCGGCATGCGGATATCCACGATCATGATTTGCGGACGATGCTCTTCACAGAGCCGAAGTGCGCTTCTGCCGTTTGTTGCCGCCGCTGCGATTTCATATCCGTTCTCTTCCCATGGTATTAGCGTTCGGATATGCTCCAGGGCAATGCGTTCATCATCCACCAATATGATCTTCATCGAAGGCAGCCTCCCATGTCCATATTTGAATTCATTATACTCTACGAAATAAAGGCGGTGAAGCAAAGTGCAGAATCCCGACCAAAAGTGCAGTTTTGTTATGTTTACGCTTTCATAGAGACTTGTATATGATGAGAGCGTAACCAAAAACCTAAGGGAGGACTTGGGATGCTTCGTTCGAAATGGGGAAGAGGAATCGCACAGGCAATGACCGCTTTGACTCTTGTTAGTTTGCTTGCCGCATGTTCAGGCGGTAGCGGCGGCAATAACGGAGGCAACGGCGGCGGAAACGTGAAGTCAAGCACTCCGGCGGCAGAAACCGAGAATAACGGCGCTACGGCAGACGCAGGCACTAAGGAGCTTACAGGGGAGTTCGTGCTCTGGACCTGGGAGCCGGAACATCCTACGTCGATCGCTGCTTTTAACGAAAAATATCCGGGGATCAAAATTAAGCGGGTGCAGGTCGAAGCGGCGGATGTCCCGAAGAAGCTGCAGACAACGATTGCCTCTGGCGGCGAGCTGCCTGACGTTATTCGGATCGAGCGTGGGCAGAAGGCAAAGATTTTCAGTATGGATATTCTGCAAGATTTAGAAGCCGACCCTTATAATGCAGACCGCAACGTGTTATTCGAGTATGACGCTCCGGCATTCTCCATGAATGATCATCTGGTTGCTATTCCGGACGATATGAGCGTTGCCGGGGTTGCTTACATCAAGCCGCTCGCCAAGGAGTATCTCGGTACGGACAATCCCGAAGAGATCGAAGCCATGCTGCCGGACTGGGACGCATTTATCGCCAAAGGCGTAGAAGTATTGGATAAGAGCGGCGGTAAGGTCATGATGTTCCCGAGTCTTGGCGGTGTTTACGATATCCTCAAGGGACAACGGGATGAGCCGTACTTCGAGGATAACAAGTTAAACGTTCAGCTGCTTCAAAGCGTAGTAACGCGGCTAGTCCAGTTCCGCGATGCGGGCATTGTAGACAAGCTTGACCAATGGACGCCGGCCTGGAACGCCTCGTTTGGCGGCGATAAATATATGTTTACGCCAAGCCCGGTCTGGATGCCGCAATATGTTATCGGACCAAATGACAAGAAGCCTGACCGGTGGGCTCTGATGGTAGCTCCAGAAGGAGGCTATATCCGGGGCGGCTCGTCGCACGGTATTCCAAAAGGCGCCAAGAACGCCGAGCTGGCTTGGAAATGGATCGAATTTACTTCGATGTCGCAGGCAGGCGCGGAAGCGCAGAAGAAAGACGGCGTATTTACCCATTTCAAAGAGGCGTACCAGAATAAAGAATTCTCGAATTGGACGTGGGAGAATTTTGGCAGCCAGGATATTGGCGAAAAGTTCTTCGTAGACATCTCCGGGGTGACGACGGACGTTGCCGAGAACGTGAACGATCAGGTGCTTGATGAAGCGATGAGCATCGTGCTGCAGACTCTCGCGAAGGATAAAAGCTTCGGCGTGGAGCAGGCGATGGACCGGATCCAAAAAGAGCTGAAGGCGAAAGTACCGGACATCACGTTCGGATAACGGCTTGCCGGATGCGAAAGAGACGCTGGGAGCGGCCGGGCGGCCGCTCTTTGCGCTTTCCGTGACCTTATAACGATCGGAGTGAGAATGATGGATGTGGTGAAGCGAAAATGGGCGCCGTATCTTTTTCTGTCACCTTATATGCTGTTTTACGCGGCCTTTGGCCTGATTCCAATCCTGTTTTCGTTTTATGTGAGTCTGACGAGTTGGAACGGAATTGGCAAAAAAACGTTCGTTGGGCTGGACAACTATGCCTTTCTGTTTAATCCCGACTCCTATTTCTTCACCTCAGTCGGGAATACGCTGCTATTCGTTGCCGTGTCGCTGCCGCTTCAGATGGCTTTCGGACTTGCGATTGCTTCGCTGCTCTACAGCAAATTCGTGAAGTGGAAAGCCTTTTTTCAGCTTGTTAACTTCCTGCCGTACATCGTTACGCCGGTTGCAGTCGGCCTCATGTTCAACCTGTTGTTCGATTGGCAGGCTGGTTTCGTCAACAAGCTGCTGCTCGAATTCGGTCTCATCGACGAAGGGATCTATTGGCTTGGCGAACCGATGTATGCCCGTATCGTCATCATATTGATGCTTTTTTGGAAGGGCTTTGGCTACACGATGATCTTTTATCTGGCAGGTCTTGCAAACATTTCGAAGGATTTGCATGAAGCGGCTGCCGTCGACGGGGCGACCGGCATGAAATCTTTCTGGACCATAACGCTGCCATTGCTTCGCCCGGTTACAACCTTCGTAGCCATTACGGGAATCATCGGCGGCTTCCAATTGCTGGAGGAGCCAATGCTGCTGCTTGGCGGCGCAGGAATGGGCTCGGCGTCTGCCGTCATCGGCGGACCGGAACGCTGCTGCCTGACGACCGTCTGGAATATGTATGACACGGCTTTCGGCAGTACAACTCGTTATGGACTAGGTGCGGCGATTGCTTATGGACTTTGTTTCATTATTGCCGTATTTTCGTTTGTTGGCACCAAGTTCTACAGGGAGGAATCCTAAATGAGCACACGATCGCGTACGGTTACCGCGACGGTCAGTATCGCGCTGTTGTCGATCGTCGCTTTGCTGCCGTTCTATATTATGGTTGTAATGGGCACATACAGGAACGAGGACCTTTTTACGAAAATCGTACTCTATCCGGGCAACTACCTCGTGGAAAATTTCAAGACGGTCGCAGCGAGCCGGTTTGATCTGGCCTACTGGAACAGTTTTGTCGTCTCGGCTGCGAGCACGCTGCTGTCGGTGTTCGTCAGCGCGCTTGCCGGGTTTGCGTTCGCAAAATACGATTTCCGGTTTAAATCGAAAATTTTCGGAGCCGTACTGCTGACAATGATGATTCCGGGTCAGCTTGGCCTTGTCGCTTATGTTATCGAGATGCGCTATCTGAGCCTTTCCGATACCTTGATGCCGCTCATCCTGCCTTGGGTGGCAAACGCATTTGGCGTGTACTGGATGACGCAGTTCATCCGCGGCGCGGTACCGGTCGAGGTAATCGAGAGCGCACGCATCGACGGCTGTTCGGATCTCGGGATCTTCTTCCGGATCGTGTTGTCCTTTATATATCCGGCATTGACCACGCTGTCTCTGCTTGTCTTCCTCTGGTCGTGGAATAACTACCTGCTGCCGTTAATCGTCATTAACAAGCCGGAAATGTACACGATCCCGCTTGGCA
Source organism: Paenibacillus sp. JDR-2 (assembly GCF_000023585.1). Lineage (NCBI taxonomy): Bacteria > Bacillati > Bacillota > Bacilli > Caryophanales > Paenibacillaceae > Paenibacillus > Paenibacillus sp. JDR-2. The sequence goes on along the minus strand of NC_012914.1, from coordinate 4,837,159 downwards.
TCACGACGCTGGGCTCCGCGTATAGAACCGATCTTGCGGCGCAAATCCTGGGATTGTCGATCGGAACGCTGCCGGTGCTTGTTCTATTCGCAATTGGCTCGAAAAGCTTCATTCGGGGCTTAACAGCCGGATCCGTTAAAGGGTAAATGGTGTATGAAAAAGAAACGAGCCAATGGAAGTTGAATTCCAAAGGCTCGTTTCTTTTTTTATTTATTTCGTAATTGCCGTTCTTCCAATAGCGTCCAGACGTTTTTTAGCTTCCTCGTAGACGTCGCTTGGGAGCGGGCCAAGCTCGGCGTAACGGAGATTTTCTGCCAAATGGGAGGGATTCTTGGTGCCAACGATCGTTGTCGTCATGGAAGGGTGGGACAAGGTGAATCGCAGCAGAAACCCGGTCCGTTGCTCGCCATGCTCCAATAATTCGTCCAGCTTGGCCTGCTCCCATGCGCTCCATCGTTCCTCCGAGCCTCGCCCGATACCCGGTTCGCCTTGGCCAACGCCGCCGCGTACGATGATGCCGGCTCCGGTATCCGCTGCTTTCGTCACCCAGTCCTCGTGCTCGCGTTCCAGCGCGGAGTAGGGCAGTTGGAACGTATCGAACGTTCCCCAATCTACGAAGGCCGGAAGATTCGGAAGGTAAGAGGATACGCCGATGTAACGGGCTTTTCCGCTGGCTTGGATTTCCTTCAGCGCGTCGACCAGCGCGCCTTCCTCGGCTTGCTGCACCGTTGGTCCATGCAGCTGCAAGACGTCGACATAGTCGGTTTTCATGCGCTTTAAGCTTGTATCGATGTTATGAAGCAAATTATCGCGCGTCCAAATATGGGACGTCTCGTCATGCTCGCCGCGGTTTGTGACGCAGCAGCCGCATTTCGTCGCCAGAATAAACTCGTCCCGGCGATGGCTGATGAAGCGGCCAATTAATTCTTCGCTGCGGCCGTAATCGTAAGAAGTGTCAATCAGGTTAATGCCAGCGTCGAGCACGGTATTCAGGATGAGACCCGCATCGGCGTCCTCGACCGGTCTTCCATTCCATACGCGTGGACCGCGTATTTCCATGGCGCCGTAGCTTAATCTCGTAACCTGCAACCCGGTACGGCCTAATATCGCTTTATCCATCGATTAAGCTCCTTTTTATTCCTATTTTACCTCATAACCGGACATCGCTGGAAGGACCGTTATTTTCATTGCGGCGCGCTTCTTCGAGCTCTTGCTCCCAGGTCAAATGCCGGTAAGGCACGGCAGCTTTGTCGGTGTCGAACCATTGGATGAAGTCCTGCCACATGGCCGTCGTCCAAGATGCGTCGATTTGTGCTGTTGTATAAGTTCTGCTGTTCAATCGGGCAAAACCAAACACGTCGCGAACTTGCGATTTTTCCGCATGGGTTGCCGTCAATTCCGCTAGGTGGGCCGGGATGAAGATGACGCCTGCCGGCGTGCCAAGCACGACGTCGCCGGGGAGGCAGACGGCCCGGCCAATGCGGGCAGGAACGTTCATGCCAACCATCGTGACGTCGGCGATTGCGGTCGGGTCGCTGCCCCGATAGAAAACATTAATGTTTTCGATTTGCTGAACCTGCTGATTGTCCCGTATTCCGCCCCAAATAACGGCGCCTCCGGTCTTCGTACGGGTTGATATAGCCGTGGATAGGTTACCGCCTACGTAGGTGCCTTGATAGATTTTATCGAACATATCGATAACGGCGACATCCTCTTCCTCCAGCGAATCGATCACCCATTGGTTGAAAAAGCCTCTGCGATCCTCTTGCTCATGGCCGTAATTCAGCAGCGTATCATGCAAATCCGGACGCTTGGGCACCATGACGGCCGTAACCGCGCGGCCCACCATCACTTTGTTCGGATGAATGATCTTGAAATCGCCCTCGAATTGATAATGATATCCTCTCGACCACAGCGGTCCCCAAGCTTCCTCAAGCGTAATCCTGCTTAATCGGCCAAGCACGCTGGACGGTACTTTGGGACGGCCGTCCGGGAAGCGCTCGCCTTGCCATAGCGGCGACAGCTGAATCGTATCTTCTGCATTATTAAATTTCATATCGGACACCTCGCTTTATTTTTTTTGATTTCACTGCTAGCTCCAAAGCCGGTCGTTGGACCAGTAGCCGTTCCATTCGTCGGTAGGGAGCCACAATCCTGGAATTTCCGGGTGCAGATGCTGTGCGATAACCTCGTCGTTAAGCGCTTCGATGCCAAGTCCCGGCGCATCAGGCACATGAATGAAGCCATTCTGAACCAGCGGCTTTGGCAGCTTGCTGACGATGAGATCGTCCCACCATTCCACATCGACGGAATGGTATTCGAGCGCCAGGAAGTTTTCCGTGGCGGCTGCTGCATGTACGGCTGCGAGGCAGGCAATGGGGCTCTCCGCCATATGGATGGCCATCGCGACGCCGTATTCCTGGGCCATGTCGCCGATTTTCTTCGTTTCCAGAATACCGCCCGTCGTAAGCACGTCTGGATGAATGACGGATACGCCGCCGGATTCCAGGAGCGGTTTGAAGTTCTCCTTGAGATAGATGTCTTCTCCGGTGCAGATCGGAGTCGTCACCGCGCTTGCAAGCTGTGCGTATTGATTCGCGTATTGCCACGGAATCATGTCTTCCATCCAAGCCAGATTGTATTTTTCGATGCGGCGGCCCAGCTTGATGCAATCCTGCAAGCCGATGTGCCCGAAATGGTCTACGGCAAGAGGTACTTCGTAGCCGACGACCATACGAACGTCGGCTACGTATTGTTCCAGCATGTCGAGACCTTTCTCGGTCACGTGAATGCCCGTAAACGGATGAGCGATATTATAAATATCGTAGTGGCGGCTGCGTATTTCCCGCAGCTGATGCTCCGTGAGGTTCGCATGCTTTCGGGAATACCAGGATTTGGACAGCGCTTTCATTTCCTCCAAGAAGCCAAGCGGGGCGCTTAACGTTCCGGGCTCGTTTATAATTTGATTGATGCCCAGATCCATCTTTAGGAAGGTGTAGCCTTGTTCCATTCTTTTTTGCAGCGCCAGACCCATGGCTTTTCCCGTATCTTTGCCGTCGACGTCGGTATCGCAATACATGCGGATCTTGTCGCGGAATTTACCGCCAAGCATTTGATAGATGGGCATGCCGTAAGCCTTGCCGGCGATATCCCATAGCGCGATCTCAATGCCGCTCACGCCGCCGCCTTGCCTGGACTGTCCGCCGAATTGTTTGATTCTGCGGAACAGCTTGTCGATATTGCACGGATTTTCGCCCAGCAGCCTGCTTTTTAGCTGAAGGGCAAACTGTTTGTCGGCGCCATCGCGTACCTCGCCGAAACCAACGATGCCTTGGTTCGTGAACACCTTGATCAAGCTGCAGTGCATTGGAGCGCCCGCGATATCGGCAAAACGAATGTCGGTAATGCGAAGCTCCGAAGGGGTGGAGTAGGTATTGACGTGGGCTAACGTGCTTTCATAGGTTTCCTGTTGAGTCATGGGCATTGCTCCTTTGCGGAATTTGGGATAAACAATGGATTACATCAACATGCCGGCACCATCCACGCGGATGGTGGAGCCGGTCATAAACGAAGCTTCGTCAGAGGCCACGTAGCAGGCTAGTGAAGCAATGTCCTCAGGTAGTCCGACGCGTCCAAGCGGGAATTTTTTGCGGTTTGGTTCCTTATGCGATGCCTTGAACTTGCCTACGTCGACCGCACCGGGCGCGATTGTATTGACCGTTATGCCATAACGTGCTAGCTCAATAGCGCTTTCCCTCCCGAGCATTTTGATGCCGCCTTTCGACATGCAGTACACAACGTCGAAATCGGTAGGTCTTTTGCCATGCACGGAGGAAATGTTAATAATGCGGCCAAAATGCCGTTCCTTCATGTAAGGGATAACCGTCTGCATGCATTGCCAGTACCCTTTAAGGTTAATGTTCATGACGCGGTCGTATAGTTCTTCCGTATATTCAAACCAAGGGATGTTTAACTGAAGAGCGGCATTGTTGACCAGAATGTCTATGCCGCCAAGCTCAGCTGCAGCCGTGTCGACCATGCGGATAACCTGCCCCCGGTCGGCGACGTCGGCTTGCACGGTTATGCACTCGCCGCCAAGCTCTTCGATTTGATGCTGCGTATCTTTGGCTCCGGCATCGCTGGAATTATAGTGAATGGCAACCTTCGCGCCGCGCTTTGCCAGCGCTAAGGCAATACCTTTGCCGATGCCCGTTCCCGCGCCGGTGACAAGTGCCGATTTTCCTATCAAGCTGTGGCTCATGGCGTTCGCGTCGCCTCCTCGGCCGGTTTGTTCATGCGATGATCCATATAATGCAGGAGAAAACCGCCGTCCAGCCGGATATCGGCTCCGTTCAAATAACCGGCTTCCTCTCCGGCAAGGAAGAAGGCAAGCTCGGCCAAATCGCTAGCCGTCCCGAGCTTTGTGCTTGGCACCTTATAACGGTAATCGTCATAAAGTCCGGAAACCGGGCTTTGGAACGCCATATCCGAGCCTTCGACCGGGCCCATCTCAATTACATTGACGCGGATGCCGGATCGGCCGAGAAATAACGCTGCTTCATGAGCCAGCATCTTCACGGCTCCTTGCGAGATGCTGTAAGTGAAGGACGATCCAGTAGGCTTCTCGTTATGAATAGAGCTGACGAAAATCATGCTTCCGAAGCCTCTTGCCGCCATCCGTTTACCTATCGCTTGGGTACAGAAGAAAGCGGATTTGGCGTTTTTTCGCATGATTTCGACAAACTCCGTTTCTTCGCAGCTTTCGACGGAGGCGGGACTTATCGCACCGCGATTGTAGATCATGACGTCGACGGGGCCAAGCAGCTCCTCAGCCTGATCCAGCATCGTCGATAAGTCGCCGCTGCTGCTAAGATCGGCATGGGTAACATGCAAGTTTGAGCCTGCGGCTGAGCAGGACGCGAGCACGTTGTCCCATTCCTTATCCTCTTGAAAACTGTTCAAAATGAGATTCGCGCCATCCTGGCTAAACCGTGCGATAAGTTCCTCGGCGGACCAGCTGTCGGCATCCGCGATAAAGACCACTTTCCTCTTCAAACGATATACACCCCCTCATGAATCCTGGACTCTCTTCGGCAGGCGATTTGCTTTACATGACCATCTTACCGACCGATTGAAGCAAAAAGCCATGCCTTAAAATTATGATTTTGTTTGTTTTTTTACGGTTGATAAGACTTGAAAAAGGTGGGAAATTTTCATCTTGACTTTCCCGTCCGAAGCGAATAGCATCGAATTATCGATTATCGATAATCCACAAAATTTCCAAATTTCAAGGTGGTGAGAGCCCGTGTCCATCGAAACAGCCAGTTCAGAGCAAAGTCCAATCTCTCTTAGCGAGCATGTCTATATCGCCTTAAAGAGAAAAATTATGAAGGGTGAACTGCTGCCCGGACACCGCATGATCGTTTTGGATATCGCCAAGCAATTCAGCGTCAGTCAAGCACCGGTTAGGGAGGCGCTCGAGAGACTGAAGCAGGAAGGTCTTATTGTCGGCAAAATGAATAAAGGCTCGGCTGTTTCCGAGATTACAGCCAAGGAGATACGAGACATTTACGAGCTCCGGCAAATGGTCGAAGGTCAGGCGCTTCGCAGAGCGATGAAAGTGCTGGAGGATAAGGATATTGCTTACCTGGAAAGCGTCATTGAAGGCATGCGGGAAGCGATCGACAAGGACGATCCGTACCGGCTGGTTGAACTGGATATGCTCTTTCACGGGTACTTTTATTTGAGGAGCGGCAATGATCTTCTATACGACATTTGGAATAGCATCAAAACGAAAGTTATGCGCTTTATTACGGTAACGAACAAGGATCACCCGGGCCATACTCTTTCTGACTCCCATACCGAAATATTGGATCTGATCAAATCAGGCGACGTCGATAAGACGGAAACGAATCTGATAAGGGGATTGGATTTCTATAAAAACTATACCGGAGAGTAGCCCATCAGCCACAATCTTTTATTCATCCTTTCACAAGAGAGGAGTGCCGATTATGAAGCAAGGGGTAATGGATCGTATCCAGACGCTAAACGACCTGCTCCCCGGCAGAAGCTTTGAAGCCGGAGAAATGAAGAGGAGGCTGGAAGAGAGCGGGCTGCACGCTTATTATTCCTACCCGGCTCTAGCCCTGTTTTGCGTTAGCAGCGCAGAGGCGGATTTATGGTCCCGAAGATACGCTGTGGATGAACTGTATGCGTTTATCAAGCGTTATGGAGCAGACAACACTGCTATTCTGCCGGATGACAGGGGAAACGTCGGAGTCATTTTCTCCTGGGACGACCGCGAATCCGTCATGAAGCTGTACGGCAGCATTTGCAAGCAAGAGCATAGCTTTAACCCTCAATTGATCTCGCTAGGCATCAGCAATCCTACTTCGCAATTATCAAGTCTGCATCACGGATACGAGCAAGCCCTCTTCGCAATGAATCACCGATTCTACCAAAAACATTCACAGCCCATTTACTTCAGCAGTATTCCCGAGTATACAATGGACGCCGAGTACCCCCTAGAAAGGGAAGACGAGCTCCTGCACATCCTGACCCGCGATTCTAACACCGAATATGCAACAACCCGGCAAGCGGTGGAAGACTTTTACGGGAAGCTCATTCGAAACGGACCTCTGCCTGTCAAAAAAGTCGTCGACGCGACGCTTCAGCTCCTGGTCAGTCTGCAGCTGCGGGTCAAATACGAGCTAGGCCAGTCCCATCTATGCAGCACGCCCGATATTACGGCGCTTACGCAGATGAATACACTGGAAGAGATGACAGATGCCGTGTGCAAGGCGATAAAAGGATGGGGAGGTACGCCTAGCGCCTCCGACAGCCTGAATCGCAACCTAGTAAAGAAAGCGGTTACATTAATGGAGGAGGAATACGATAAGGCATCCTTGCACTACGTCGCCGATAAAGTATTCATTACCCCCGCCTATTTGAGCTCCTTATTCAAATCAAAAATGGGTGTCACATTTATCGAGCATCTAACCCGCATCCGAATATCCCATGCCAAAAAACTGCTCAAGCAGACGCATTTAAGAAACTACGAGGTCGCCGAACGAGTAGGCTACCAGGACTCTCGTTATTTCAGTCAAATTTTCAAAAAGAAGGTGGGTTTGTCTCCAAGCGAATTCCGGGACGCAAATTAAGCAGCTATCAATATATTGGGGGTTATTAACGAAAATGAAGGAGCGTGCATGGTTATGAAACTAGCCGAATTTTTCACTTCCCATCCGAACCAGCTATGGCATTTGGCGAAGCAGATGGGGGTCGATTATGCCGTTGGTCCGCTGCCCAAGGAAGATAACGGCTTGAAGCCGTGGGATTATATGAATCTGCTGCACATGAAGCAGCGTTACGAGAATCACGGAATTCAGCTGCTTGTGATTGAATCGGCACCGCCAACGAATAAAATTAAGCTTGGCTTGCAGGGCCGCGACGAAGAAATTGAATGGATGGGCCAGCTTATATCGAATATGGGCGCTCTTGGCATCCCCGTCTTATGCTACAATTTCATGGCGCAATTCAATTGGTTCCGCACCTCGACGACAACGCGTACCCGCGGCGGGGCGCTTGTGTCCAGCTACGATCATTCTTTGATGCAAAGCGCGCCTCTTACGGAAGCGGGGATCGTAACGGAGGATCATTTATGGGACAACCTGCGTTATTACTTGGAGAGAATTGTGCCAATTGCCGAGAAAGCGAAGGTCAAGCTGGCTTTGCATCCCGACGATCCGCCTATTAGCCCGATTCGCGGCGTATCGCGCATTCTTCGTAATGCGGAGGCTTTGCAGCGTGCAATTGATCTTGTGCCAAGCGAATACAGCGGAATTACGTTATGCCAAGGCACGCTCGCGACCGCGGGCCAGCATATCCCGGATGTCATCCGCCATTTCGCGGCTCAGAACAAGTTGTTTTTCGTGCATTTCCGCGACGTCGTCGGTACGCCGGACAAATTCCAGGAAACGTTTCACGATGACGGCCAGACCGATATGTACGAGGCGATGAAAGTGTATTATGAGGTCGGATTTGACGGACCGGCGAGGCCCGATCATGTGCCAACAATGGAAGGGGAAGACAATACGAATCCCGGTTACGAAACGCTTGGACGTCTGTATGGCGTAGGGTATATCAAAGGCTTGATGGAGGCTGCCATGGCGGAAAGAAAGTCGTATGCCGGGAGCTTGAACGGATAATCGAGTTAATAGAGGAAGGAAGCTATGCATGCTGCGGCTGCATAGCTTTTTTTTGCTATAAGAGTCATTTTCAGGTCTTTTAAGAGTGTAAAAAAACAAACCAATTCATAATTCTATCGCATGTACACATGTAAGCGATTTCAATAGAATGAGCCTTATAGATGCTGTGAGGGGGGATGAACATGAAATGAAGGCTGAAGCTATGAATAAGCCGGCAGCGGCAACCAAGCTGCGCTTGACGAAGAAGCTCAAAGGAACCAATGATAACAACCTGGCAGGCTATATTTTCATTTCACCTTGGTTAATAGGCTTTTTATTGCTTACCGCATGGCCGATCATTCAATCGTTTTATTTGTCCTTTACGGAGTATTCGCTGCTCGAGGCTCCGACCTGGACCGGAACAGATAACTACGCCAACATTTTCACTAGCGATAACGATTTCAAGACATCGCTTAAAGTCACCTTTATCTTCGTATTGTTTTCCGTCCCGCTTAAGCTTTTCTTTTCCTTGATGGTCGCAATGATGCTGAACAAAAATGTGAAGGGCATGAATCTGTACCGGACGGCGATCTATTTCCCTTCTCTCATTGGCGGGAGCATTGCCGTAGCGGCGCTATGGCGCAACATGTTTAATCTGAACGGCTATTTCAATCATGTGCTTTCCTGGTTCGGCATTCAAGGCGTCGGATGGATAACGAATCCGCATACCTCGCTCGGAACTCTAATTTTGCTGAATACATGGCAATTCGGCTCTACGATGGTTATATTCCTGGCCGGACTGAAACAGATTCCTGGCGAGCTTTATGAATCGGCATCGGTTGACGGCGCCTCGAAGCTCCGAAAGTTTTTCCATATCACGCTTCCGATGCTGTCGCCTGTCATGTTTTTCAACTTGGTGCTTGGCATTATCGGCTCCTTTCAAATGTTCACCTCCGCGTTTATCGTTACGCAGGGCGGCCCGATCAATTCGACGTACATGTACGCGCTATTCCTCTACGAGAAGGCGTTTAAGCATTATCAAATGGGATACGCTTCCGCGCTCGCCTGGATTCTGCTCGTTATCGTAGCGCTAATGACCGCCATTAACTTTCTGGTATCGCGCTATTGGGTATTTTACGAGACGGACGGAGGGAAGCAAAAGTGAACAAAACGCTAAGAAATTATAAAGTTACCAGCCATCTGCTGCTGATTGCGTTCTCTCTCCTGATGCTTTATCCCGTTATCTGGTGGGTTGGCGCTTCGCTCAAAACGACGGCCGAGATGAGCTCGCCTTCCATCTGGCCCTCAACGCCGCTGTGGGAAAATTACACTAAGGGCTGGCAATTCTCTCCGGAATTCACGTTTGGACGTTTTTTCGGAAATACGCTCCTTATGGAGTTCTGGAACGTGCTGGGGGGCGTTCTTACAAGCGCGATCGTGGCATACGGCTTTGCGCGTCTAAACTTTAAGTTTCGCGGCGCTTTATTCTCTATCCTATTGCTTACGATGATGCTGCCGGGGCAAGTGACGATTGTTCCGCAGTATATTCTCTACAATAAGATGCAGCTCATGGACAGCTACATACCTTTAGTTCTTCCTCACTTCTTCGGCGGCGGCGCATTTTTTATCTTTTTGCTAGTGCAATTCATAAGAGGCCTTCCGCGGGAACTGGACGAAGCGGCCAAGATCGACGGTGCTTCCGTCTACGGCATTTTCTATCGGATTGTTTTACCGCTGATTAAGCCTGCTTTGGTGACCGTGGCAATATTTACGTTCATATGGAGCTGGGACGATTTCTTCGCGCAAATGCTGTACTTGAATTCGGTTGGCAAGTTTACGGTTGGTCTGGCGCTGCGCATGTACGTGGATCAGTTCGAGATCCAATGGGGCAGGCTGCTTGCGATGTCGCTGCTTTCGGTTATGCCGTCCGTTGTTTTGTTCTTCTTCGCTCAGAAGCAGTTTGTCGAGGGAATTGCAACAACGGGCTTAAAGGGATAACGACATGGCGGGTTCAACCTCAAAAATACAAGGTAAAGGGGAAAAGAAGATGAAGCGAAGTGTCTACAAAGGTTTGACGTTGTTGTCGCTTGCCGCGATGCTGGCATTGACCGCTTGCGGAAGCGGCGGTGGGAATAACGGAGAGTCAACGGCTCCGAACAACAGCGGAAACGGCGACTCCAAAGCACCGGTGAAGCTCAAAATCATGTGGCAAGGAGCGGACATCAGGCATCAGGCGATGCTGAAAACGCAAGAGGTTTATACGAAGGAAAATCCATCGATTACCTTCTCGCCAGAATACATGGCATGGGACGATTATTGGAAAAAGCTTCCGACGCTTGCCGCTTCCCATTCGTTGCCGGATGTCCTGCATATGGACGGGGCATACATTCAAGAATATGCGACTAGGGGCACTCTGGAGGATTTATCGGATATCGATCTTAGCGGCGTTATCGACGATAAGACGCTCGAAAACTTGAAAATCGGAGGCAAGCTTTACGGCATTCCGATCAGCCGTAACGCGCAAGGCATGGCGTTCAATAAGGAGGCGCTCGAAGCGGCCGGCATTGAGCTGCCGAAGAAGGACTGGACTTGGGACGAATATTTCGACTTTGCGAGAAATGCGCGAACCAAGCTTCCGGATGGCGTCTATCCGATCAGCGACACGGATACGTGGGACTTTTACCAGTATTATCAAATGTCTTACGGCAAAGGCCGAATTATTCAAGAGGATGGGAAGAAGTTTAATCTGGACAAAGACCTGTTCATGAACTTCTACGGCATCCATGCGGAATTCCGCGAAAAGAAAATCGTTCCTCCAGCGGACATGGTCAGCGCGTTTAAGGAAAACGACCCGCAAGCGGACCCGATGGCAAGCGGCAAAGTCATGACAAGGGGCGCAACGGTTGGTTCGGTAGGGGCGCTTGAACAGTTAATGCCCGGAAAAATAGACGTCGTCAACCTTCCGGTCGGGCCTGAAGGAGGCGGCTGGGCGCAGCCGACCATCTTCCTTAGCGTAAGCACCGATTCCAAGCACAAGGATGAGGCGAAGGCTTTCATTAAATGGTTCGTGACCGATAAGGCAGCCGGCCAAACGTATGGCACGAATTTCGGCATTCCGATCTACGACGAGATCTACACAGCGCTTGAGCCTACCTTGGCACCGAAGGAGAAGCTGGGCAAGAAATTATACGATACGGCGATTGACAAAGCAATGCCGTTCTCCCCGGCTGCGGCAGGGTGGACGGAGTGGGTAGACAACTACAAGAAAACGATGGATTCCGTTATGTTCGGCCAGAAATCGATTGAGGACGCCTATAACGAAATCTCCAAGTCAGGAAACGCGATTGCAGAGAAGCAAGCTGCGAAATAATTTATTTGAAAAATAATGCAAGGCGGCAAACCATTCCGGGTTTGCCGCCTTTTAGTTAACTTAGTAGGATTGATGGGCAGGTTATTGTATGATAGATAAGAAGTATTGAAATTTTGGAGGTTTACATGTCCTGGAGCAAAATGAAGCAACAACTGGAGAGCTTTCTTAGTCCGGCGTTATTGGGGAGGGTCGAATACCGGTCAACCAGCTACCGTTATTTACCGGATAAAGCAGGGCTTTGTTATATAGCCGTAGATAAGAAGAACGTATTTAATATGAGTGATGCAACTACATCGATCAGATGGTATCAGACCGAGCAGGAAATCAAGAATGATCCACAGCTTCAAATTCCGATCAGCAAGGATGAGATTGAAGCGGTGAGAACGGATACCAAAGGGTTGGTTCCGGAGGATCGTTTAAAGGTCATTGCGAGAGGCAGGAAAATAGGCGAGCTTGCAAAGGAGCTTTTGTCAGCGCAGACATCCCTAAGCAAATCAAACTTTGTTGTTATAGCCAATAAATTTTTGTCTCTTTCCATTGAGGAGAGCATGGAGAGCAATGATATCTTATTGAATATCCTGGCGTTGGTTGATAGACGGGTCGGGAAAAAACGGATTCAAAACATGAGCGAGAAGATCAAGTTAAAGCATCCAATCGTTCAATATTTCCATGAATTGCGGCTTAATGCAATGTGAGTAAGGCGTCCCTGAATCAGGGGCGCCTTTTTGTGTCGTTTTGTGTAAAAAAAGGTTCAATCCGTTCCTGTTGAAGCCGGAGGAGAGAGCTCGCGCTTACGGATCCAGAGATTGCGGTGGAAGAAGTCGCCGGCAGCGAAGGCGCCAGGGAAGGTAACCGTGCAGTCGATGTATAACTACGCAGAACAGCCGTAGAGATCAATAACTTCTATAGAAGAGAGACAATTCATTCCATGTGAATTGTCTCTTTTTTATGGAAACAGAAATAATAAGTGAATAATAAATTTTTAAGATCTTTTTAATACCCGCCTTCTATACTGATTCAAACGTGAAGAGAGAAGGGAATGCACATGAAACATAGTCGTAGCGTATTTGTTCCCGCCGTTGTTGTGGCGCTGGCAAGTCTTGCCTTAATCTTCTACGCATTTTTTGGCACAATCCATCAGGGCCCTCCCGGAATAAAGCCTGGAGAAAGAGGCAACGAAGGACTATTTAAGACCATGGGAACGATTGCTGTCTGGTGCGCCGCCGTTAGTTATGCGTGGCTGCGATTGAAGCGCAAGCGCAGATCGTCGTCTTCTCTAGTGAAGAAGCTGGTCAAACTTTTTGACAAAGCGCATCGGCTTGCTGGTTACGCAGCAATGGTCTTGATCGCTGCGCATGGCATTTATTTTTTGACGCAATCGAGAATAAAGGACGACACTTATACGGGTATCGCAGGATTTGCGCTGCTGCTCTCGTTAGGGATCTACGGTTTTTTAATCCGCCGGGTAAAGAACAAGCATTTGCGAAAAATTCATTTCTTGCTGGCAACCGCGTTTGCCGTTGTGGCTGTTATTCATGCAGGCGGTTCTGCGATTATCGCGATACTCAGCATAATCATGTTCTGGGGACTGGTCTGGCTGGTTGAACGGAATGCGAACCCGTCGACCGAGAAAGGAGCAGCATAACCTTTCAGTGAACTCACGGCGGGCAGAAGTACGCTGTGAGTTCATGTCATGTTCTAGCCCATAGTCAGGTTCTACAATTCTATAGGATTTTCTAACCGATCTTGATAAAAATCGAAATACAGTTTCCCATCGGTACCTTTAACGGCATAGAACACTTCGGTAAGTGAATGGCCTTTCTTTTGCACTGCTTTTTCGATGGTTTCCGTCTTCATATTTGCTTCATTTAAATGTTCGTAAATTAACTTGCCTTCTTTTATGAGTTCTATAGGAAAGTTAGATGGCTTAGGCGGTTTATTTTGAGAATTCAGTTCATGTAGATTGAGAGGCCGATATTCTTTCTTCCTCAGAACGGAAAGCTTACCGCTATTTTCGAGTAAGGCATACTCTACTTCAGAAATATCGAAGATTTCCTTCTCGCGAAGCATTTCGTAAAAGGAATCCAGCGTTAATTTGTTTTTCCTCATGTTCTCCTCAAGAAGAGAACCTCCTTCCACGATGACGGAGGCCTTTCCGAATAACAATCTCTCCATACTTCTTCCTTTTAAGGATAAAAGACTAAGCAACCACGAGGTGACGGTAAACACACCAAGCGAGATTAAAAGATGGGATAGATTTATCTTCTCGTTAAAAGCAATATTCGCCGAGATGGCGCCCAAGATAATGGCCGTCACGAAGTCATGGCTATTCATGTTGGATAACGTTTGTTTGCCAATGATTCTTGTAATGATCAGAAGGAGGATAAAGGCAGAGATACTCCTGAATAAAATGACATAATGCTGGGACATTGGAAACCTCCATGAATTGTATTTCAGTTAATTTTTCTTTAAGCCCCTTTATTTATTCGAATACAAAAAAAGACCAGCTTAAATGCTGATCTCGATTGTTGAATTCATTAAGTTGAAGTCAAAAACTGTCGTCCGTATTCGCCATGATGATGAATAGCGGCATGCTCAATCTGGATGGTCGAGTGGATGATGCCGTATTTCTCTTTCAATAATTCATTTAAGGCAAGCGTAATGCAGTACGGCTGGGTATTGGAATGGGCGAGAACATGGGCTGTCAAAGAATAATGGTCCGTGGATATTGCCCACAGATGCATATCATGCACGTCTAATACGCCAGCAACACTGCTCAAATCCTGACGTATCGACTCCAGATCGAATTGCTCTGGAACTGCCTCCATTAGAATAACGTAAGATTCGCGGATGATTTTTACGCCGCCGATCGCGATAATGCCGCCAATCACCATGCTTATAATCGGATCGAAGAGAAGAATGCCAGTGGCTTTCATCAGAATGGCGGATACAATTACCCCTGCCGAGCTGAGGGTATCGCCTATGAAATGCCATAACGCGCTTTTGACATTGAGGTTTTCCTCCTCTTTCGTGCTTCGGTGCAGCAACAACGTAAGTACGACATTCACGACCAAACCGATTATGGCAATGCCAAGCATGAGGCCCATATCTACCGGCTGGGGATGGAGTAGCCGCTGAACGCCTTCATACCAGATAAACACCGCTATAGCTACTAGCGCAAGGCCATTCAAGAATGAGGCCATGATCTCGAACCGCACGAAACCGAAGGTGTATTGGCTGGTAGGCTGCCGTGATGCCATATAGATGGCGAACATGCTTAAGCTGAGCGCGAGCACATCGGATATCATATGCGCGGAATCGGAGAGAAGAGCAAGCGATCCGGACAATAAGCCGCCGACAATTTCAATTGCGGTAAATAATGAGGTTAACGTCAAGGTGAGCCACAGCGTTTTTTTTGATGTGGACTGCTCTTTCACATGCGGGAGATGATGATAGTCCCCTTTACCTTTATCCATGGCATTCACTCCTTTTTCTAGATTAGAATGATTATAAACAACTAATGCAACTTAAGTATATGCCTACCATAGCCAAACGTTCAAATGAACATTATATGGATAACGGAAGGAATTCTCATTCTCACAAACTTCTTCCCTATTTTCACAAACGCCATCTCAACTTTCACATGTACATACAAGTTACATTGATGTTATACTGTCTACAGACAAGTTAGTTATACTGGAATTCATACAAATTCATTAATCATAACGGAGGAACAAACATGAGTCTTGATGTGAGAGAGGCTATTAAGAACGGCAAAACAGTACTTGGAATCGAGCTGGGTTCTACCCGGATTAAAGCAGTTCTCATCGGTGAAGATAATACGCCAATTGCATCGGGCAGTCATGACTGGGAGAACAGCTACCTCAATAATATTTGGACATACAGCTTGGAGGATATTTGGAAAGGCATTCAAGACAGCTATCAGAAGATGGCGGGCGATGTGAAAGAGCGGTATGGCGTTGCTTTGCAAACCATCGGCGCCATTGGGTTTAGCGGAATGATGCATGGCTATATGGTATTTGATCAAGCTGGCAATCAGCTTGTTCCTTTCCGTACATGGAGAAATAATATAACTGAGCAGGCATCGGCTGAGCTGAGCGAATTGTTTAATTTCCATATTCCTCAGCGCTGGAGTATCGCTCATCTGTATCAAGCAATTTTGAATCAGGAAGCGCATATCTCGGATATTCATTTCCTGACGACTCTGGCGGGGTACATTCACTGGAAATTGACCGGTCAGAAGAATCTTGGCGTAGGTGAAGCATCCGGCGTATTCCCGATTGATATCCATGCGGGAAGCTTTAGCGAGGTTATGATCAATCAGTTTAATGAGCGGATTGCGGCAAAAGAGCTTCCTTGGAAGCTCGAGGACATATTGCCTCAAGTATTGGTTGCGGGCGAGCATGCAGGGGTGCTGACTGAAGAAGGCGCGAAGCTTCTGGACGTTACAGGAGAGCTGCGGGCGGGAATTCCGCTCTGCCCAGCCGAAGGTGACGCCGGAACCGGCATGGTTGCAACTAACAGTATCGCGAAGCGCACGGGCAACGTGTCCGCGGGAACCTCGGTATTTGCGATGGTTGTTCTGGAGAAGGAGTTGTCCAAGGCTTATGATGAAATCGACCTCGTTACGACGCCTACCGGCAATCTGGTTGCAATGGCTCACTCCAATAACTGCTCGTCCGATCTGAATGCATGGGTTGGCTTGTTTGACGAATTTGCCAAGGTAATGGGCCTGAATGTTGACGCAAACAAGCTGTACGGTACTTTATACAACCTAGCCCTGCAAGGCGATCCGGATGGAGGCGGCCTGCTCGCTTATGGTTACCTCTCGGGCGAGCATATGACGCATTTCGAAGAAGGCCGTCCATTGTTTGTGCGATCCTCGGAGAGCAGCTTCACCCTGCCGAATTTCATGCGCGTTCATCTGTTTACGGCACTTGGAGCGCTTAAGATTGGCATGGATATTCTTCTTAAGCAAGAGGAAGTGAAGCTGGACCAGATCCTTGGTCATGGCGGCTTATTCAAGACCGAAGGCGTAGGGCAGAAAATCATGGCGGGCGCTCTGAACGTTCCTGTCTCCGTCATGGAGACCGCCGGTGAAGGCGGAGCATGGGGGATTGCCCTGCTTGCTTCCTATATGATGAACAAAGCTGAGAACGAAACGCTGGAAAACTTCTTGAACGAGAAAGTATTCGCAGGCAAAGCCGGCTCGCAGGTTTCCCCTGATCCCAAGGATGCAGAAGGCTTTGAAGTCTTTATGAAACGGTATAAGTCGGGACTTTCCATTGAAAGGGCCGCGGTTGAATACTTGAAATAAGTTGTTATCTGGAGCATGCAGATAGAAGGAACGATTGGAGCCGGGAGTAGTATTTCCTGGCTCTGATTTGTTAATCTATACTCATATCGCAGAATCGTACAGACAAGCTAGTAAAGGGGCAAGTTCATGAAAGAAAAATCAATGCCGAAATACATTCAGCTCAAGAAAGAAATATTGGTATGGCTGGATACGGGAAAGCTGCAGCCCAATGAGCAGATGCCGTCGGAGAACGAAATATCCGAACAGTTCGGGCTAAGCCGGCAAACGGTCCGTCAAACGCTTGGGGAGCTTGAGAAGGAAGGCAGGCTGTAC
This sequence comes from Paenibacillus sp. JDR-2, assembly GCF_000023585.1. Classification (NCBI taxonomy): domain Bacteria; kingdom Bacillati; phylum Bacillota; class Bacilli; order Caryophanales; family Paenibacillaceae; genus Paenibacillus; species Paenibacillus sp. JDR-2. Next base: position 4,819,953 of record NC_012914.1, on the reverse strand, counting down.
CGCCTGCAAGGAAAGGGTACCTTCGTAGCGGAGGCGCGGGATAGCGAGAGCCGTGTGGAAACCCAAACGATAGGCCTTATAACGACGTATATTTCGGATTATATCTTCCCGCATATTGTCCGGGGAACGGAAGCGGCGATTCGCGCCAAAGGCTACCGGCTGCTGCTCTCCAGCACGGATAACGATAAGGGCAGGGAACGGGAAAGCCTGTCGATGTTAACGAGCCAGCCGCTTAGCGGTCTGATTATCGAACCGACCAAAAGCGCGGAAGGGAACCCGAATCTCGCTTATTTTCTCGCGCTTAACAACCGGCGAATTCCTTATGTCATGATAAACGCCAGGTACCCGGAAATCAGCTGTCCTTCCCTGATTATTGACGATGAGGAAGGCGGCAGTACGGCCGCTCAGCATTTGCTCGAGCTGGGACATCGCCGGATCGTCGGATTTTTCAAGACGGATGACCAGCAGGGTGTACTGCGCCTGAAAGGCTTCATGCGCGCGCATCAGCAGGAAGGTTGTCTGCTTCAGCCTGAGTTTGTTGTGGCTTACCGGACGGAGGAGAAAGCGAAGAAGCCGATTGCGGAAGCAGCGAGGCTGCTGGAGCTTCCCGAAGAGGAACGGCCAACGGCATTTGTCTGCTACAACGACGAGTTAGCCTTGCAGCTGCTAGAGGTTATCCGTCAAGCCGGCCTATCCGTACCGCAGGATATATCTATCGTCGGGTTTGACGATTCGCCGCTTGCGACGGCCTCCGAAGTGAAACTGACAACGCTGGTTCACCCAAAGGCGGAAATGGGAGAGGACGCCGCAAGGATGCTGTTCGAGCTAATTGAAAGCAGCGGGGCTTTGATTCCGGAATCTAAAACATACAAGCCAAGCTTGATTATTAGGGAATCGACCCGCAAGATGTAATGACAAGTCGTGGGTCATGGCAAAATAAATGTAGAAAACATGTACGTACAAGTGTATAATGACAATGAAAATGAAGTTCGACGAAAGGATGAGCATCATGCTGGAGCGGTTAAAGCAAGAGGTATTGGAAGCCAACTTAGATTTGCCTAAGTATGGTCTTGTTACATTCACCTGGGGGAATGTGAGCGGTATCGATCGGGAGAGCGGCCTTGTGGTCATTAAGCCTAGCGGCGTGCCTTACGATAAGCTGAAGCTAGAGGATCTCGTTGTAGTTGATCTTGAGGGGAAGAAGGTAGAGGGCGAGCTTAAACCATCCTCGGATACTCCAACCCATCTCGTCTTATATAAAGCATTTCCGCAGATTGGCGGAATCGTGCATACGCATTCTCCGTGGGCTACAAGCTGGGCGCAAGCCGGCAAGGGGATTCCTGCGCTGGGAACCACCCATGCGGATTACTTCTACGGCGAGATTCCGGTTACCCGCGCAATGACACGCGAGGAGATCGAAAGCGCTTATGAGCTCGAGACAGGCAACGTGATTGTCGAGACGTTCAAGGATAAAGATCCAATGATGATTCCAAGCGTTCTTGTGAACAGCCATGCGCCATTTAACTGGGGCAAAGACCCGCACGAAGCCGTTCATAATGCGGTAGTGGTGGAAGAAGTGGCGAAGATGGCCCTTCATACTTATAATCTTAATCCCGACATTCAGCCGATGGATCAGGCTTTGCTTGACAAGCATTTTCTCCGGAAGCACGGGGCTAATGCCTATTACGGCCAAACCAAATAAAGAAGCATATTATTCCAAGACGACTTTCTTCTGGTTACAGAAGGGAGTTGTCTTTTTTTTTGTGCTGATCGTGTATAAGGTCTAGCGCAGCTCGGTCCTTGTATATTTAAAGCCAAATTAGGAATATTATTCTTACATTGCCATTGCCCTCAGTCTGCATCCTTCTAATGAATGAGTTAGAGTAATCAAAGGAATGATTATGGATGTTATCTTCTATTAAATCCCATATTCCGGGATGGAGCGTGTTTTTCCAGGCACTAATTACTCTTGTCGTTCCCCTATTGATATACCGGATCTATAAAGCGCTGGCCTCTTTAGCGAATGACAAGCTGGTCTCCTCGGGCGGGGCTAGCAGCGTTGATGCTTCTTCGGACGAGCCGATTATTCATCCCATTACCGCAGATTACGATGCCAATCTGGATAAAATCAGGAACACGATTGGGGTAAACAGCGATGTCGTCATCCGCGAACTGACCATGGGAGATGCCAAGGTCCGTGCTGCTCTCATTTTTGTAAAGGGCATGCAGGAGGATCAAGTGCTAAAAATGCAGATTATGCAGATGCTGCGGGATACGGAGCTGTCTCTCCCGATCATTGAACGTTTGCCTACGAATGCGGCTCACAGGATCTCTTCGATGGAGGAGCTTACGAAAGCTATTTTATTTGGCTATTTGGCTCTAATGATTGACGGCCGCGATGAAGGTTTGCTGATCAATCCGCCAAGCGGACCTGCCCGCGATATATCGGAGCCGGTATCCGAATCACTGCTGCGCGGATCACGCATTGGCTTTACGGAAGATATAAACGTAAATACCGCTATGCTGAGAAAGCAGGGAGTCACGGAAAACCTGCAAGTCCGGAGCTTTATGGTTGGCCATACCATTCAGAAGGAGCTGGCTATCCTTTATTTGGATCAAATCGTTAACCCGGATTTACTCCGGGAGGTTATCGGCCGCATTGAGAAAATAAAGCTCGATTATGCGGCTGAGTCCGGTTATATCGAACAATTGATCGAGGATAATTATTTAAGCCCTTTTCAGCAAACTCAAAACACGGAGCGTCCCGACCGGGTAATTGCGGCGCTTCTCGAAGGAAGAATCGCGATTTTGCTGGATGGAACGCCGTTTGCGCTTATTGTGCCGGTCACCTTCAGCATGCTCCTGCAATCTCCGGAGGACTATTTCGAACGCTGGCTGCCCAGTTCTTTATTGCGTATGCTCCGCTTTTTGGCTGCCTTTATCGCCCTAATGGCGCCATCCTTGTATATTTCTTTTATTTCGTTTCATCCGGGTTTAATCCCTACGGAGCTTGCTTTGACGATTATTGAGACGCGGCAGGGCGTTCCGTTTCCGGCGTTGATCGAGGTTATGATTCTGGAAATTGCCATCGAAATATTGAGAGAAGCGGGAATTCGGCTGCCCAAGCCGATTGGACCCGCAATGGGCATCGTTGGTGGTCTTGTTATTGGAGAGGCAGCCGTCCAAGCGGGAATCGTAAGCCCTTTTCTCGTTATCGTCGTTGCGGTCACGGCAATTTCATCCTTTTCGATTCCGATGTACAGCGCCGGGATTACGCTTCGGCTTCTCCGGTTCGCGGCTATGCTGTTTGCCTCGATTTTGGGCATGTTCGGAACCATCTTGTTCTTCTTGCTGATCTGCTGCCACCTATCCAAATTAAAAAGCTTTGGCGTTCCTTATCTTACTCCGCTAACGCCATTCCGCTGGAGTGACTGGAAGGATTTCTTTGTGCGCGTGCCGATCTTCATGATGAAGAGAAGACCAAAGCTCATGAAAACGATGCAAAACAAACGCAGATAGAATCGAGGGAAAACGATGTCTGCTTCACAATCATTTCTTGCCCAGGACGATAAAATCACATCCTCGCAGGCGGCTTTGGTTTTAAATAATACAATGTTGGGAGCGGGTATCCTGACTCTGCCAAGAAGCGTAAGCGAGACGGTGAAAACACCGGATAGCTGGATCTCCGTGCTTTTGGGAGGTCTGATCGTAATGCTTGTTGTCGTGCTGATGGTCAAATTAAGCCTGCGCTTCCCGGGCAAGACCGTCTATCAATACACGCAAATCGTGATTGGCCGTTATCCGGGCATTTTATGGTGCCTGTTATTAGTCCTGTATTACATTGCAATTGCAGGCTTCGAAATCCGCGCGATGTCGGAGGTAACGATGTTCTACCTACTGGAGGGGACGCCGATATGGGCGATTACGATTCCGTTTATTTGGGTGGGCGCTTATTTGGTTCGCGGAGGCATTAATGCGATAGCGCGGGTTGGTCAGATTGTCTTTCCCATCAGCTTGTTTATCTTGATTGTCTCGTATTTGCTGAGTTTAAGACTGTTTCATCTCGACAATCTGAGACCGGTTCTGGGTAATGGGATCTTTCCGGTCATTCAAGGGTTGAAATCGACCGTTCTGGTCTATTCGGGATGCGAGGTCGTAATGACGCTTGTGGCCAAATTGGATAATCCGAAGCAGGCTCTAAAGGCTATGTTGATCGGCATCTCCATTCCCGCCGGGCTTTACTTTATTACCATTATCATGGTCATCGGAGGATTGTCTATCGATTCGGCGGTGACCAGTACATGGCCAACGATAGATCTGATCCGGAGCTTCGAGATTACGGGATTTCTGTTCGAACGATTCGAGTTCCCGCTGATGGTCATTTGGCTGATGCAGATGTTCTGCAACTACAGCAGCTTCTTTTATAATTCTTCCCTAGGGGTATCGCAATTGTTTAATCTTCCTTACAAGTCGGTTATATTCGCGCTTATACCCTTTATCTTTCTGGCGGCCATGGTTCCGAAGAACATTAATGAGGTGTTCATGCTTGGAGACGATATCGGATACTTTAGCATCTTATTGTTTATTTTGTTTCCCGTCAGTCTTACGCTAATTGCTCTTATAAGATCTAAAGGCGGTCCTCAACATGAGAAGTCTTAAGTTACCGGGACTGGTGCTTGCCGCTGCCGTCCTGTTCACGCAATCCGGCTGCTGGAGCAGCAATGAGATTGAGGACCTCGCGGTTTATGCGGGCATGGCGTTAGATTCTGGCAAGGAGAACCCGGAAGAAAAGGCATTTGAACAAGAGGGCGGGAGCTATTCCAAGCAGAACAAAATAACGGCAACCGTTCAAATTGTCCCGCTGAAAGCAGGGTCTAAAGATGAAGTGAGGGGCAAGACTTCGCCCTATACGAATATTACGGGAACGGGCGATTCCGTTCTCGAGATTTTCCGCCAGTTCTCCTTGCGGTTGAATAAGCCGATTATTGGCCATCACTTGAAAATTATCGTAATATCCTCGCAGCTGCTGCAAGAAAGGAACATCAAGCAGGTGACCAACTTTATGCTTCGGGATAACGATATTCGGCCCAGCGTAAAAATATTTATAAGCTCGGGCAAGGCGCTGGATGCTTTAACCTTAAAGACGCCCGATGAGGTTCCTTCCTTCTTCATTAACGATGTTGTGGAAAATCAGTTCCGGACAAGCAAAATAATGGACGCTGTTCTGCTGACGGATCTGGATGCCATGATGCATTCCAAACAAAGCTTCATCCTCCAAAATATTATTCAGGCCAAAAAACATATCGAATTTTCGGGAGCCGGTATTATAAAAGGGGACACCGGACGCTGGATCGGGAATTTGACGCAGGAAGACGTGGAATGCATCGACTGGCTGACCAATCAAGGGGATAGCGGAACGATCAAAACCTACGACGAGCAAGGTAATCCCATCACTTACGAGATGAAAGCCATGAAAACCCGCATCCGGGTAGAGACGGATCAAGACAATCAGTTTACCTTCCAAGTCCGTGTTGAAACCAAAGGCAGAATCAGCGAGGATTGGGATGTGGAGGGGAATCCTGCCTTAAGGTCCTACCAGAAAGAGATAGAGAAGTTGTTCGAGAGCAAGCTGACGAGCATGATCGAACATCTGCTGAGCGCCATGCAGACCCGTTATAAGGTAGACGTAGCCAAGTTCTGCCAATCTGTGAGGATTCAGAAGCCGGGATTATGGAAAGAGGTCAAGTCCAATTGGGATGATACGTTTAGCGCTTCGAAAATCAACTTGGATATCGACCTGCAAGTAACGGATTTCGGCTCTACGACAAAATAAACGACAGCGCCGCCTCTCGCGCGGCGTTGTGGGCCAGCCGATGCAGGTAGTTGTTTTTCTTATGCTTGCTAATGTATTTGATCTGAAGATTGATGTCCGGGAACTTGCGATTAAAGCTGGCTAGGGCGGCTGACAGCTCGTTTCTTGCGGATGCGTTTCGGGTTTGCGGGCGGGTTTGCGGTGCAAGCAAATGGGAGATGCGGATACAGTCGGTGTATACGACGACGATTTTAGGCGGATGCTCCAGCTCTGCATAAGCGGCAGTCAGGGTATCCAGGCTGAAAATAATCGCCAATACTTCGCCATGGTTCGAACCGTAATCCTTGGTAATCGGCAGCTTCTTGGCGGATAAACGGATCGTCCGGTTAAAGACGGTACAACAAGCAGCGCCGTAAGCGTTATGCGAGGCGAAGCCTGCGTAATCGCAATAAAGGAACATCGTGCCTTTATTTAAGAGGTATTGTCTTAATTTTGGGCTTGCATAAGCCTTTTTAACGAGCGGATTATTGCTTAAGTCCATACGTGCAACTCCTATATAATGTAGTGCGGGGGAAGGGTATTCGATCAGCATTTACCGATCGTCTTCATTTTAAACCTGGTTACGCTTGTTTGACGGGCAATAAAAAAGACTGCTCCCGCATCGGCGAGCAGTCTTTTTGCTTGAATTAAACCGGTCTAACGGTATCCCGGATGATTAGACTGGTAGGCAGCATGACTTTTTTGTTTCCATAAGAATTTCCTTCGCTGATTTCTAGCAGCAGCTTAGCGCTTTCGTAACCAAGGACATCAAAATATTGCTTCACCGTACTCAGAGCAACCTTGGCGAATTTGGAGCTTTCGAAATCGTCAAAGCCCATAAGCGAAATCTGATCCGGAATCCGGATTCCCCGGCTGGTCAACTGCTCGAGTACTTCGAGGGCGCGTTTGTCATTCGTGCAAAAGAGGGCCGTAATCTCTCCCTCTTGAATTTGCCTGGCAAGCATATCATAGTCCAATTCCTTTTCCAGATAGAGAAGCTTCTTGTTCACGGGCAGGGAAGCATTAGTCATTGCATTGTTATAGCCGTTGTACCGGTCTACTTCCGGACTGAGATGGAAATCGTAAGCGGCAAATCCGATCTGCTTATGACCATTCCGGATTAAATATTCAACGGCTTCATAGGCGCCGTCGTGATTGTTGCAAGTTACGACATTAACCGGATAACCAGCCGGCGAGCGGTCCAGCATAACGAATGGAATCGATTTCTTCCGAATGTCATTCAGATAGCTTTTCGCCCCAACCGGATCCGAGGAGTAAATAAGAAGTCCTCTAATATCGGATTGGATTAACCGTAAAATAAGCTCGCGTTCCTGTTCGAAGTCATTTTCCACGAACTCGATAATCAATTTGCAGTCATGCTTGCCGAGGAAGGACTGAATACCCTTCATAATCTGCATATAGGAGCTGTCGTACATTTCAACGCCCGAGATAACAAAAGCAACTAGATTGGAGGCTTTTTCGGCTACGGCGGTCTGGCCGGCGGCCACAAAGCTTCCTTTTCCCCGAACGCGGTAAATAACTCCTTCGTTCACTAGCTCGGAAAGCGCCTTTCGGACCGTTATGGAGCTTACATTTAACATTTTGGAAAATTCCGATTCGCTTGGGATGCGGTCATCCTTGGAAATTTCCTGATTCTCGATCTGTGCCAGCACGTAATCCTTAACAAGTTGATACTTAGGTAGTCCGGGCTCTTTTTCACTCATTATTGAGTCACCTCATAACAACATTTCTTTAATTATAACTTAACTTAGGTTGAATTGGTATACTAACTTTTCACCGAAAGAAAAAAATGGCGAACACACTAGCCAGAATTTGATTTGACGAGTAGGAAGATGCTCCTATTTACACAAAAAAGGTTTGAAAAATTTAGGGGTTCGTATTACTATAGGTTCAAAGATAGTGTGTGAACTTGTCGTTCTTAGCATAATAAGTTATAGAAGATAACGACAAGATTCGTAAGGAGGTTAGGATAAAGAAGCTATTATTTTGCTTGTGTAAGCGCTTAACCAGTAGAATTTTAAATGAAAGTACTATAATTTGACGACAGGAAGTGTGGGAATACAGGACACTTCTACTGTGTATCTCGCTTCTTCGTATACTTACCTACTACATTGATGACTACTAGGAGGAACAATTCATGAATAATAAACTTACATCCGGCAATCCCGTATTTCCTGGCTGGTATGCCGATCCGGAAGCAAGAATTTTTGAGGGACGGTATTGGATTTATCCGACTTATTCGGCGAAATACGAGGAACAGCTGTATCTGGATGCCTTCCATTCCGACGATCTGGTGAACTGGACCAAGGTGGAACGGGTTCTAGACAAGGAAGACTTCAAGTGGGCGGATAAAGCGGTGTGGGCGCCTTCGCCAATCGAGAGCGACGGAAAATATTATATCTATTTCTCTGCTAACGATATTCAAAGCAATGAGGAGCTTGGAGGCATTGGCGTCGGAGTTGCGGACCGTCCGGAGGGGCCATTCCGCGATGCAATAGGAAAACCTCTCATTGACCGTTTCCACCATGGCGCGCAGCCAATTGATCCGCATGTTTTTCGGGATGAAGACGGCCAGGTGTACCTCTACTACGGAGGCTGGGGACATTGCAATGTGGTCCGTCTCGGCGAGGATATGATTAGCCTGCTTCCCTTCGAGGACGGGACCGTCTACCGCGAAGTGACGCCAAAGGATTATGTGGAAGGACCGTGTATGATCAAGCGGAACGGCCAGTATGTCTTCATGTGGGCGGAAGGCGGATGGGGCGGTCCTCATTATCGGGTAGCTTATGCGCTTGCGGAATCGCCGCTGGGTCCATTCGAGAGAATTGATACTATCTTGCAGCAGGATCCGGAAGTGGCAACCGGGGCAGGGCATCACGGATATCTTCAAATCCCGGATACGGACGAGTATTATATCGTCTATCACAGACGCCCGTTGACCGAAACGGCCGCGAACCACCGGGTGGTGTGTATCGATAAGCTTACCTTTAATGAAGATAATACGATTCGTCCCGTGAAAATCAGCTTCGAAGGTGTTGCGGCCCGTAAACTGTAATCTGTGGACAGGTGATCAAATGGATCAAGCCAAAAAGGCTTATTTCGTAGACGGCTATCATGGCGGAATCAAAGGCCATATGCCATTAGGGTCATGGGCGGATGTGATCCGCCGGCTGGAGCAGGATCCGAATTGGAAGCTTTCCCTGGATACCGAGCCGATTTCCTGGGAAGCTCTGCGCCGGACGGATCCCCGTTCTTATGACGCAATAAAAGAGTATCTGCAAAGCCATGCCGGGCGCGTTGAAATGGTGGCGGGCAGCTATGCCCAGCCTTACGGCTGGGTCATTGGCGGAGAAAGCAATATCCGCCAGTTAATACGCGGCAGAGAAGTGATACAGGAGCATTTTCCGGGGATTGCCGTTGATACCTATGCCTCTCAAGAGCCTTGCTGGAGCAGCAGCTACCCTCAAATTCTCCGTTCGCTTGGCTATAAGCGCACCGTGCTTAAGAATCCGGGAACGGGCTGGGGCGGTTATGCGTCGGGCGTCAATCGCGAAACGGTGCTCTGGGTTGGCCCGGACGGAACGTCCATCCCTTGCGTGCCAAGATACGAATGCGAGGAGCTTCTGAATTGCTGGGAGTCGGAAGCGGGTTACATGAAGCCGGAGTTCGTGGAGAAGTGTCGGGCATACGGAATCGCGCACCCGGCAGGCAGCTTCCTTCAAGATCTGGGCTGGACCGCCCGGCCGTGGCTGAACGAGAATTACATTCAATATACAACATGGCGCGAATACATAGAGGAGATTGCAGTCCAACCGACGGAAGCGTGGTATTTCACCCAGGAGGATATCCGCTGTACACTGCCATGGGGAGAAGGGACGCTTCAGCGAATGTCGCGGGAGGTTCGGGCTGCGGAGCAAGCCGTTGTATTGGCGGAGAAGCTGGCTTCCATCTCCAGCGTGACGGGCAGTCTAGTTTACCCAAAGGAGAAGCTGCGTGAGGCTTGGGATCAGCTCCTGCTGTCCCAGCATCATGATGCCTGGATCTGCGCCACAACAAGAACCGGAAGGGAGAAGTGGGCATGGCAGGCCGGAACGCAAAGCTGGCTGGCGGAGGAGATTGCTGGCGATATCCGCTTCCAGGCGATGAACAGCATGGTTCCGGAACCGCAAGACGGAATCAAGCCTCAAGCGTATGGAGTCCGTGTATTTAATGCTTCGGGCATTGCCCGCAAAGAATTAACCGAAATCGAGGTTCCGGGAACCGGAGGAACCCATCTGATTCGAGTCTTGGATGCCGATGGTTCGGTTATTCCCAGCCAGCTGGTTCCGACGAGGGTATCCGAGGAGGATGGCGGTATTTTTGCCGGCAAGCTGATATTTGAAGCGGAGACGCCTGCCATGGGTTACCGGGATTATAGGCTTGAGCATGTGAAGCGAGAAGACGCGGATACTGCCGGCACACCGAAAGAAAACCCTGTATCTGTTCAAATCTGCGACGATTACTCGATCCTGACGACCGATTTGTACCGAATTAGAATCGATATCAAGCGCGGCGGAGTTGTTACGGAGCTATACGACCTCACGAAGAACCGGTCCCTGGTATCTCCTGACCAACCGTTTAATGAGTTAACCGGTTATCTGATCGCAGAAGCCTGTTGGGCCAGCAGCATGGAGTCGCCGGTAATTTTGAAAGTCATAGAAAATGGTCCGCTTCGTGTCGCCATCGAGATGAACGGCCAATTTGCGGGTACCGGCTTTGTTATGACTTTATCGGCTGCAAAAGGCCAGCGCAGGATTGATTTTCATATACGTTTCCGCTATGAGAAAGATACTTGGATAGGCGACCCGTGGGAAATGGCGCCGGAGAACCGAAGCACGGAACGGCGAAAGTCCCATCATAATACCCGTTATAAGCTGCAGGCGCGTTTTCCGATTGCTATTGGCAAGGGGAAGCTGTATAAGAATTCCGCCTTTGACGTAACCGAAAGCCGTCATTCGGATACGCGGTATGAACGTTGGGATGAGATTAAGCACAATATCATCCTGAACTGGGTAGATGTTTACGATGAGCAGAGCAATTGCGGACTGGCTATATTCTCCGATCATACGACGGATTATTCGCATGGCGACCTTGACCCGCTCGCGTTAACGCTGGGCTGGGGCGCGGAAGGCGGTTTCTGGTGGGGGAAACGTCCGCTTCAGGATGTGCGGGAGATGCGGTATGCGATCCTGCCCCATGAGGACCGGTGGGACCGTGCCGGAATTGCGCATGAGTCCGAACGTTGGACGCAGCCGCTGCAACCGATGCATATACGCTGGTCAAAGCCGAAATCGCTGTCCTTGCTGCATGTGTCGGAGCCTTCTATTGAAATCAGCTCCTTGCAGCGCGACGGAGGAGACTTGCTTGTCAGACTGTACAATTCGGGAACGGTAGACTCTGCCTTCTCGCTTGTTATCAATGCGGAATCGAGCGGTATTTCGGCTGTTGAGCTTGACGGCAAGCACAAGGAAATGGTGCAGCACAGCCGATTGCCTAATGGCGGTTGCGAAGTCGGAATGACATTGCCGCGTCATGGTCTAGCTACGCTTCGGATCTCCGATATTCGTTACAACAAAGACGAAACCATAGGATGTGAAACTGGAATTGAATACGAGAAAAGAAATTCAGTATCAGATTGAGAAGCTGCTGAGGGTTAAGCGGGACTTTATTTATAAGAAATTATCAATCGTTGAATTTGCGTACTTTGTTACCGGAGAACGTCTTTCGTATTCCGATATCGATTCACACTCCTTTGAGCCAATAAGTGCCGGGGATCGCTGGGGAAGCAGCTGGAAGTATGCCTGGCTTCGCAGCAGCTTTGTTGCGCCTGTTGGGACGGAAGGCAAGCGGCTGGTCGTGCTCGCGGACTTTGGTTCGGAGGCGACGCTTTACGTGAACGGGATTGTAAGCGGAGCGCTCGATTTGCAGCATTATGATGTGACCTTAACCCGTCTTGCGCGTGAAGGCGAGCGTTTCGAGCTTGCCGCCGAAGCTTATGCCGGCCACTCCGGTCATCAGCCGGTATTCGGCGAATCGTATTTGTGCCAGTTCGAAGAGGAAGTCTATCAATTCTTCATCGACCTGGAATGCTTGTGGCAGGTCCTTCAATTTACGGATGCGAACTCCCTGCGGGCTGCCGAAATTAACCGTTGTTTAACGGATGTTATTGCCGCCTTTGATTTTGGGCTTCAGGGCAAGGAACTTATAGAGAATGTTAACGGCTGCCGCAAAATGATGGAGCCGCTCCTTGCCTGCGTGAACGGATCTACTTCTCCGCTGCTGTATTTGATGGGCCAGTCCCATCTTGATATTGCCTGGCTGTGGCCTATTGAGGAGACGAGGCGGAAAATTGCGCGCACGATGTCCAATCAGCTTGCGCTTATGGACGAATATCCGGAATATACGTACATCCAAAGCCAGCCGTATTTATTCCGGATCGTTAAGGAGCTTTATCCGGAGCTCTACTCCCGCATCAAGCAGAGAGTGGCGGAAGGGCGAATTATTCCGGAAGGCGGCATGTGGGTCGAATCGGATACGAATCTGGCAGGCGGCGAGAGCCTGATCCGCCAGTTTCTTCATGGCAAGCGTTACTTCATGGAGGAATTCGGCAAGGACAACGAGATGCTGTGGCTGCCCGATGTATTTGGTTATTCCGGCAATATGCCGCAGATTATGAAAGGCTGCGGGATTCATTATTTTGCTTCCGTCAAAATGTTCCAGACCTATGAGAATGCCGTTGATCCGTTCCCGTACAACACGTTTATATGGGAAGGAATCGACGGATCGGAGATTCTGACGCATCTTCTGGATTATGGCGATTTCCCAATCCGGGTGAATCCGTCATTCCTGATTGGGCAGTGGAACGACCGCGTGCAAAAGGACGGCATTGCAACCCGGCTTGTCCAGTACGGGCATGGAGACGGCGGAGGCGGAGCGAACCGGGATGATCTGGAGTTTCTGCGCAGGCTCGAGAATCTGGAAGGCGTTCCGCGGACGAGACAAAGCTCGCCGATCGATTATTTCGAGGATCAGCGAGCAAGAGGGATTCCGGATGCTAGATATGTAGGCGAGCTGTATTATCCGGCGCATCGCGGAACCTATACGACGCAGGCGAAGCTGAAGAGGTTGAACCGGAAGACGGAGATCGGATTCCGCGAATACGAGCTTTGGGCCGCTGCCGCACAGCTGTTCCAGATGAAGGCGTATCCCTATGAGAAGATGGATGGCTTGTGGAAGCAGCTCCTGCTGCATCACTTCCATGACATTTTGCCGGGAACCTCTATTCACCGGGTCCACGAAGAAGCGCAAGCGGAGTTGGCTAAGCTTCATGAGACGATTTACGAAATGGCCGATGATGCTAAAGCTATGCTTGTAAAGTCTGAGCAGGAAGGGGTTACCGTATTTAATCCTCTGTCCTGGAATCGTAACGAGTTGGTTGCGTTACCTGTTGGGGTTGCTGCGGTTGCGGACCATTCCGGTCAGCCGGTACCCGTGCAATGGCATGGCGGGGTTGGCTATGCCCGGCTTGAGACTCCATCCTTGGGATGGGCGGCTTATGCCGCCATCGCAGAAAGCCAATCAGGGACTGCGGATTCTCACTCGGCTGTGTCTGCAACAACTTCGCGCCTGGAAAATGAATTCATGGCGATAACCATAAACGGCACGGGAGAAATCACCAGTATCGTTGATAAGCAGACGGGCGTTGAATGGGCAGCCGATTCCTGCAATGTGCTTGCGATGTACCGCGACCAGCCGTCCGCCTTTGACGCGTGGGAGATCGACCGCCGATACCGGGCTTCCAGGGTTGAACTGGAGGGGCAAGCGGAGATAACGGTTACCGCTAGCGGCCCGCTTTTCGCCAACGTTCGCGTCCGGCGGAAGCTTAACCAATCGACGGTTGTGCAGGATATTCGAATGGAAGCGGGCAGCCGTAGGGTTGAATTCCGAACAACGGTTGAATGGCGGGAGAAGAACAAAATGCTGCGCGTTGATTTTCCGGTCCGGCTGCATGCCAATGAGTCGATGCAGGAAATCCAGTTCGGTTACGTACGCAGACCTAATCACGCCTCCAGACCGCACGATGCGGACCGGTTCGAAGTAAGTCAGCATAAATGGACGGCGCTCGCCGAGACGGGGCGTGGGTTTGCGCTGCTGAACGACTGCAAATACGGAATAGCCGTCAAGGGGAATACGTTAAGCATGACGCTTCTTCGCTCGCCGTCTTATCCGGACGAAACCTCCGATCAAGGAACGCATGAATTTACATATGCTTTCTTGTTCTGGGAAGGAACCTTTAGGGACAGCCGAGTGATCCAGGAAGCTTACGAGCTTAATTACCCGGTCAGCGCCTTAAGCGGTGCGGGCCGCTTGGACCAGCAATCCCTCTTGCAGGTTGACCAGCCCGGTATTCTGGCGGAGACGGTCAAGCTGGCCGAAGACGGGTCTGGGGATTGGATCGTACGTCTGTACGAGAGTACGGGTTCCTCCGTGTCTTGCGGTATCCGCGCCGGTCTGTCTTATTCCGCCGCGTTTGAGACTAATATGCTGGAAGCTGACTTAACGGAGCTGCCGGTTGCCAATGAGCGTGTTAACCTGCATTTCCGGCCATTTGAAGTCAAGACCATCCGTCTTGCGCAAAATTAAGGGAGGTAGTGTATTCATGAAGCTTGAGCAAGGGCAAAGACTGGTAATTATCGGTGACTCGATTACCGATTGCGAGCGTAAATTCCCCCATGGGGAAGGTTTATTCCAAGGCGTCGGCAAAGGGTATGTCGCGCTTGTGGATGCCTTGCTGCAGACCGCTTATCCGGAGTTGTCGATCCGCGTAACCAATATGGGCATCGGCGGCAATACCGTAAGGGATTTGAAGGCCAGATGGCAAACGGACGTACTTGATCTGAAGCCGGACTGGCTGACGGTTATGATCGGCATCAATGACGTATGGCGGTATTTCGATCAGCCCAATATTCCCGAATCGCATGTGCTGCTGGAGGAATACGAGCAGACGTTGGAGGAATTGGTGAAGTCTGCGCAGCCGGAGGTACGGGGGCTCGTTATCATGACGCCTTTCTATCTGGAGCCTAATCCGGAGGACCGGATGCGCAAACGGATGGATGAATACGGCAAGGCTGCAAGAAGAGTGGCAGAGAGAACGGGCGCCGGCTTCATTGATATCCAAGCGGCGTTTGCCCCGCAGTTCGAATACGTGCATCCTACGGCCATCGCTTCCGACCGGGTGCATCCGGGCTTGCCTGGCCATATGATTATTGCGCGGGCCTTGCTTCAAGAACTTAGCTTTGAATGGGAACGGATGAAGGGCTGACAAATATGGCGCCTCGGGGAGAACTCCCCAAGGCGCCTTTAGTTGTTGCTTATCTGATTCGGAAGTTTACTATCGCGCCTTCGCGTTCAAACG
This sequence comes from Paenibacillus sp. JDR-2, assembly GCF_000023585.1. Taxonomy (NCBI): domain Bacteria; kingdom Bacillati; phylum Bacillota; class Bacilli; order Caryophanales; family Paenibacillaceae; genus Paenibacillus; species Paenibacillus sp. JDR-2. The sequence continues at coordinate 4,804,627 of NC_012914.1, read as the reverse complement.
GGTAATCGATGACAATACGTCCGGACTCCGTATCGCCGATTCCGCTGAATAGATTGACCTTGCCGTCTGGTCGCATTTCTATGCCTGCCGTGAAGGCGCAATCGGTCAGATTAGGCTTCTTGGAAGGACCTTCCGGGTAGCAAGGGCGGGTGCCGATAATTTTCAGATCGGTAAACTGATTGGTATGCGGATCGAGCGCAAAAGCCATATTCATATACGTCCAAATCTCCTGATCGAGGCTATTGACGGCTTTATAGCAAATATGCCCGATAACTCCGATCCTGCCGCTCTCCAGCAGATAGGCTTGGTTGCAGCCTCCCCATTCATCCTTTTGGAATAGTCCGGGGATATGGGGCGCATTCTCTATAACCGCGGATGACAACTCATCGAGGCTATTGATTATCGTAAAGCCGATCAGGGATTCGCTTCCGTATTTTTGACGTACGTCTTCGCTGCGCGGTCTGGAAAATACGCCAATTCTGCAATCCGGGAGCTGTACGAGGCGGATATCCTTCATATAGTCGGGCCCCGTGGTGAAGTAGAGAAGATCGTGAACATCCGTCCCTTTGTAAAAATAACCGTAAAAGGTATTCAGCCGCCCCTGGTTGTAACGGACATGAGTTCCGCCCAGGACAAGCTGCTCATTAACGATACTGATATAAGGGTCCTCCAGCTGATAGATCATGGTATCCGGTACAAGCGTCCATTCATCCGAACCGGTCTGTTCGAACAGTCTGACCCAGGAACGCGCCCATTCCTGCCGTTTTTCAACGCGCCCGTAGATAAAGCGCTTGCCCTTCCATTCAAACGGAATGGAGGGGTTATACACGTCGAAGCCGTCAATACCCAAGAAGGTAAGCTTAGCACTCTCGTAAATCCGTTTGTTGTCTTCGAATCGGCGGCGCTGTTCAAGTAAATTCATGTCTCTAATTCTCCTCTCAATGGTTGCTGACAGCCTAATCGTAAAGGATGAGAGACTATAAATCTTGCCTATACTTCGTATGGATTATGGTACTTTGACCTTGCTTTTTATTGGATGCAAAAGAACAGGAAAGGGGCTGACCGCCATGCTAAAGCTTCTTGCGGCCGACGGGATCGACCCGGATATCCAGGCGCATTACCGGATGATCGCATCCGTGCACGATACGATCGGCCTGCATACGCATGATTTCTTTGAGCTGTTTCTTATCCTGCAGGGAAGCGTTGTGCATAAGGTTAACGGCACCCGGCAGCTGCTGCGGGAGAATACGCTTGTCTTTATCCGTGACCGGGATGTTCATAGCTATGAGCAAACAAGCGAAGGGGATTGCCAGTTCATTAATCTCTCGTTCTATAAAGAGGTTATTGACGAACTGTTTGCCTTTCTGGGGGCGGGGTTTCCGAGCGGGAAGCTGTTTGAGCCGGAATTGCCCCCAACGCTATTGCTGTCCAAGACCGAAAAGGAATACGTGCGTTACCGGCTTGATCAAATTAACTTAACGCCGCTGAGCCAGAAGCTTGTGGTCAAAGCGGAAGTGAGAGCGCTGCTGACGGATCTTTTTTTCCGTTATATTCGGATTACGGCGGAGAAGGATGAACCGTACGGCCAGCCGGACTGGTTCCTTGCGCTTTGCCAGGAGATGAGGAAAAAGGAGCATTTTACGAGGGGGACCTCCGCGTTGCTCCAATTGTCGGGCAAATCCCATGCTTATTTATGCAGAGTGTTCAAGCAGCAGCTGAGGATTTCGCCTACACGTTTTATTAACGATTTGAGGTTGTCTTACGCGGAAAATTTGCTGCTCAATACGGATATGGACATTTTGGACATTAGTTTGGAGACCGGTCTTGAGAATGTCAGCTATTTCTATGAATTGTTTAAGAGGAAGCATCGTATGACGCCCCACCGGTTCCGTCAATTCGGCAGTCCGGCTGCCGTGAGCAGAACCAACGAAGGTTGAGAGTCCGATTCGTTCTGTAAATTGGGCTTTAAGCCTATTTGAGGAGGTTTGCATACTAACTTATACTAAGTTCCCCTAAAAAATTAGAAAAATGTAGGAGAAAAACTGTATTGACGTCCAAAAAAGTATGTGTTAATTTTAACATAGTATAACAAGATTGAAGGGGGGAGGTAAGCCGTTCCCTATGATTTCGTTTCCTTTGTGGCAATGCTCCTTTCTAGGAAAGATATGCGATTAGTCGCTATCCCGTGAAGATGGGACAGGAAGCGTTCTTGAATAGGTTCAAAAATGAATGCGCTTCCAATCAGTATGTTTACCTGCCTTTTCCAGTTGTTAGAGAGCGGCAGGCATTAGTTGGTATACTAAATTGAAAATGGCTGTTGAAGGGGTGTTTTTTTGGAAACAACCAATAAAAGCTTGTGGTCGCGGATTAATAGACATCGTTATTTGTACTTGATGGTTTTGCCGGGATTTCTAACGGTTCTTATCTTTAACTACTTTCCGATGTACGGCATTCTGATTGCTTTCAAAAAGTACAGCGTGGTCAAAGGAATTATGGACAGTCCATGGGTGGGATTTAAATACTTCAATACGTTCTTCCATGATCCGCTTGCGTTCAGGGTTTTGAAAAATACATTGCTGCTGGGCCTATACACGTTGTTCTGGTCTTTTCCGGCACCTATCATTCTCGCGTTGCTGTTTAACGAGCTGCGGAACAAAAGGTTCAAAAAGATCGCGCAAACCGTTTCGTATTTCCCCCACTTCATCTCGGTTGTTATTGTCGCGGGCATGATTAAGGAGTTTGCGGCTAGAGACGGACTCTTTAACGATATTATTTCCTTCTTCGGCGGATCGCCTGTGATGTTTCTCTTGGAGCCGGGTTATTTCAGAACCATCTTTATCTCGTCGGGGATCTGGCAGGGGGTGGGTTTTGGAACCATCATCTATCTGGCTGCATTAAGCGGCATAGATCCTACCCTGTATGACGTAGCGGAAGTGGACGGAGCCAACCGGTGGAAAAAAATCGTACATATTACTTGGCCGTCATTAAGATCCACAACCGTTATATTGCTTATATTCGCCGTTGGCGGAATACTCGGATCGGACTTCCAGAAGATTATATTGCTCTATTCGCCTGAAACCTACAGCGTAGCGGACGTCATCGGATCCTACGTGTACCGACAAGGGATATTGGGGGCGCAATACGAGTATACAACGGCAATCGGCTTATTCATGTCCGTCATATCCTTCGTTATTCTGTATCTGACCAACTGGATCAGCCGCAAGGTGTCAGATACAAGTTTGTTCTAGGAGAGGGTAAGCAATGAAAAAGATGAGCTTGGGTTCCAGAACGTTTGATGCGGTCAATATCTTTATCATGCTTTTGATTATGGTCGCTATCCTGTATCCGATTCTGAACATTATCGCGACTTCCGTGAGCAGTGCCCGTTATATTTCGTCGGGAAGCGTATCCGTCTGGCCGAAGGGCTTCAATGTCGAAGCTTATACGACCGTATTTAAAGATCCTTTTATCTTCAAGGGATATCTCAACTCTATTCTTTACGCGGTAGGATCTACGGGGCTTATGCTGCTGTTTACCTCCTTGATGGCCTATCCCCTTACCGTTCAGGGCTTTGTCGGGAAGAAGTTTCTTACCATCTTTCTGATGATTACGATGTTTTTCGGCGGAGGCTTGATTCCTACCTATTTGCTGATGCGCAGCATGCACATGCTGGATACGGTGTGGGTCATGATTCTTCCGGGGGCTATCGGAGCCTATAACGTCTTTCTGTTTCGAACCTTCTTCCATAATATACCGGCGGAGTTGAAAGAGTCTGCCTTAATGGACGGTGCCAACGATCTTATCGTCTTGTTCAAGATTGTTCTGCCGTTATCCAAGGCGCTGCTGGCAACCTTTGCACTATTTGGACTGGTCGGGAGCTGGAACAGCTGGTTTGAGGCATTGGTCTATCTGCAGGATCAGGATAAATATCCGCTCCAGATGGTGTTGAGAAACTATCTGTTTACCCTGGATACCAATGCGATTGCGGGAAGGGTCGGTGCCGGCAACGTCGCCATTAATCAGTCGGGAGACTCGCTTGACCCGCAGGCTGTCCGAATGAGCGTTATCATAATCACGATGTTCCCGATTATGTGCATCTATCCTTTCTTCCAAAAGCATTTCACGAAAGGGATACTGGTAGGCTCGATTAAAGGGTAGAAAGCGACGAGAAACCGTGCAGGAAAAGCCGGAATCCTGTTTGGGAGGTGAAGGGTCGGCAAGCAATCCGTAAGCCTTATGACATGCTGTAAACCAATTATTTATCAGGAGGGGTTTCTATGAAAAGAAAGACAAAAACGATGTCTTTGCTTTTGGCTTCCGCGTTGGCACTGGCAGTAACAGGCTGTACAAATAACAACAATGCAAACAATGCGCCAAACGAGACTTCAGGCACGAATACGGGGATGGGCAAAACGGATAGCAAGCCGTTGAGTTTCTCGGTAGCGCTGCCATCCAATGGCGTTGACAACGAGAATAGCATGATGGGGAAAGAATGGCAGAAGGAAATGGAAGCCTACATGGGCAGAAAGGTCAACATTGATTTCAATTACATTCCTTCTTCCGAGTATGACGAGAAGCTGAAATTAATGATTGCGAGCAATGATTTACCGGATTTCTTCGTTACTCCATTGTTCTATGACACAACCGAAATGGCGGAGCAAGGCCAGATCCTGGAGCTGAGCCAATATAAAGACCTGATGCCTAACTATATGAACTATTTGAGCAAGGTCAAGAACGGTTTGACCCGGGTAACCAACGCCGAAGGCAAGATGTATACCTTTAAAGAAACGTCAACGCCAAGGTTCCCCGCCGATAAAGGCATGCTGATCCAGAATACGTCCTCGTACCGTTACGATATTTTCCAGCAAAACAATATCAAGATTCCCGAGACCTGGGATGACGTGTATCAGGCTGCCAAGAAGCTGAAGGAGCTGTACCCGGATAAATATCCGATTGCGACAAGATGGAACAGCTTGCGTTCCTTGTTCGCCGCGGACCATGTGAAGGATGATATCTATTGGAACGGCAGTAAATATGTTTATGGCGTCCAAGAAGACGGATACAAAGACGCGCTCCAGTTCGCGAACAAGCTGTATGCCGAGAAGCTGCTGGATCCGGAGTATACCATCGATACGGACGATACGCTTAAACGAAAAGCTTTGAACGGCGATAACTTCATTTGGCTGACGCAATGGTTCACGACTCCGGCCGAATATACGAGAACGCTTAATGACGGGAAAGTATTCGCCGTTACTCTCTACCCGAATAACCCGGATTACGGGACAGCTTGGCAGGAGGTAGCAAACGGTAATACGCCTGATTTGGGCTGGGCTCAGTTCTGTATTAACGCCAAAACAAAAGTGGCGGAAGATCTGATCAAATTCATTGATTATCAATATACGGACAAAATGATGAACTTGATTACCTGGGGAATCGAAGGAACAACGTATACGGTTGGGGCGGACGGCGTACAGACCTTTACGGATGAATTTAAAAATGCGCCGGATCCATGGCTGGTTGGCGATAAATACGGTATCCGGGCGAGCAAGAACTATAACCCCGGCCTGCAAATGGTTAACGATTCCAAAGCATTCGTAGACTTTGCCGCCACGGATTACACCTACTTCGACGGCAAATACGAAGAGGTTCCGATTGAGAAATCGCCGTACTTAAGAAGTCTGCCAATGCCTCAGAACGACTATGTGCCATCGTCGTACAGCGAGCCAAGCATTCAGTTTACGCAAGACGAAAGCCAGAAGATTTCCGAAATCATGAACCCGGTTAAAACCTTTGTTACGGAAGAACAAGCGAAATTTGTTTCCGGCAAGAACAAATTTGACGATTGGTCCAAATTCATCGACAAACTGAAGAAAATGGGCGATATCGATAAAGTGCTTCAAATTTACAACGATGCCGCGCAACGCGCGACGAAGTAAGGAATGCTATTTAGCAAGGAATGGAGTGATCGATTGTGGCTAAACCGGTTGTAGGGCTTCAATTATATACGTTGCGTGATTTAACGGAGCGGGATTTTCTTGGGACCATCCGCAAAGCTGCGCAGCTAGGCTATAAAGCGGTAGAGTTTGCGGGATTTTTTGACACGCCGGTAAAAGAGGTCAAAGCGCTTCTTGCCGAGCTTGATTTGCAGGCGCCTTCGGCTCATATCGGATTGAATTTTTCCGAGGATGCCGCTGTCCGTTCCGCGGAGCTCGATAAGCAGATCGAATACGCGCAGGAACTCGGCCTGCAATACATGGTTGCGCCGTGGGCTCCACTGCCCGAGAATCCCGAATGGGAAGATGTCCAGAAGCTGGCGGGCATTCTTGAAGAAGCGGGAAGAAAAGTAACCGAGGCGGGAATGACCTTTGGCTACCATAATCACGCTTTCGAGTTTCAATTAGTCAATAACAAACCGGTTATGGATCATCTGCTGGAGCTTGTTCCGGCGCAGTATCTCGTAGCGGAATTTGACCTCGGCTGGGTTCATGTGGCTGGTTACAAGCCCGTTGATTACGTGCAAAAGTACAGCGGACGCGTACCGCTCGTTCACTTCAAGGATTTCGTGGAGGGGCATACGGATACCGAGATAGGCAAAGGCTCCGTTGATTTGAAGAGCGTATTGCCGATTGCCGAGGAAGCCGGAGTTCAGTACATCTTCGTGGAACAGGAAGTTTTCCCTTCCTCTTCTCTGAGGAGCGCTGAGATCAGTCTTGAATTTTTCCGAAAGAACGGCCTTTAAACTTACTTGATTTCATCTTAGATCGTATAGGAGCAGTCTGCGTTCAGCATGCTGCTTCTTTTTTTTTCGGGAGGTGATGCGATGTCGTAGTTTGCAGTCGCCATAATGATGCTGCGCAAGGAAGTCAAATCAATGGGAGGATGATCATGTATGCATGCAAAGCTGCGTAGAACGACCGGAATAGCAGCCTCAATCCTGCTTAGCCTAGCTTTATTCCCTGGGACGATGTTGGCGGATAACGCCGCAAATAACAGTGGAACTAGTCGAATCCAAAGCCAGCAGCCTTTTGGGATCCGGGTCGTCGACTCGAAGACCGGACGGGGAATTCCGGCCGTTGAACTGAGGACTACCAACAATATGACCTTCTATACGGACAGTGCCGGTTACGTCGCTTTTAAAGAGGTTGGCCTTATGAACGAAACCGTGTTTTTCCATTTGTCCAGCGATGGTTACAAAGTTCCCCAGGATATGTTCGGTTATTATGGGCAGGCCGTTGAAGTAACGCCGGGAGGAAGCGTTACGCTGACGATGGACAGAGTAAATATCGCAGAGCGGCTGTACCGTATGACGGGCGAGGGCATTTACCGGGACAGCTTATTGCTTGGCAAGACGCCGCCGATTAATGAACCGCTCTTGAACGGGAAAGTAATGGGACAGGATTCCGTCCAGACGATTAAATATAAGAATAAATTGTACTGGTTCTGGGGAGACACGGACCGCGTAGCTTATCCGCTCGGGAACTTCCGGGTAACGGGCGCAACCTCGAAGCTTCCGGGACAAGGCGGACTAGATCCGGATGTAGGCGTTGATCTTAGCTACTTCAAGCAGGACGACGGCTTCGTTAAAAGTCTGGTGCCGACGCTGCCTGACGGCGCGAATATCGCGTGGGTATTTGGACTGATGACCGCAAAGGATTCAAGCGGACAGGAGCGTCTGCTGGCTGGCTACAGCACGCATAATCCGGATCTGTCGGCCTTCGGCATTCTTCAATTTAATGATCAGACGGAGCAATTCGAGCAGCTGGTCCAATTCCCGGACAAGAATGACTGGCGACATCCGGGAGGCCAAGCCAGCTACTACAAGGAAAACGGAAAAGGATACTGGGTATTTACCGAGCACCGGATGCCGAATCTTCGCGTACCGGCGACCTATGAAGCGATTAAGGACTACACGAAATACGAAGCCTTTACGCCTCTGGAGCCGGGGACAACGTACAACGGGGTCAATACGCAGCTTGAACGGGACGCTTCGGGCAAGCTTGTCTGGAGCTGGAAGCAAAATACGCCGCCGCTGAAGCAGGATGAGGAGAAAGAGCTTATTAATCTAGGAGTAATAAAGGATACGGATGCCCGTTATTACCAGCTGAAGGACGTGGATACCGGCGCCGGCGTCACGATTGCCGGCAGCTCCGTTGAATGGAATGACTACCGCCAGAAGTATGTTCTTTTTGGCCAGCAAATGGGCGGAACGTCATCTGGACTCGGCGAGATGTGGTATGCGGAGGCGCCTGCGCCGCAAGGGCCATGGACAACGGCCAAAAAAATCATTACGCATAACAACTACACCTTCTATAACCCGGCTCATGATGAGTTTTTCGATAAAGCCGGAGGCCGTTATATCTACCTCGAAGCGACTTACACCAATTCGTTTACGGACCACGAGCCAACACCGCGCTACAACTACAATCAGATGATGTATAAGCTCGATCTTGCCAATCCTGATCTTGGGCTGACGCCTCCGGTAACGGATTTGGCTAAAGACAAGCCGATTGCCGCCGCTTCAAATGAAAAGAATCAGCCGGCAAAGCTGGCTAATGACGGCAGCTCCGAGACGTTCTGGATTTCGGCTGCCAAAAGCCCGCAATGGCTGAAGGTTGATCTTGGTGCGCCAAGCAGCATAAACCGCGTTGTATTGAACTGGGGAACCGCCTACGGAAAAGCGTATCAAATTCAGATTTCAAACGACGGGGCGAAATGGAAGGACGTATACAACACCAAAACCGGCGACGGCGATGTGGACGACATTGCGTTTGCGGATACGAAGGCCAGATATGTCCGAATGTACGCAATACCAAGAGGCGCTAAGTTATCCGTACGGGATTTCGAAGTGTACGGAAGCCAGCAGGGCTCAAAATAATCATTTTGGAATGGAGGAGATTACGGCATGGGAATGAGATTACGCGTTCGAATCATGGCGGGCGTTATGCTGGTTGCAGCGCTTCTCCCGGGAACCTTCGTAGCGGCCGGTGCAGCAGGGGCAAGCGGTACCGATAAGCCGGCGCAAAGCCAGGTCTATAATCAGGAGCTGTTCAAAATTCACGTCGTAGACGCGGAAACCGGAAGAGGAATTCCGGCGGTGGAGCTGAAGACGACGAACAACATCCGTTACTATACGGACAGCGCCGGCAACGTTGCTTTTGACGAGCCGGGGCTTATGAATCAAACGGTATTTTTTCATATAGCCAGTCATGGCTACGAGGTTCCGACGGATATGTTTGGTTACCGCGGTCAAGCGGTGGACGTAACGCCTGGTGGAAATGTGACCATCCAGATGAACCGGATCAATCTTGCGGAACGGCTATACCGGGTAACCGGACAAGGCATTTACAGGGATACCGTCATGCTTGGCGAGACGCCGCCGATTGAAGAACCGCTCTTGAACGGGAAAGTGATGGGCCAGGACTCCGTGCAGACCATTAAATACAAGAATAAGCTGTACTGGTTCTGGGGCGATACGGATCGGCCTTCCTATCCGCTTGGGAACTTCCGGGTGACGGGAGCTACTTCAAAGCTGCCGGAGCAAGGGCTGGATCTCGATGTTGGCGTCGACCTCGACTATATTACGCGCGAGGACGGCTTTGCGAAAAGCCTAGTGCCGCCGCTTCCGGACGGTGCGAATATCGCCTGGATATTCGGTCTGATGACCGTCAAGGACAATAACGGCGAGGAACGGCTGCTTGCCGCTTATAGTACGCATGATCCTAACCCTCGTTCTTTCGGCATTCTGATCTTTAATGACGAAAAGCAAGAGTTCGAGCAGCTGGTCCAATTTCCGGGTACCAGCGATTGGCGTTACGCGGGAATGGGCGGTCAAGGAACGTATTACGAGGATGGCGGCAAAGGGTATTATATTTTCACGCAATACGAGTATCCGAATATTCGGGTAGAGGCGAAGATGGATGCCATTATGGATTACACCCAATACGAGTATTTTACCCCGCTTGCGCCAGGGACGACTTATGCCGGGGCGAACACGCAGCTTGAGCGTGACGCTGAAGGCAAGCTGGTATGGGGCTGGAAGAAAAACACGCAAATGCTTACGCAGGAAAAGGAGAAAGAACTGATTGGATTAGGCTTGATCAAGGCGGATGATGAACGATATTTCCAATTGAAGGATGTCGATTCGGGCGATGAGGTTCAAATTGCCCAAAGCTCCGTCGAATGGAATGAATACCGCCATAGCTATGTCATGATTGGACAGGAGAAATTCGGCAAGACGTCCCTGCTGGGCGAAATCTGGTTCGCGGAAGCGCCTGCGCCTAACGGACCATGGAAAGTGGCAAAGAAAATTATTACCCATAACGAATACTCTTTCTATAACCCTTCCCAGCATGAGTATTTCATCAAGGATGGCGGGCGTTACCTCTATTTCGAGGCTACCTTCACCAATACGTTTACGAAAGCGCCTGCCATGCCGCGTTACAACTATAATCAGATGATGTATAAGCTGGATCTCTCCAATCCGGAGCTGAACCTTACGCCGCCGGATGGACCGGAGCTGACGGAACTGGCCCAAGGCAAAGCGATCACCGCTTCCTCTTCGGAGAGCTCGCATCCGGCAGCGGATGCCAATGACGGAAACGGGCAGACCCGCTGGGCTTCCGACTCTTCCGATCCGCAGTGGATTCAGGTCGATCTTGGCGCTCCAAGCCCGATCAGCCGCGTCAAGCTGGATTGGGAGGTCGCTTACGGCAGAGCCTACAAGATTCAGGTGTCGGATGACGGCCAGAATTGGACCGACGTTTATAGCACAACTTCCGGCGACGGAGGCACCGACATTGTTAACTTTGATGAAACAACAGCCCGTTACGTGCGGATGTATGGAACGCAAAGAGGTACAATGTACGGCTATTCCTTATGGGAGTTTAAGGTATTTGGGCGTAACTAAAGGCTAGAAACAAGGCATCCGGCTCCTGTTTATCGGGATCAAGGATGCCTTGTTTTCTTGTCGGAATAAACCGGTTTGTCTCAATTCCCTTCTACATCCCGGGCGGTATGAATATATTTCGAATATATGCGGGGAAGAAGGAGAGTTGCGTAAATGGAGGTTTATTCTACGGGTACGGCAGCATCTGCGGGAAGCCTGCCTAGATGGCAGGTCGTTGACGATTTTATTGCTTTTATCCGCGAAGCCAACGAGCTTCTTCAGAAGGAAATAGATTTGTCTCCGGCTAATCAATTGGTAACAAGCGTTATTAGCCGTATTTTCGCCCAGCTGCGTTCCCGTTATTTGCCGGAGGAGGTACAAGCCGTTTTGAGCAACGAATATATTCAAACGCATCAGCGGCAGCTGCAGGATAAGCTCTCGGAAGCCGAGTTTCTGACGGAGCTCAGCGACTCCAGGCAGGCCTGCAAAGCGCAGGATTCCGGCTTGGATGCCATTAAAAATCTCCCGAATTGGCCGGTTTACATAGCGCTGGTTAAGCAGGAACTGGATACCCTTCGCCGCTTCACTGATCCGGATAGCCGCCTGGAGCAATCTCCCGTTGTGTTTGTAGGCAGCGGGCCGATGCCGTTAAGCCCGATTATCTTTTATTTGTTAGCCGATGTGGAGGTTGTCTGCCTGGAGAAGGATGCGGTGGCTTACGAAGCTTCTTGCTCGCTGCTCGAGCACATGGGTCTCGGATCCAAAGTTAAGGTTGTATTGGAGAATGGCGCCTATTACGATTACGGCCCATACAAGCGGATTTTTGTCGCTAGTCTTGTGAGAAACAAGCAAGCCGTGCTGGAACAGATAAGCCGCACTGCCTCGGATCCCCTGGTCGCTATGCGAACGGCGGAGGGTATGAAACAGATTATGTATGAAGCGATTGATGAAGAGGTTCTTCGTTGCCAAGGATGGCATATCCTTGGACGGACACAGCCTGACGAGGGGCTGGTCATCAATTCCACTTTATTTATGAAGCACAAAGGCTTAGAATAAGCTGCAATAATATACTATAGGCAATTTCCAATCGGATGTAGGATATGAGAAGAGCGTGAAAGGAGCGGCTTCTCATGGATACTACATCTTTTTTTGTTTATTGCCTGGTTGCAACGTTTACACCGGGACCTACGAATATTTTAATTTTGTCTACCGTCAAAAACGCGGGAACGAAAAAGGCGATGATCTTCTCTTATGGATCGACGATTGGCTTTGGTTTGCTGCTTGTCTGTTCGGCCGCATTAAATTCGGTGCTGCTGTCGGTAATGCCCAAGTTTATTACGGTCCTTCAGGTTATCGGAAGCGCCTATATGGTCTATCTCGCTTACCGGATGGTCCGAAGCCATCATTCGGAATCGGACGTAAACCAGAATGCCACTTTTCGATTCGGCGTCCTGCTGCAGTTCTTGAATCCCAAGACCGTGCTGTTTGCCTTAACCGTCATCCCGGCGTTTATTTTGCCCACTTACAGCGGGTTTACGGGTGTGTCCGTTGGTGTTGCAGCCATCACTTTAATTGGGTTTTCGGCCTTTTTTACATGGGTTCTTTTCGGGACGGTTTTTAAAACGTTTTTGCAGAAACACCATACGGGTGCTAATCTGGTTATGGCTTTATTTTTAGCTTACGCTGCCGTTATGATTTGGGTATAGCTTTGCGAGGTGAGTAAGATGGAAAGGTTTATTTATAAAAAGTCGGCCGGCATTACCGCATTATCCGCAACAATGACGGAGTTTAAATATAAGAAGCATGCCCATCAGGAATATGCGATCGGCGTTACCTTGCGCGGCATTCAACGTTATAACCTGGACGGCAGCCTGCAATTATCCCATAAGAGCGGCATTATGCTGTTTCATCCGGAGCAGACGCATGACGGAATGGCGCATGACGAGGCGGGGCTTGATTACGTTATGCTGTACATTGAGCCGCAGCTGCTGCTGGAGGTTATGGAGAAGAAGGAGATTATGCGGTTTTCGAATCCTATCGTGTATGACCCGGAGCTGGAGCATAGGGTCCTTAATTTAACGAATGCCATCTTAAGCGAAAAAGATGAAGCGTTGTGCAGCGAGTTATTGCTTGCTCTAACGGATCGCCTTGCCGATTCCAGTCTTTCGCAATACGGCAAGAGAACGGATCATGCCTTGATTCGAAAAGCGAAGGACAGAATTCACGATAATCTGGATCATGTTCTGAAGCTGGATGACATTAGCAGGGAACTTGATTTATCGAAGTTCCAGTTTATCCGATTATTCAAGGCGCATACCGGGATTTCACCGTATCAATATTTTCTTAACAGTAAGATCGAAAGGGCCAAGCAGCTTATCGAAAGCAGCAAGGATATTTATTCCGCGGTAGCGGCGTGCGGATTCGTGGATTTGACCCATCTGAATAAACATTTCAAGAGCGTTTACGGCACAACGCCGCATGATTATATCTCGCATTTTCAATAACGGTTAAGCAGCTGCTTAACCGTTATTTTTGGTTCTGCTCCAGCTTCCGATAGTCTCGGGGGGAGAGTCCGGACAACTCCTTAAACACCTTGCCGAAGTGGGAAAAGTTCTCGAAGCCGCAACGCTCGGAAATTTGAGTGATGCTCCAATCCGTTTCTTTCAGCAGAAGCTCAGCTTCCTTGATCCGGGTAACGTTGATGTATTGGCTGAAGCCAAAGCCGGTAACCTCCTTAAAGACGCGGCTGAGATGTCCCTTGCTTATGAAGAATTGCTTGGCCAATTCATCAAGAGGCAAAGGTTCCCTAAAGTGCTGGTTAATGTGCCGGATAATATCCGTGACCTTTTGCTGAACAGGGGTAAGCTCAATGCTTGGCAGCGATTTGCGTTTTAAGGCATGCCGGGCCGTGAATAACAGAATCTCGGTGGCCATGTTACGGACATGCAGCTGATAACCGGGTGGACATTCCTGCAGCTCGCGAAGCAGGGATTCGAACAAAGCCTCCAAATGCATCCGTTCCTGCAGATTAAGCTTGATGATTGGATGCGCGGAAGCAAAAGGGGACAGCAGCAGTTCGGTCTCCTCCCGCGATAAACCGTCAAAGAACGGCAGGTCGTAATGCAAGACAATCCGCTCGTGATTGGGCTGGCTTAGCTCGGAGGTCCGGTGGACGTCATTGGTGTTTACGAGGATAAGATCACCCGACTGAATCTGATAAACGGAATCGCGTATAAAAAACTTTCTCTCGCCGCTGTACAGGTAAAAGAATTCATATGAACGATGATAATGGGTAGTGTCCATGGAATGGTAGCCGATTCTCCGGTCGAATTCGATCCATAACGGTTCGCTGATCGAACCGAACCGAAGGATATTGGGAAGCGAGGTAATCGTCATAATGAGATGAGCTCCTTTCACGGACAATCGTAAGCTCATTATATCAATATTTGCGGGGTTTAAGCAGTATTTGTCCATATATGCGGAGAAATCCTTGCAAAATTCATGCTACTCTTGGGGTATGAGAGCGATTTCAGACGGAGGTTTGGACAATGAAAAAATTTGAAGTGAACCAAGAGGAAGTATTAGAGCTGATCGACCTTGTCGTACGCAGAACGATGAATATGGATTTTACATGGAACTGGTCTTGCGGAGTTGCCTTTTACGGCATCAGCAAAGCTTGGGAAGTAACGAAAAATCAGGAGTATATTGATTTTCTGGTGAAATGGGTGGACGAATATTTGGAGCTGGGGCTTCCGGCTTTAATGGTTAATTCTTGTGCCATGGGGCATACGATGTTAACGCTGCATGAAGCGACAGGCGACCAGAAATACCTGGATCTCGCTCTAATGAAAGCCGAATATTTGCGCAAGGACGCGATCCGGTTTGGAGAAGGCGTATTCCAGCATACCGTATCGTCCAAAAACGATTTTCCCGAGCAGGCGTGGGCGGATACGTTGTTTATGGCGGCGTATTTCCTGCTGAGACTTGGCTTCAAGCTGGACAAGAAGGAATATATCGACGATGCGCTTAACCAGTTCTACTGGCATGAAGAATATTTGCAGGATACAAAGACGAATCTGTTCTACCACGCATGGGACAATGTGAGAGGGGATCACCTGTCCGGCATCTATTGGGGCAGAGCGAACGCATGGGCTGCCTATACGATGGCGCAGGCTCATAAAATGCTTAATCCGTTTATGCCGATGTGGATGCAGCTTGGCGGAGCGCTTGGCGATCAGTTAAGCTCCCTGGTCAGACTGCAGTCGCCGGACGGCTTGTGGCGTACGATCTTGAATGACGAGACCTCGTACGAGGAAACCTCGGCTTCCGCCGGCATTGCCGCAGCCCTGACGATTTACGCGCATCCGCTGCATCAGAATTATATGGCCAAAGCTTATGAAGGCATTCGTGCCAATATCGACGATGACGGTTCGGTCCGCAATGTATCCGCCGGCACGGCGGTTATGTATTCGGCGGATGACTACAAGGTGATTTCCAAGAAGCGGGTGCAAGGCTGGGGTCAAGGATTAACGCTGGCTTACCTGGTTGCATTGGTTCAGAATACGGAAGTCGTCAGCGCGATTTAATTGATGGTTATTCTTTAAGGTCTGCTCTTGGGCAGACCTTTTGTTATTTTTTCTCTTCATCCTTGCGAGAGCAGCTTCTCCGCCGCATGCTGCTGTCGGTATTGCCCGGGCGTAAGCCCCGTACGGGCTTTAAAGATCTTATTGAAGTAGCTGACATTGGCGTACCCAATCTCGTGACAGATCTCTTCAATGGACAGGTTGACCTGCCCAAGCAGCTCCGTAGCTCTCCTTATGCGCAGCTGAATCAAATAGTCATTGATGGTCATACCCATGGATTCTTTAAAAATACGGCTTAAGTAAGAGGAGCTGCGTTCCACGTATTCGGCAACGGTATCTACGGAAATGTTGTTATTGAAATTCGCATCCATGTAGTCGATGGCAAGCTGCAAGGTTACGTCCGTCATTTTGGAACGCTTCTCGCGATGGTAGTCGATAATTCTATCGCACATTTCGATCAGACATTTTTCCATATCCTTCAGCGTCTCGGCGCGTGCTATAAGATCGGCATAAGCAGCACGGCTGCCGAATACGGCGGCAATATCCCCCCGGGATTGGACAAGAGTTTTGACAATCTCGCCGCTCAGCTGGAAGAACAGCTGCTGGATATTGGCTTTGCTCAGCTTCTTGTCTATCGCGGTCCCGGTGATTTCCCGGAGGGTATCGAAGCACTGCCCTTTATCCGTCTGAAGCAACGCCTGCTGCAGCTTTGCTTCCAGATCATAGGGATAGTAATAAGCTTCTTCTTCCTCCGCCTGCCAATCGCCCAAGATCGAGTAGGGCAATACCTCGCCTTTACCGATATAGATCTTCAGGTTCAAGACGGCAATCGTATCCTCGTAAGCCAGCCGGACCGATTCCTCTCCCGTGCAGATTCGGCTGACAGCAATCGTAACCGTTAATCCATACCTGGTGAGCATATGCTGTTTCAGCCTCTTGGCATATTCCAGAGGGAATTCGTCGTTTTCGGGCGGAACAGCCAAGAGGATAACCGTCCTCTTATCATCCTTGGCAAATACCTCTCCGTTGATATCCGCGCCTAGTTCATCCATAAATCCGTAACGCAGCAGGTGGAAATGAAAAGGATCGTCCTTTACGGGATAAGGCTCCTCCAGCTCCAGCGTAAGCAAGGCAAACCGGGAAAAATCAAGCCGCAGTCCAAGCAGCTCCACGGCTTGCCCGTTTCCTTCACCGCCTTGGATCAGATCGTTCAAGTACTTTTCTTTAATAGCCGTACGGTTGTCGGTGAGCAGAGAATCAACCTTCCTTTTCTCCTTGGCGAGAATCTCCCAGCTGCGGATCATCTGCTCGAACCGCTGCCGGATAAAGCCCGCCTCGTCTCCGGTTGGAAGAGGCTTGATTGCACCATCCCGCTGGTCATGCGCGGCATTCTCAATATAAGAGATGACGCTGTGGAGAGGACGGTACAATCTTCTGGACACGAAAAAGGAGATTGCGATAGCGGCTGTCAGATAAGCCGCGGCTACGCTAACCACAATTACTTTGATACGCCCCATCCCTTGCAGAAGGGTGGACTTCTCCGTGACGTCGATAAACTTCCAGCCTGTCAGCTCGGAGGTTGTGTAGGAGATGATCCGGTCGGAGTCATCGATATAGGAGCCGCTTTCCGCGTTTAGACGGCTAAGATTAACGGCCTTCATTAGCCGATCTCCGTCGGCCGCATCGGTATAGAGCAGCTCGGAGTTTGCTCCAAGAACAAGAGTGGTGCCTTTTTTATTATGGTAGTGGCTCAAATAATCGTTAAACAGCAGATCCAGCTTCAAGTTGATCACAATAGCGCCGTTGACTTGGCCGATCAGCGGCATTTTTTGAAGTAAGCTGGCAGCGGAATGGTCGGGGGAAAAGCCGTCCTGTCTCCCGGTAATCCAGACCGAGCGGCTTGCCGAAGGCTGCTTCCACGTATCCAGCCAGGACCGGTCCGCGAAGGTGGAAATGGGGGAAGTCCGGATCTCCTGCCGCGAGGTCAGGACAAGCTCCAGCGGAGCGTAATAGATATAGATGGAATCGATGTAAGGACTGATTTTTTTCTGTTCGGCAACAAAGCCGGTTAAGTCAATGAGGGAGCTGACGCTAAGCTTGCTCCCTTTCATTTGGTAAAGATACGTTTGGGTCGCGATCATGCTTGAAGCGTTATATTTAATGGAGGTTAGTTCTTTGTGGATGAGCTCTTGCTGCTGGGTAAGGACGGATTCGTTGTATGTAATCGCATTTTGAATACTGTTGTCTGCCGAGATGGAATAAGTAACGGATGCAATAAGGACAACCGTGATAACGGCAATAGCGGTTAAGGAAAGAAGCTGCTTCACGAACATGCTGTTCTGCTTGATTGAGCCCGGCATTGCATTCACTCCTTGTCTCAATGATTGCGCTTACATATTGAAGCGCCAAGCATCCGGCGCTAATACGGGGATTATATCACAGTTGCCCTCCTTGGAAAGGAAATACGCGAAAAACATACAAAAAAGAGAAAAACATAAGGCCATCCAAACGGTACAAAAGCGGAAAAACATAAAAGAGAATCGTAATAGAGGATTGAGAACGCCGGCGGAGAAGGCTATCGTAAATATTGTAACCGCTCCCATAACCCGGCCGGGAGCCAGAGCCTGGATGCGGTCCATTATACCGAATCAATAGGGGGAGATTGAATTGCAAATGAAACGACAGACAATGGGCAAGGCCGCACTCGCGGCAATCGTAGCTGCGGGATTACTCGCGGGCTGCAGCTCCAACTCGAATAACGCTACTAATAATAATAAAACAACGGATTCTTCGGCTAGCCCAAGCGCAGGCACATCCGAGCCAACGGAAACAAAAGAAGCAAACGCAAAGCCGATTGAAATTACATGGGGCATCCATTTCCAGGCTGCGGGCGTCGTTGAGAACACCGAAGTTCAGAAATGGCTGGAACAGAAATTCAACGTCAAGATCAAGCCGGTGAAAGTAACCGATGCCAGTATCGCTTCCGGCGATGTTCCGGATATCTTCATGCTGGGAGATCCGGCTAACGTATCGGCTTATCAGAACCAAGGCGTATTAATGAGCATTGATCCTAATCAATTGAAGGAAAAGATGCCGGAATACTATGCCGATATCGAGAAAAAAAGCAAGCTGTTCCAGACTGTTACCTTTAATGATCAGCTGTGGGCGATTCCGATGTTTATCGATTTGAAGCCTTATGATTTGGGAATGCTTTGGCGCAAGGATTGGTTGAATAATGTCGGCATAACGAAGGTGCCGGAGACGCTGGATGAATTCGAGCAGGCGGTATACGCCTTTGCGCAGAAGGATCCGGATAAGAACGGCAAAAAAGATACGTACGGTTTGACGGGCACGGCAACCTCCACCTGGTCTTCCGGCTTCTACTCGATCTTTGGGGCGTTTGGCGTGGAGCCAACGATGTGGCATGAGAAAAACGGCGAGATCGTAAACGGCTCCGTTATGCCGGAGACGAAGGAAGCATTGGCGAAGCTGCGGCAATGGTATGCGGATGGAGTCATTGACCCTGAATTTATAACCGATACGCAGGATTCTTACCGCAAGAAGCTGTACAACAACCGGATTGGCGTTATTGAAGAGCAAATCGCCAAAGGCGCGCTTCCGGAAGGCGGCACCGTAACGGAGATGAAATCCTTAAGTCCTAATGCGGAGCTTGTCTTCTCGAAAAATCCGAAAGGCCCGGGCGGCGACGGATCTTGGGACTGGGGTGTGAAGAGCAACTTTGTCGTAATCGGCAGCAAGGTGAAGGATCAGCCTGAGAAGCTCGATAAGCTGTACGAAATTCTCCGCGCGGAAAGCAGCGACGAAGAGACGATCAACATGACCAGCCTTGGCGTGAAAGGTACGCATTGGGACTTTGCGGAGAGCGGAGCCGCATCGGGAGCAACCAAGTTCCTTCCTTCGTTCGAGAAGCAGGAGCAGCGCGACCAGGAAGGAATCCGCCTCTTCTCGCTTGGCAACATTACGACGCAGGCGTACCGCGAGAAGTATTCGAATCCGAAGCTGAACGAAGCGATCAAAACGTATTCGTCCGCGCCGAACTTAACGGATGCGCTGCTCTTCTCGGCATTGCCGTCCGACGGCAAATACAAGGCTGACCTGACAGCGCTTATGCAGAAGTATTTCGCCCAGATTATTAGCGGTGAAATTCCGCTTGACGACTTCGATAAGTTCGTAACGGAATGGAAGGCTAGAGGCGGCGACGAGTTAACGAAAGAAGCCAACGAGCTGTACCAGGCGCAATTCAAAAATTAACCGGCCGGCTCCGCGGACCCGCAAGGGCTGATGCCAGCTCTTGCGGGCGGACCGGGCAAGGTTGCAAGGAAGTGTGGCATGAAGACTATACGCAGGCACGGAGAGCTGCTCTCGTTATTTCTGTTTTCGTTTCTCTTTTTCTTCATTTTCAAATACGGTCCGCTGTATGGCGTGATCATTGCGTTCAAGGATTTCAAAGTGGTGGACGGCATTTGGGGAAGTCCTTGGGTAGGGCTGCAGCATTTCCAAGAGCTGTTCCAGAACAGCGACTTTTACCGTCTCCTTAAAAATACGCTGCTTCTTAATCTGTATCTGCTTATTTTTGCTTTCCCGGCACCGATCATTTTGGCGCTGCTGCTTAACGAGGTCCGGTCGCGCTACTTCCAGCGTTTTATTCAGATGACGATGTATTTGCCCCACTTTGTATCGTGGGTCATCATGTCGGGGCTTATTATTTACTTTTTATCGCCAACGACCGGAGTCTTGGCTGAAATCATGGGATGGTTTGGGGTAGAGCCTGTCTTCTATATGGGGAAAAAGGAGTATTTCCGCTCCATTGTTGTTATTTCCGCGATTCTGAAGGATCTGGGCTGGGGCTCCATTATCTATTTCGCCGCCTTGACCGGGATCAACCCGGAGCTTCAGGAGTCCGCGATTATCGATGGCGCCAACCGCTGGCAGCGGATGATTAAGATCAATATTCCGTCGATTATGCCTACAATCGCGATTATGTTTATTCTAAGTCTCGGCGGGTTCTTAAGCGCGAATTTCGAACAGATCATCAACCTGCTTAACCCGGTTACGTTTGAAACCGGCGATGTGATCGATACTTATGTCTACCGGGTAGGCCTGCAGCAGTTCCAATACAGCTACACGGCGGCGATTGGTCTGTTCAAGTCGCTGGTCGGCCTTCTGCTTATTCTCGGCGCCAATTTGCTTGTACGGAAAATGAGCCGGGGAGAGAGCGGATTATGGTAGGGACAGGAGGAAGTTTGTCATGAAGGCGACAAGATGGCAGGAACGTATTGCCCCCGGCCTCATTTATTTTGTATTGGCCTCACTCGCGGTAATTGTTGTGTATCCGTTTATCCATGTCATAGCCGTTTCGTTCAGCGGACGCGGGGAAGCGCTCCGGAGCGGGTTCCATTTCTTCCCGCGGGATATCCAGTGGACGGCTTACCGGGAGCTGCTTAATTATCCGTTTATCTGGTCCGGCTACTCGAATACGATTTTCCGGATGGTGGTGGGCACGGCTCTCACGCTGCTCGTTACCGTCTGCGCGGCTTATCCGTTGTCGCGTCCCGATTTTCCCGTCAAACGGCTCCTTACTTTGCTTCTGCTCTTCACCATGATTTTTGACGGAGGGATCGTGCCTCATTATTTGCTGATGAAGGATTTGCATTTGCTTAACTCCCTTTGGGTCTATGTGCTGCCTACGGCGGCAAATGCCTTTCAGGTTCTGGTCATGTTATCTTTCTTCCGGTCGCTTCCCGATGCCTTGATTGAAGCAGCCCGGATCGACGGAGCCAGAGATATCGGGATTTTGTTCCGCATCGTGCTGCCGCTCTCGATTCCGCCGCTTGTTACGATCGGGCTGTGGTCCATGGTTCACCATATCAACGCGTTTATGGACAATTTGCTGTACGTGACCGACCAGTCGAAGTTTGTCCTGCAGCAGGTCGTCCGGCAAATTCTAATCGAAAACAAGGTAGATGCGTTTACGACGGCAACGAATATGATCCCTCCGGCTCCCGAGAGCCTGAAGATGGCATCCGTAATCGTGTGCACATTGCCCGTGCTTGTCGTATATCCTTTCCTGCTGAAATACTTCGAGAAAGGAACGATGATTGGATCGGTAAAAGGCTAAGCGAAGGGAACCACAAGGTTCCCTTTCTATTTATAGAAATAAGGAGGAATTGATGAACCATGAAGAAGAAAATGCTGATGGTCTTATGGATAATGGCTTTGCTTCTAAGCGGATTTCCTGCAGGCGGCGTGCTCGCGGCGGAATCCCCGGATTCAAGCGCAGGCTCTGGCGAAAATGCCGGAGCGGTCTTTTTCGTCTCGCCAAATGGAAGCGATTCCAACTCCGGGACTTTAGAATCGCCTTTTCTTACTCTGGAGAAGGCGAGAGATGCTGTCCGTCAATTAAAGCAAAGCTCGGGATTGCCAGGCGGAGGCGTTACGGTCTATCTAAGAGGCGGCGTATACAACCGGACCGGAAGCTTTCAGCTTGAAGAGCAGGATTCGGGTACGGCGGATAACCCGATCACCTATAAAGCTTATCCGGGAGAATCCGTCAGTCTGAGCGGGGGCCGGAATTTGGAGAAGGGCTGGTTCGAGCCTGTAACCGACCAAGCGGTATTGAACCGCATCATCAGTACGGACGCAAGAACAAAGGTATTGCAGGTAGACCTTAAGTCATATGGCATTACGGATTACGGCGTCTTGAGCCGGCATGGCTATTACAAAGCCAACGATGTCAGCCAGACGCCGCCTATGGAGCTGTATGTGGAAGGCCAAGGCATGACTCTGGCAAGATGGCCGAATAACGGGACGGTACAGATGGGCGATATCGTTGACCCCGGTCCAACCCGCAAGGATGCTGACCTGCAGACCCGTGGAGGCACTTTCAAGTATACTTACGACCGGCCGGCGTTATGGACGCAGGCGGACGATATATGGCTGGACGGCATTTTCGGCTATAGCTGGGAATGGTCCTATAACAAGGTTGCTTCTATTGATACCGTGGGCAAAACCATCACATTGGCTTACGGGGAAATGAGCGGTTTGTTCAAAAACTGGTACCCGGACTTTCATTTTGCCCAGAACCTATTAGAAGAGATTGATATGCCTGGCGAGTATTATATCGACCGGAGCCAAGGCATTCTGTATTTCATGCCGACGGCTGCCTTCAAGCAGAAGGCCAATCCGGAGATTACCGTAACGATGCTGAAGACTCCGATGATTAATACGGTAAATACGTCTTTCGTGAACTTTGAGGATTTAATATTGGAAAATGGCCGTGATTCCGCGGCGGTGATCATGGGCGGCAACCATGTCCAGATCGTACACTGCGAAATAAGAAATTTTACCGAAGGCGGCGTACGCATTAATACCCAGAGCCGGTGGCTGTACGATGACTTCGCCAAGGCTTCCGGTGTTAACCATGCGGTTATCGGTACCCATATCCACCATATCGGGGGAACGGGAGTGATTCTGAACGGAGGCGACAGGCTGACGCTGGAGCCGGGGAATAACGTGGTGGAGAACAGCCATATTCATGATTTTGCCTACTATCATAAAGCCTATAATCCTGCCGTCATCCTGACCGGAGCCGGAAACCGCATATCGCATAACGAAATTCATGACGCTCCGCACCCGGGTGTTCTTATTTTTGGCAACGATCACGTTGTCGAGTACAACAACATCTATGACGTATGCAAAACGTTCTCGGATCTAGGCGCAATCTATATGAATCTGGGAGCATCGCCGCAGGAACGGGGAACCGTTATCCGAAGAAACTATTTCCATAATATCGGGGAAGGCAAAGCCGGCGTGCAAGGGGTCTATCCCGACAACTTTACGATGGGGCTTGCGATCGAGGAAAATATTTTCTACCGGATGGGCAACTCCGCGATTCTGAACAATGGCGGCGCCCATATTAAGACCAGCAATAATCTTTTTATTGATGCCAAGACTCCTTACGAATATTCGGATATGTACCTGGGCGACGGTCCGGATCAGCAGATCTCCAAAAACTACATGGGTCCGTGGCATGCCTTATTCGACAAGTACAATAACTTCGTTGGCATGCCGCATCTGACGAAATATCCGGAGCTGGCGGATTTCTTCACGGAGAATCGCTATTATCCGGACACCAATACGTTTAAGAATAATGTTATTTACAATCCGACAAAAGCGAGAAACAGCACGACAAACGCAAACGGCGCTTACGATAAGCTGAATCTGGTGCAATACGCGAACAATTGGGTTACGAATGGGGATCCGGGTTTTGTAGACTTGGCCGGAGGGGATTTGAATTTGAAGTCCGACGCGGCGGTATTCCAGCAAATACCGGGCTTTGCGGATATCCCGTTTAGCGAGATGGGGCTAACCGAAAAAGCGGGGACATACCTTGCTCCAGACGTTATCCCAGTCGAAGGCCTGGAGTTGTATGATGACAGCCTCGCGATCGGAATCGGCAAATCTTACGATCTGTATGCGGCGGTGCTGCCATGGAATGCGACTAATCCTGCACTGGTGTACACATCAAGCGATCCATCCGTCGTGAAGGTGGATGCTAGCGGCAAGCTGAAGGGAGTGAACCTGGGCAGCGCAACCGTTACGGCCGCATCCGCAGACAATCCGCTTCTCAAGGACGAGGTCCAAGTGACCGTTGAGGTCGGAGACGGCATGATGGACGATACGAACTTCGAGAACGGCAGGAATAGCTGGCCAACCGACCCTAACCGCAGCATTGTAGACGTTGGCGGCGGCAATCACATGTATAAGCTGCTCAAAGGCGCCACTGCGCTGAACGATAATGACTTCAGCAATTACGAGCTTGACTTCAAGCTGAAGACGCCGCCTGTTATTCCGGAGCTGGCAACGTTTTACGTGTTCGACCGGTTGAATCAAAGCGGCAGCGGAGGAAGAATCGGATACCGGAAATTTGCGGACGGAACCTCCTCGTGGATTCTATATAATGGGGCATGGGCAACGATTAAGCAAAATACGCTGGCCTCCCAGGATCTGCTGCCCGATACCGTATACGACATCAAGATTATGGTGAAGGGACAGGAGATCAGCGTTTATGCCAACGGCCAGCTGAAGCTGAAAGCGTCCGATCCGACCTTTAATCCTTCGGGAAAAGTCGGCTTTTATGCCGGCGGCTTTGATTATCTGTTATTCGACGATATTCAATTTAAGGTTCCCACGACCGATGTGGCCGGTCTGCTGCTGGATAAGAGCAGTTTGAACATGGTCATTGGCGAACCGCAGCAGCTGCAGGTTCAATTCGATCCGTCGGATGCCGCCAATCGTGCTGTTGTCTGGCAATCCGCAAATCCGGATATTGCGTCCGTCGACGAGAGCGGTAAGGTGACTGCTCTGGCAAAAGGCGAAACGACGGTTACGGTCACCTCCGTTGCCAATCCGCAAGCTTCGGCTTCTATTAAGATAGTCGTCTCCGATATCCTTCTGTATACGGATTTCGATTCAGGGGCGAACAGCTGGCCGGTTGACCCGAACCGGAGCATTGTAACCGTAAACGGCAATAAGATGTACCGCATTGTAGCCGGGGCTTCCGCTCTTCATCCGAAGGTATTTACCGACTACGACTTAACCTTCAAGCTGAAGACGCCTGCCGAGATGCCGGCTCAGGGCACCTTCTACGTGTACGACCGTTCGGCTTCCGGCACTTCAGGCAAGGTTGGTTACCGGAAATTGGCGGATGGAACATCGCAGTGGGTTCTATACAATCCGAATTGGACGGTTCTGCAGACGAATAACTTCTCCGGTCAGGATCTGCAGCCTAATTCGGAGTACAACATTCGGGTCCTGGTAGACGGGGCGAGAATAAGAGTGTATGTGAACGGGGAGCTGAGACTGGACGGTACGGACACCAAGCATAATGCATCGGGAACGGTAGGGTTTTATGTCGGGGGCTTTAGCGAGTTCTGGTTCGATGACGTCAAGTTTACGCTGATTGACCGGACCGCTCCGGTAACGGCGGCGGCTATGAATCCAGTGCAGCCTGATGGCACGGGAGATTGGTATTCCAAGCCTGTAACCGTTGATCTGAGCGCAATCGACAGCGGAACCGGCGTGGCAGGCACGGAATACAGCACGGATGGCGGAGCGACCTGGCTTCCATATCAGAACCAGCTTACGTTCACTGACGACGGGGACTATTCGTTGCTTTATCGGTCGGTTGACGCGGCTGGAAATAGAGAAGACAACAAAACGATAAGCTTTAAGCTGGATACCAGTGGGCCTGAGACTAGTATTACGGGTTTAGAAGAGAAGGCATACGCAAACTCGGAAACGGTAAATCTGTCCTGGGCGGTCTCGGATACCGTCTCCGGAGTGGATGAGGGCAAGACGACTGCGCAGCTGGACGGTCAGACGGTACAGCAAGGAGCAGCTATTCCGCTATATACGCTGGCTGCAGGTTCTCATACCTTCACGGTTTCAGTTACTGACTTGGCAGGGAATACGCGGGAGAGCAAGGTGACCTTCACCGCCTATGCCGATATCAGTTCGCTGAAAGAGTTAGTTGCGCAATTCTATGAGCTGAACTGGATTGATAATCAAGGTATCGCAAATAGCCTAACGAAAAAGCTGGAAAACGGCAGCCTGGATGCCTTTATCAATCATGTGGAGGCGCAAAGCGGCAAGCATATCCAGGCGGAAGCAGCCGCTTATCTGCTGCGGGATGCTAACTATGTTTTGCAAGGAAATAGCTTACCGGTGTAAGTGGAAAAAGCGGTGCAGGGGCCATCCCTGCACCGCTTTTCGGTAACTTATTTCTCAATGCGCTAACATCGTCTACGTACATTGGATTTAATCCAATTAAATGGAACTGTCAGCAGCATCTCGCGGGCTAGGTTGGATTTCGTCCAACGAAATACACATAAAACGTGGTATAGGGCAGCAAATCGAAGATTTTACTGGAGTGAATCCAATCTGGTGCCGATGATGGGTCCAAATCATATGAATATAGTGGATGAAATCCAATGTGCGTCGTTCTGCTGTTTAACATGCAAAGAAACAAGGCTCTACCCGTGTCGTTAATGACTATGGTAGAGCCTTGTTTCTGTTCATAGCAACTCCGGGAAAACCCAAGCGTGAGACTGGAAGTAGCCGCTGTTTTTGTTCCGGTTGCCGATGATCGGGCGATACGGAGAGACGAATTGATCGTATTCGGGATCCTCGTAAATCCTGGACATGGCTTCGTAGAGATCAAGAGGCCAGGTCTGGGAAGAGAGAGGATCCGGGACGTTCTGGCCTTTCTCGTATGGCCATTCTCCGGCACGGCCGTTGGCATAATAAAGCAGCGTATCAAGCGCCTTCTTGATGGTATTGCCGCTTGGGGAAGTCCAGCGGAACAGGTCCTCGCCGGTATAATCCAGTACCTGCTTAGCCGCTGCCGTAAGAGGAGCAAGGGCAAAATAGTGGTACCAGATCGAATTGGTTCCTCTTAACGTTTCTTCCGGAATAAAGCCGGTGAGCAATAGGGATGAGTCGATATGCTCCTTCAGATGAGCGGCTTCCTCCGCAAAACCGGCTTGATCATCCAGGAAGCGGTAGAGCAGCAGCTGGGCATACAAGCTCCAGCTCCACCAATTGTTCCGGAGCGGGATACGGTCCCACTCCGGTAATAGAACGGTTGTTATCCAATAGACAAACTGATCCTGATCCTCTTCGCGCCATCCCGGGTAGGCTTTTATCCACTCCGCCGCTTGAAGAAAGCCTGCTCCCAGATAGGCGGATACCAACGGACCGTCTTTGTCTGCGAGCTCCCGGTTAATGGAAGCCCAGCCCTTCAGCAGCTCCATCGCTTTGTCCGCATAGTCCGGCCTGCCGGTAAGCCGGTAAGCCAGAGCTGTCGCGTAAGCGGCTTGCGCATCGGCTTCCATGAGTTTTTTCGCGGCCTGGTGTCCAGCGGTATCGAAATAAAAGCCGGGAATATGCCAGACGGGAACGGCATGACAGCTGACGGACAAGCTCTCTTCCGCTAAACGCAGAAGTTCATCCTTAGCTGCTGCGGCTGTTTTAGAAACGAGTTCCTTTTTGCTCATGCGAACGTCCTCCTATTCTATTTGGGCTCTACTTCGTCGAGGGTCAGCTTGTATTGCAAATGCTTCATCGGAGTACCGTCCGTATTTTTGAATACCATACCAATCCGGATCTCCTCTTCCGTGCCTCCTACAATGGCAATCAGCCGGTTTATCCCGGCATGGAGGGAAATCTCTTTCTCCGGCGCAGCCACTTGACTGCCGTTCATATAAATCTCGCAAGAGCTGTTGGTTGTAATCAGAAGTTGGCCATTTTTTTCGTCTAACGTTGGGTCCAGCATATAAACAAAGCAGCTGAAAAACCAGCGGTCTCCGTTAGGATTAAGAACACGGAACGTTCCGTCATAACGGCTCCGTTCTTTTTTCTGCATCCAGCCGTAAAGTCCTTCGCCTAGATTGTTGAGCGAGAATTCGGGATCGATATAGTAAGCTTTCATGGCATCAAAATCGACATAGGGCCGGCAAGGCATAGCCATAATCTTTTCCACAGCCCATTGGCTGCTGCCTTTGACTGCCGACAGGAGACCGTCATCAAATGACGCGCCTAGATTAGCAAGCAATCTCGTATACAAACGAACCGACTTGTCGCTTTCGGGTTCCAGGAAGAGCTGGGAGAGTACAAACAAGCCTTGGCCAACCTGCGTTTGAAGGAGATAATGCCCTGCTGGTTGTTCTTTCTCCCTGTTTAGTTCAATCAGAGCTAGTCTGCTGTATTCATCCGTATGCTGGCCGATAAAATAATCGTGCCACGCGGTACCTTCCACACTCTTGCACAAAACATCAGCGCCGTCCACCAAAAGGCTATGCGAAGCGAGA
Source organism: Paenibacillus sp. JDR-2 (assembly GCF_000023585.1). Lineage (NCBI taxonomy): Bacteria > Bacillati > Bacillota > Bacilli > Caryophanales > Paenibacillaceae > Paenibacillus > Paenibacillus sp. JDR-2. The sequence goes on along the minus strand of NC_012914.1, from coordinate 4,776,269 downwards.
GGACGGTTAACGACGTCCCGCGGAGACAAGAACACCTTGTCGTAACCAAATAAATCTACCGGACTAAATCCTTGTACAGCGGGCTTGGAATAATCCGCTTCAAGATGATAGATTGCTTTTTCCCGGACGGTGGCATTCTGATTAAGCAAGGCGGCCAGCACAGCTTCTTGTCCGTCTACTGCCGGAAGGATGACAACCTTACCGCCTTTTGCCGCATATTCCCGTATAACGGATGCCGAATTGGAATCTGAGAGCAGATGCGGCTCAATCAGAATTAGGCCATAGTCATCAAGCGGCTTGCTCGGAAGCTCCTGCAGCAGATCGAATGAAACGCAAAGCGTACGCAGGAAGGCTTCCGTTTTTCCTCCAGGCTCGACGAACGCCCCCGTACAACGGCAATCCGTATTCTCGACGTTCCCCGCATAAGCAAGCAAATTGCGCAGCAGGAGGCAGGCCTGCGGTACCCGGTGGAAGTTCGCCGTCAACTCTAGCTGATTGGCAACGAATAACCCTTTATTGCTCCGATATTCCAAAAGCGGGGACCATAAATCTCCGCCATCCCCGAAATCACCCGCGCTGCATTCCAGAAGCATCGTGAAGGGGCCATTAACAGGCTTTTCGAAGGCAGCATGAATAATCGGGAGAGGTCCGTCTTCCCGAAGCTCTTCATGCCAGAAAATTAAATCGTCGTTACCTAGTCCTTGAAGAACGGGATGGCTATAATCGCCGGAATGAGCTCTCATAAAGTCCTGCCGCGATATCGCCAAATCTCCGAAGGACAAATGAAGCTGCTCGAGCAGCACAACCCTGCCGCCTTGACTGACGTACCGGTTAAGCGCCTCCTCAAGCCGTCCATCCGGATCTTCGAGTTTACTTCCCGCCACGAGTAGATGCTTGGGTGACAGCTGCGAGATCTGCTCCGTAGTGATGGGTTTGCAATCCGGAATCAATGCACGAATAATAGCATAGTCCTGCTCGCCGCCTATATAAACAACGGGCCGGTTGATGACGACGGGCTCCGTCTTATAACGGGATGGATACAGCTTGAAGCTCAAATCCAGTTCATGCACGGGTACGTTATCATGCAGCAATACGGCATGAAATCGAATAGAAGATATATCGCTAACAAGCTCCGGCTTCCATGTCGTTGTTACCGTTGCGCGATTGGCCGGGGCTTGCAGGAACTCGAAAGTTTCCCTATGGATCACTTGGTCTTTCTGACGAACTTCGCAAACAACGGTCGCCTGACGGGTATAAAGCGTGTCGTTATATACATCAAAGCTCCTGACAATTGGTTCATTGTCAAAAAACGAGCGGTTATATTCTCCCGGAATAAGAGTAGCAGGCTTAAAGGCAGCGGCCAAAATATCAAAAGACGGATTTTTCCGGTACATCGGATACTCTTCCGGAAGAAGACCGTTGTTAAGGGTTAAGGAGTACCGCGGAATCACTTTCAGCTGCGGACCTTCTGCGTCTGAATCGGGCAGCTGAAGCGGGATGTCCCGCTCGGGCATCGCACGCATGAAATAATGGGCAAAGTTAAAGGTGGACAGACCTGATACCCCTTGCCGCCTCGCGTATTCGATAAACAAACGTTCCTTTTCAGCCAGTCCCTTCGCACATTCCTCCGTATTCCGGTATGCCAGATGACCTACATACATGCTGCTGTTCTGAGGGCAAATATACCACCAGCCGCCATGCTCGCCAAAGACAAGAGGCGCCTTGCGGTCCCAACCGTCAATGGTTCCGTCGATGTTGTAATGCCGGGTCTCTACCTCGGTAAGCTCTTTGGCGAGAAGACGGTTATCGCCTTCCAGAAGGATAGGGCGGGTAGGGTCAAGCTCGCGAATGATAGCCATCATAGACGGGATATGCTGCTTGAAGCCGTCGCGCCCGTCTACCCAGCGCATCTCGTTCTGCAGGCTCCACAGGATAACGGAAGGATGATTCTTGTCCCGTTCCACCAATCTTCGGATATGATCCTTGCAGTTCGTTATAAATTCGGGATGATCGGCCTGCATCGATTTGCTGGAGCCGTAGATCGCGGTTTCGTCCACAATCAGCATGCCTTCTTCGTCGGCAATGTCCAAATAATAAGCCGGATGCGGCTCCGCATGAAGGCGAACGCAGTTAGCGCCGGCTTCCTTGCACATGCGGTACCAATTCCTTACGTACTCCTTTGTTTGCTGAATCCCGCCTTGGAAATGCCAGGAATCGCCACGCAGGTTAAGGGGAGTCCCGTTTAAATAAAACTTAGGACCCTCGGAGGTTATTTCGCGAAAACCAAACCGTTCCTCCAGCCGGTCCAGTATACGGTCACCGTCTATTAGCACCAGCTCCAGCGTGTAGAGGAAAGGATGATCCGGATTCCACAGCTTGGCATCGGCCCATTCTATAGAGAAAATGGCTTGGCTGGATTGGCCGTATCCCGACCAATCACCCGAAACAGCCTCAGCCGTGATAATAGGGGAGGATGTCTGCGAGCTGCTCTCCCGTATACGCAGTCCAACTCTAATAGACGGGTCTAGCTGCTCCATATAGGGATGACTTATTCCGGTGCTCACGTGAAGCCGGCCTTCCCTGACGGATGTTCGGATCGTTACATCCGAGAGCGATAGCAGCGGCTTGCTTTCCAAATACACATCCGCCCATAAGCCTCTTGCGAGAGCGCCAAACCAGGAGCCGACTAGCCCGGTAACCTTTTGCTGTCCGGATGGAATCGTAACCTTGTCAAAGCTGCCGCACACGACATGCAGCTGGTGGTTGATTCCTGCCTGAATCCGCTCCGTTACCTCCACGAGAAGCGGGAGATAACCATCCCCCCAGATAGCAATCAGCTCATGGTCCAGATAGATGGCGGCTTTTTGCATAATGCCGTCAAACCTGAGAAACAGACGCTCATTCCTCTCTTCCGGCGCCTGAAACACCCGATGGAGCACGCCGGCATCCGCCCGTGCCCATTCCTTCGGATAACCGTACAAATCATAGGGAGCATACCCGTGCTCGGCTATTTCTCCAAAGCTTTTGCCTGATGCACGCACGTAGGAAGAACGCCAGCTGGACGGGACCTGTACTTTCTGTTCCTCGTAAATGAGTTGCTCGGGAAGAATCAAGTCCAATCCATGCTCATAGAGAGGCATGAAATCCCATTCGCCATTTAAGCTATATGTTGTTCTCATCGCATATGCTCCTCGCCGTAAGCTTCGCCTTCAAGCTGTAGCAGCAGGGGAATCTCGAGCCAGGCCAGGGATTTGCCGGTGTCTTGATCCCACATGATGAAGTGGGGATCCATTGCGGCTTGCCAATCGGACGGCGTATTTGCGGTAGCAAGCTTGCCTGTATACGGTGGCGGCTCAATCGTAGCCGGCGATTCGGAATAGAAAAACAATAGATTCTCATAAAGAGCGATCATACCGTATTTGTCTCCATCTCCGGGACGTTCTTCCTGGTATTGATAATGGTAGAAAATATAGCTGGCCACTTGCTCCGGCTTTAGCCGGGCAATCCGGGCATAAGGCTTTGGCGAAAGCCGACTCCGGCGCCAAGGCTCCTCGCCGACGGGCTGCTGGTAATGGAAAATGTCCATCATCGGCACCCATCTCCGGGGCGTGTCCGCACCCGGCCAGGGCTCAAGTCCGGATTCGCAGTAGCGGAATAGAGTATGCGGATCCGCATCCATTAACGGGCTTTCATAGTAGAGAAAAAGCTTGGATCCATAATGGAACAGACTAAGATGATGGACTTTGGCTTCCTTCATCCGGTCTTGAAGCTCATGTTCCATATCGCGGAAGCAGTTAAAGGGATCAACGTCATGGCGGCATTGCGCCAAATAATGATATCGCTGCATAAGGCACCTCCGGGTTCTATCATCAAGATGCCTTCATTATATAGCCGGACGAATTATTCTCTGTTGTGCTAAGATATAACTAAATTGCGATTCTATCTTTGGGGGAGAGATACAATTGGCATCTCGCATCGAGCATGTAGCACCGGGGAAAAGCAGCTTTTTTCTCGCTTTTCGGGATGAATGGACGGAGGAGCATTTTCTCCGGTTTCATGCCCATCAAGGTCTTGAATTGCTTTTTATTCATGAGGGTCAAGGAGTTGTGGAGGTGGAGGGCAATAGCTACGAGCTTGAAGGGGGTTCGTTGTTCTGCTTCCAGCCTTATCAGCTGCACAAGCTGGAAATCCCGGGACGGAAGAGTGCCCGCTATGTCCGGACCAATCTGACCTTTGATCCCCGGCTTCTGGAGCCTTATCTGGCGCCGTTTCCGAAGCTGTTATCCTTTCTCCGTTATCTGACCAGGGGAGCGTTGCCCGCGCCTAAGTTTACATTCTCGGAAAATCAACTGATGTCTATCATGGAATGCCAGGTACAGGCGGTACGGGAAAGCGGGGAAGAGCAGGAGGCTCAAATCTTGCTGCTGATTTCCTTGCTGCGTTATCTGCAGCTGTCGGTCATTGCTCAACCGGAGTTGTCTCCTGAAGAATGGTCCGCTGCCAAAACCGCCCATATCGAAGCGATGATGGATTGGATCGAGCGTCATTTCCGGCAGCCATTTAGTCTGGAGCTGCTATCGGAAGAGCTGCACTTGTCCTCTTATTATGTCTCTCATCTATTCAAGCAATATACGGGAGTATCGCTGACGGATTATGTAACGGCCAGACGCATGCGCGAGGCATGCGTGCTCCTTGGGAGCTCCGACATGCCGGTGCAGCAGATTGCTCATGAGGTTGGCCGGCTAAGCGCTCCTTATTTCTGCAAGCTGTTTAAGAAACAAAAAGGAATGACGCCGCTCGACTACCGCTCGGCGCTGCATTATGCCGCTAAGTAGCCAACCGGGTTATACTCTTCCGATTCTGATTGAACGGTATTGCCCGGGAGTAATGTCCGCTTGTTTGCGAAACAGCCTAATGAAATAGTTCGTATTCTCAATTCCGACTTGCTGGCCGATTTCGGATACGGACAGCTCGGTGCTCTCCAGCAGCGATTTAGCCTTTTTGATCTGCAGGTTATGCAAATATTGAAGCGGGCTCATCCCCGTATATTTCTTCAGACAGCGGGCTAGATAGTCGAAATGGAAATGAAGGGTCTGCTCCATGTGTTTCGCGTCAAACGGGCGGGTCAGATGCTGCTGCAAATAAGCGATCGCCTGATCGCAGAGCAGTCTGGACCGGGGAGCAAATTGGCTGCTTACGGCCGTCTGCAGTTCAACAAACAGACCGGCTAACAGCGTCTGGAGCGGCAAGGAGCTTGCAGGCGACAAGGTGTGATGGAGCTCCAGCATTTGCTGCAGGAACGGTAAAACGTCGGTAGCGCGTAGACTCGTAAATTTCGGTAAGTACATGACCTGCCGATGGGGAGTAAGGTCGTCGACGGTCCCTTTGGCGAAAGGAATCGACCACGAGATCTGCCCGCTGTCCATCGCTCGGACCGGGGCGGGATGAGCGAAATGGATCCAGTAGATTTCGGTTACTTCCTCGCATGGGCGATGCCCGATGTGCATGCGGTTCGGCTCCAGCACAAGCATCGTGCCTTCCTTAATCTCGTAAGGCACATCGTCTTCGGTCATATACAAGGTTCCTTTCAGAACAAACAGCATGTCGTACACATTAAACGATCTTGCCACATGCTGCTGTCCCGGCGTCCAGAAGGAATGACCGACCGTTAATAGCTGCGGAAGCGGAGGGATGATGAGTTCCAGGCAATGCATGGCGACGGCTCCTTTGCGTTGTAATCGCTTACCCGATTGTAGCACGGACATTATCCGTTAGGTAGAAAATGTGCTATAAAAAGTCGTTAATGAACCTGTCCGGTCAAACGCGGAACTTATATAGTTAAGGTAAACGAACCGGAAAGGATGACAACTTATGCGTTTTCGCCAGGTCCATCTTGATTTCCATACCTCAGAAGCTATCACCCCCATTGGTCAACGGTTTGACAAAAAGCAGTTCCAGGAGATGCTGCGGCTAGGCCATGTCGATTCCATTACCGTATTCTCCAAATGCCATCACGGCTGGGCCTATCATCCTTCGGAAGCAAACGAGATTCACCCTGGTCTTAACTTTGATCTGCTTGGCGCCCAGATCGAGGCCGCGCATGAGATTGGCGTCAAGACTCCGGTCTACTTGTCCGCCGGACTTGACGAGAAGCTCGCCAGACGGCATCCGGAATGGCTGATCCGCGACGAGAACGATACTACCGGATGGGTAAAAGGGTTTTTGGAGCCGGGTTATCATCAATTTTGCATGAACTCCCCGTATCTCGGTATTCTTCTCGAGCAGATTCGCGAAGCGGTATCGCGATACGATGCGGATGGCGTATTCCTCGATATTGTAGGCGTACGCAAATGCTATTGCCATAATTGTATCGAGAGCGCAAGGCGGGAAGGCATGGATCCAAGGGATGAGCAAGCCATGCGGAGTTTATGGGAGAGGACGTATGCCAACTATACGGCAAGGGTGAAGGAAACGGTGGAGTCGGTTAAGCCGGGACTGCCGATCTTCCATAATGGCGGGCACATTAAGCGGGGGCGTCGCGACTTGGCCATGATGAACAGCCATCTGGAGCTGGAATCGCTGCCCACGGGCGGCTGGGGTTATGATCATTTCCCTCTGTCGGCCAGATACGCTCAAACCCTTGGCGTTGATTTCTTGGGCATGACGGGGAAATTCCATACGTCCTGGGGAGAATTTGGCGGCTATAAGCATCCGAACGCCCTCCGTTACGAAGCGGCGCTCAGTATAGCTAACGGAGCGAAATGCTCCATCGGGGATCAGCTGCATCCGGACGGTTATATGGATAAAGCGACGTATACGCTAATTGGCGCCGCTTATAGCGAGGTCGAAAGCAAGGAAGCCTGGTGCGCGGATACGACAAATGTGGCCGACGTAGCGCTTCTGTCGCTTGAAGCCGTTGGCGTCCATGAGAAAGCGCGGGATGGGCAATCCAAAGGGGCTTCCGATGCAGGAGCCGTACGGATGCTGCTTGAAGGGAAAATCCTGTTTGACGTCATCGACAAGGAGCATGATTTTGACGCCTATAAGGTGTTGATATTGCCGGATTACGTAGCGGTTGACGATTCGCTGCGCGGCAAGCTGGAGTTGTACCTGCAGCAAGGCGGAAAGCTCCTCGCCACGGGCTGGTCCGGTCTTGATCCTGCAGGGGAAGAGTATGCCATTGACTTCGGAGTACGGTACCTGGGAGTGAACCCTTACAAACCCGACTACTTCCGTCCGGGCTTTGCGTTAAAGAGTTTAAGAGAGGCCTCCTTCATCTTTTATTCCCAGGGGCAAAAGATTGAGCTTAACGGGGGAACGGAGCTCGGCAGGCGCGAAGACCCGTACTTTAACAGGGATGCGTTTACGTTCTGCTCCCATCAGCATACGCCAAGCAGCCACAATAACGGAGGCCCCGGCATGGTGGAGAGCGGCAACGGAATCTACATCGCCTGGAACGTGTTTGAGGATTATGCGAAGAAAGGCAGCCTGATTCTGAAGGAAGCCGTTCTATACGCGCTGGATCGCCTGCTTCCGGGCAAGACGCTTCAAACCAACCTGCCCGCGCAGGGCGTAGTTACTCTACAGGAGCAGAAGGAATTGAATCGCCTTGTTAATCATCTCCTTTATGTATCGCCGGTAAGAAGAGGCGATGGGGTGGAAATCATCGAGGATATTATTCCGCTCCACAACGTTCAGGTTACAATCCGGACTGCAAGTCCGGTGAAGCAGGTCTATTTGGCACCGCAAATGACTCCGCTGCCGTTCAGCAACAATGACGGCGTAGTTGCTTATACCGTACCTGAACTGGAGTGCCATCAAATGATTGTTATGGATTACGAATAGAAACTTATCTCATGGATTGGAAGTGCACTCATGAAAGCTTTGACCGAATTTATCGACCGATTGACCTCCTGGCGCATTCCATGGGCGGAGGTAATGGTCATTCACCGCAATGAAACGTTATTCCGTTATCGAAGCGGATTCTCCAATCTGGAGGACGAAACTCCCATTGAAGAAGGACGTATCATTAACCTCTATTCCATGACGAAAATCATGACCTGCGTGGCGGCTCTTAAGCTTGTGGAGCAGGGTAAAATGCTGCTCAACGATCCGCTGTCCGCTTATCTTCCCGAATACGCGGATATGAACCTCCGCAAGCGTCTTCCTGACGGTAAGCTTGAGATCGAAAGAGCAAAAAAAACCATTCTAGTTCGTGATCTGTTTACGATGACGGCCGGCTTTTCTTATGATATCGGATCTCCTTCCTTGAAGGAGATTGCGGAGCAGACGCAAGGAAGGGTGCCGACTCGCGCTTTTGCGGAGGCTTTAGCCAAGGAGCCGCTTCTTTTCGAACCGGGCACCCGCTGGAACTACAGCTTATGCCATGATGTGCTTGCGGCATTGGTAGAGGTTGTGGACGGCCGGCGTTTTGGCGCTTGCATCCGGGAGGAGATTACGGGACCTTTGGGAATGAAGGATACGGCTTTTGATCTTTCCGAGGAGCAGCGGAGCCGCGTCCTTCCGCAATTCGAGTTCAAGGATGAATTGGGCAGAGCGGTCCGAAAAGACGGGAACGGCTACCGGCTGGGAACGGAGCACGAAAGCGGCGGCGCAGGGCTGCTCTCTACCGTAAGCGACTACGCGTTATTCCTGAATGCTCTCACCAATAAAGGAACTAGCCCGGATGGCGTACGCATTTTGTCGCCGGCGATGATCGATCTGATGCGGACGGACCATTTGACCGACCGTATGCGCGGGGATTATAACTGGGAGCAGCTGAAAGGCTACGGCTACGGATTAGGCGTCAGAACGCACGCGTCCAAAGCGCAAAGCGGATCGCTTAGTCCGCTGGGGGAATTCGGCTGGAGCGGGGCCGCAGGCTGCATGGCGATTATCGATCCGGATTCCGGTCTGACCGTCATGTATGCTCAGCATCTCCTCAACAACCAGGAGCCTTATATCCATCCGCGGTTAAGAAATATCGTATATTCCGGCTTGTAATAGAATGTTAATGAAAGGGACTGTTCCGAAGGGGGCAGTTCCTTTTTTTGTTAACCGGGTGTTGACTTGGAGTTCACTCCAGCATGTATACTCCGATTGTATTCTTTATTTCATGGATAAAAGGAGCAGAGAAACTTTATGTGTAAATCTCATGTACTTCGTGTTGCAAGCGCAAAGGCGCCTTTCGAAAAAACAACGATTGAACGGAGAGCCTTGCGTCCGGATGATGTTCTAATCGATATTAAATTCAGCGGCATCTGCCACTCTGATATCCATACCGCCTTTGGGGAATGGGGCGAGGCAATCTTCCCGCTTGTTCCCGGGCATGAAATTGCTGGTGTCGTGGAAGCTGTTGGGGCGGAGGTTACGAAGTTTGCCGTTGGCGACCGCGTTGGGGTAGGCTGCTTTGTAGATTCCTGCGGCGAATGCGAATATTGCCTGCAGGGCGAGGAGCAGTTCTGTACGAAAGGCGTAGTCAGCACTTATAACTCCCTCGACTATGACGGGCAGCCGACTTACGGCGGTTACAGCCAGAAGATTGTTGTTACGGAGCGATTCGTTGTCCGTGTTCCGGACAGCCTGGAGCTTGATGTTGCAAGCCCGCTTTTATGCGCGGGTATTACAACGTACTCTCCTTTGAAGCATTGGAATGCCGGCCCGGATAAAAAGGTTGCGATCGTTGGCATGGGCGGTCTTGGCCATCTGGCGGTGCAATACGCGCATGCCTTGGGAGCGGAAGTAACCGTTCTGAGCCAGTCGATGAACAAAAAGGAAGAGGCCGTCGCGTTTGGCGCGGATCATTATTACGCAACAAGCAACCCGGATACGTTCAAAGAGCTGGCCAACCGGTTTGATCTGATCTTGAATACCGTGTCCGCCAATCTGAATGTGGATGCTTATCTGTCCATGCTCCGTGTCGACGGCACGCTGGTTAACGTCGGTGCGCCTTCCGAACCGGATTCTTACCGAGCATTCTCCCTGATTATGCAGCGCCGCAGCCTTGCCGGCTCGCTTGTGGGCGGCATCCGCGAGACGCAGGAGATGCTCGACTTCTCGGCGGAGCATGGCATTAAGCCGCAAATCGAGCGGATAAACGCCGATCAGGTGGATGAAGCTTACCAACGCGTACTGCGCAGCGATGTGCGTTACCGGTTTGTCATCGATATGTCTACGATGTAAACTATTGTTATATTGATTATTGATAGGAGGGAGACAATCCGTATGAGAATGACCGAAGTAAGCGCCAGGTACGACCTGTCGCAGGATACTCTCCGTTACTATGAACGAATTGGATTAATTCCGACCGTTAACCGCAATAACAATGGCATTCGGGAATATACCGAGGATAATCTCAAATGGGTTGAATTTATAAAATGCATGAGATGTGCCGGTCTTCCTATTGAAGCATTAATTGAGTACGTCAATCTGTTCCAGCAGGGCGACCATACGACGGAAGCGAGGAAAGAGCTGCTTATCGAGCAGCGGGAGCAGCTCCGTTTCCGGATCGAAGAAATGACCAGGACACTGGAGCGGCTGGATTCCAAGATAGAAAATTACGGACAACACTTGCATTACAAGGAACAGGAATTATATAAACCGCAGGAGCGGGAAGAATAGGAAGAGCAGGCCGTTTACTTAACGGCCTGCTCTTTTTATTGCGCCACCGTTCCCTCCGAGCCGGGTGCTATTATCGGAGAAATGACTTGTTTAAGCCTTTGAAAGGTAAAGCTGTCAGGGAGGGCGTAACCTTTGGGCTGAGCTTGCAGAATACGCCTCCAGACCTCTTCATCCGCTTTTGAAAGGATTAAGCTTGGATCAAGCGGCGAAGCAAAGAGAGGTGCGAGGTTTAGCGTTTCGACCGCAGCCGGCACATGCTTCCTTCTTCGTTTCTTAAACGGCTTTTTTGCCGTTTTTATCTTTTTAAACCTTTTATTTTTTTTCGATATTTTTTTGTTTTTCGAGCTGACCGTTTTCTTTTTCTTGATGTAACCCATTTGCGGTCCTCCTCTGGCATTGAAATGACTTGTTCCCCAGATTGAGCCTCAAAGGCAAGGCGCTCCTCCGTATGTTTACTCCGGGCGGACTCATACAGCTCCAGAACCCGTGAGATCATCGTAGACAATGACCAATGATGATGCCCCCACGTTTTCGCCTGGTCGGCCATCACGCTTAACAGCTCCGGCTCTTCCAGGGCTGTTCGAAGGCAAGAATAAAGCTGCTCAGGGTCTCCCAAGCGGGATATCAGCCCGTTCTGAAGGTGAGTAACCATTTCCGGAATGCCCCCGGCATCAGAGGTGATGACCGGTTTACCTGCAATCTGAGCTTCAATGATCGCAAACGGCTGATTGTCCTGCATGCTGGGAAGAACGACAAAATCAGCTTGCTGCATCATTTCGGGCACGTCCTCCCGGTGTCCCCAGAAGAGAATATGATTGGCCAGACCAAGCTGATTGGTGAGTTGAATTAATTCATCGCGAAGGAAACCGTCTCCGACCAGCCAGCAAACCCAGTCCGAACGATCTTCCTTCAGCTTGGCTAAGGCATGAATGAGAGTGGAATGTCCTTTGACGATATCAAAGCGGGCGGGGCATATAAATACTTTCTCCGCCAAGGGTTTAATCGTCGTTGGCTCTCTTAGCATTTTATTCTGGAATTCCGCGATATCTATCCCGTAATGACTGACCGTCACGCGTTCTTCGGGAACAGCAAAGTCATTGACCAGTTCGTTTTTTAACCAAAGCGAAGGAGAAATCGTTACATCGCCGACCGTTGCGCCAAGAAACTCCCGCAAGGACGAATAGTACCATAAGGGAGAGTTAATATTTTGGTCGGTCATGCCCATTTCTTTCAATTTAACAAACCATTCCTTGGTCAGACAGCCATGAATGGTGGTAACGAGGGGGATATGCGCAGGCTTAACGCGCGCAATCGCGTGTGCGCTTACGATGTCCTGCGCGTGTATGACATCGTATTCGGTCAATCCAAAATACAAACCGGCTGCTTCCATGCACAATCTATCAACCTCTGCTTGTTTGATCCAAGGATCGATCCCCGGCAGCAATTCATTCAAATAAAGTTCCGTTTGGCGGGTAATGAGAGGAGCCAGCCTGCTTTTCTCTATCGATAAATTTCTGCTTGGAATATAGAAGCCTTGCGCATCCGGTGTTGAGGAAAATATATCAACTTCATGCCCGGCACCTTGTAATCCCTTGACCAGTTGATTGACATAGGTATTTACGCCGCCTGCATGCGGCAGTGCCCACATGCAAGCGATTAATATTCGCATGTTTTGTCCTCCGATTGGTCCGTCGTCCCATTAGTATATGATTCAACCAAAGTATTGTTAACGTACACGAACCTATTTCGGCCGTATTTCCGGACGGGCATCTCCCTATTAAGCAGTCCTGTAAAAAAGATAGATTTCAACAATAATCGCTAAAACGGGGCACTTATCTCTTTTAGTCCGTAACTTCGGGATAAACTACTATTTTCATAGCCTTTAGACGTTAATCCAATGCGTCTCTAATTCATTTGCGTATCATGCTAGAAGATGAATTGAAGGAGTTGAAAGAGATTGGAGCTTGCCCATAAATATAAAATCGCCATAATCGGCCTGGGTTATGTCGGATTGCCGCTCGCGAAGCTGTTCGTAGAGAAGGGGAATACGGTATACGGAATCGATACCGATATTCGCAAGATTCAAATGCTGCAGAAACGTCAATCCTATTTATCGGACTATAAGAGAAACGATATTCGAGAGCTCTTCAGCGGGAAAAACTTTCATGTCAGCCATTCGTTTGAAGTCATAGAGAAGGCGGATGTCATTATTTTGTGCGTTCCGACACCGCTTGACGAGCATATGCAGCCGGATTTGAAATTTGTGATAAACGCCACACGCTGCATACTTCCTCATTTGCGTAGAGGCCAGCTTGTCGCCCTTGAGAGCTCCACCTTCCCGGGGACCAGCGAGGAAGTCTTGAAGCCGCTTCTGGAGACCACGGGACTGGAGGTCGGAAAGGATCTTCTGCTTGCTTATTCGCCGGAACGGATCGATCCCGGATCGCATTGGGAGCTGTCGCAAATCCCGAAGGTCGTAGGCGGAGTGAATCCGGCAAGCACCTCGTACGCCAAAGAAGTCTACGGTACCGCATTCGAGAAGGTGGTGGTCGTCTCGTCCCCTCGGGCCGCGGAAATGACGAAGCTGTTGGAAAACTGCCAGCGATTCCTGAACATTTCTTTTATGAACAGCCTTCTAAAGCTATGCGAAGAGCTGGATATCAATCTTTGGGAAGTTATTGAAGCAGCAGGGACAAAGCCGTTTGGATTTACCAAATATTATCCCGGTCCGGGAATTGGCGGACATTGCATACCGGTTGATCCATTGTATTTGCTCTGGAAGGCGAGAGAGCATCAGATCGATATGCCTTTCATCGAGCTTAGCTCCCATGTAAACGAGAGTATGCCCGCTTATATTGTTGGGAGAGTTTCCAAAATCTTAAAGCCTAAAGAGCTGAAGGGCAGCAGCGTGCTGATTATTGGCGTCACGTATAAAAAAGACGTTAATGATATGCGCGAATCCATCGCTTTGCCTATTATTGAACAATTGCTGCAAGAAGGCGTCCATGTCGGTTTTTTCGACCCTTACGTAAACGAACTGCAAATTGGCGAAACAACTCTCCATTCGATCCCGCTTACTGCGCGGAATATGAAAAATTACGATTGCACGGTCATTCTGACGGACCATTCCAATATTTCGTACGAACTGATTGCAGCTCATACCCCTATCATCTTGGATACGAGGAATGCTACAGGCAAACTTGCGGACCGGAATAACATTATCCTAATTTAAGGAGGGAGTTTTTTGAAAATATTAGTAACAGGCGGGGCAGGATTCATTGGCTCTCATCTTGTGGAAAGCTTGTTGGCGGCAGGGCATACCGTCTGGACGTTGGACGATTTCTCGAACGGAAGGCCTGAGTTTCTCGCTCACTTGTCCAATCATCCGCGGCATAGGCTTATAGAAGGGTCGGTTCTGGACCGGAAGCTAGTGAAGAAATGCATGAGTCATGTAGATACGGTCTATCATCTAGCAGCTGTGCTTGGAGTGAAAAATACGGTAGAGGATCCAATAAAGGTCATTGAAGGCAACATCGACGGAACCCGCAATATTCTTGAACTGGCTTATCCGAGCCGCACGAAAGTTATATTCGCATCAACCTCGGAGATTTACGGGAAAAACGAGAAGCTGCCGTTTAACGAGATGTCGGACCGCGTTTACGGTGCGCCTTCCATTCATCGCTGGAGTTATGCAACGGCCAAATCCATCGACGAGCATATGTGCTTTGCGTATGCGGCGAAAGGGCTTCCGGTGACGGTGCTCCGTTATTTCAATGCCTACGGACCTAGACAAACCAACTCGCAATACGGAGGGGTCGTGGCCAGATTTATCACCGCCGCTTTAAAAGGAGAACCTCTTGAGGTATACGGGAGCGGTACGCAGCGTAGATGCTTCACCTTTGTGGACGATACCGTAAGCGGAACGATCGCGGCGCTTAGTCCGGAGGCAGACGGTCTGGCCTTTAATGTCGGCTCGACTCATTCCGTGACGATTATCCAGCTTGCGCAGCTAATCATTCAGCTAAGCCGCTCTACATCTCCGGTAATACTCAAATCCTATGCGGAGGCTTATGGTCCGGGTTACGAGGATATGCCGGCCCGCGAGCCCGATTTGACTCGGGCAGAGACTATCCTTGGCTATAAGCCTTCCGTTTCTCTGGAACAAGGACTTATTAAAACGATTGAATGGTACCGGGAACGGATCAGCTTGGAGACGGTCTAGCCGGAGGAGGGAAGCGGAATGAAGATTGCACTTGTTTCCTATTGGTGTATTCCTTATTCCGGCGGAGTTTCCACTTATACGCTGGCATTAAGGAAGGGACTCGAAGACCTTGGTCATGAAGTGGATATTATCTCCCACAATGAAACGGGAATGAAATACCACATAGTAGACAAGGGGAAAACCATCGATAAACCATTGGTTTCGGCGGCGGTAAAACGGCAGATCGGTACGCGATACAATAAAAAGCTGCCTTCCTTTGACGCTTGGCTGGCCGATATGGAAAGCGAGCGCATCGCTTTCCGTCAAGCGTTATCCCATTTCAGATTGGATGACTATGATCTCATCCACGCGCAGGATGTTATCTCCGCGACAGGAGCCTATGAAGTGAAACCGCACAATATTCCGCTGCTATTAACTCTTCACGGAGATCTGGCGGCGGAGTGGAGGTATCAGGGTGTTGTTTCGAAGCGCTCCTTATCCTGGGAATGGGCGAAAGCGCTTGATCATTACGGAAGATTAGCAGCAGACCAGATTATCTTTCCTTCCGGGTGGCTTAAGCGGCAGTATGACGTAAAACCAGGCCGAACAAATTCCTCGGCATCCGTTATTCCCTATGGCTTCGATACGATGAAATTCCTCCATCAATCCGCCCTCTATACGCCTGCCTTTAATAAAAACGGCTTGAAATTAATTCTATGTCCTGCGCGTCTCGATCCTGTGAAGGGGCATCAAGTGCTGCTGCAAGCTTTGTCTAAGCTAAAGGAAATCCGTTCGGATTGGATTTGCTGGTTGGCCGGGGACGGTCCCATGCGCAGCCAGCTGGAACAATCGGTAAGCCAGTTGGGGTTAGGTCAACAGGTTAGCTTTCTTGGTCACCAAAATAACATGGCGCTTCTGCTGCAGGAAGCGGATTTGATTGTTCTGCCAAGCATACATGACAATTTGCCGTTTGTCGTAATGGAAGCGCAGGTGGCTGGAAAACCCATCATTGCTTCAGACACAGGGGGAATACCTGAAATGATTGACAATGGAAAGACGGGCGTGCTCTTTCCAAACGGGAAGGCGAATCTGTTATGCAGGGGCTTAAACCAACTGCTTAGCGATGAAGACCAGAGAAAGAAGTTGGCCAATCAAGCGAGATATCAAGGTCTTCGCAATTGGTCATTACGAACGATGATTAACCGGACTATTCTTCTTTACGAGAAAACCATAGCTTCGAAGCGTGCTGACAGCCTATGAAAATTCTTATAGCAACGTATTGGCTGATTCCGCATGTAGGCGGGGTATGGGTATATATTCAGGATCTGAAAGCCAGTCTGGAGAAGCTCGGACATGAAGTAGACATACTCGCGAGACATCCGGACGAGAACAGCTACTATATCGTGAATACCGGCCGCAGGGTTGAGAAAAAGCTGTTTAGGCCATTGATAGAAAAAGAAATAAAAGCGGTGTATGCCTCGCAGCCGATTCCAATTGACTCTTGGATCGTGGAACAGGAAATCGAGTTTTGCTCTTATGCGCTGGCTGCCTCGTATTTGGGCCTTCGCGGCTATGATATCATCCACGCGCAAGACGTGATTTCCTCGCGTGCCTTATGGCAGATCAAGCCGGATCGTATTCCCTTGATCAATACGATACACGGCTGTCTGGCAACCGATTTCTGGGTATCCCTGGAAGGGCGGACGCCATCCGATTCAATTTGGAAGTATGCCTGCGCCAGAGAATATTATGGGGCTACCTCAAGTGATTTGGCCGTCGTACCGACCAACTGGCTGCATCGGACGCTTGGCAGTTATTTGGTGCCTGGTGATCACATGGAAGTGGTGCCTTACGGAATGAACATCGAGCTTTTTTTAGAGCGCACAAAAGAAAGAAATTCATTCAGGCTTCCGAAAGACAACTGCAATATTCTATGCCCGGCCCGCCTGGATAAAGTAAAAGGACACAGCAGCTTGTTGGATGCCTTGCATCTGCTCAAGCAATCCAGGAACGATTGGAGATGCCTGTTTGTTGGCGACGGCACTCTCCGGGCAGAGCTGGAGGCCAAAGCGCTTGAGCTCGGCTTATCGCCTTATGTTGTATTTGCGGGAAGCAGGAATGACGTGCCTGCGTTAATGCGGCAAGCGGATATTATCGTCCTTCCGAGCTTAAATGACAACCAACCGTATGCCGTCATGGAAGCTCAGCTCGCAAGCAGGCCGATACTTGTTTCGGATGCCGGAGGTATTCCGGAGATGGTTCAGCACGGTCAGACCGGTCTGATGGCAAGAGCCGGGGATAGCGGCGAGCTGTCGCGCTGCCTGCAACTGCTGATCGAGAACAAGCCGCTTCGCAACCGATTAGCCAAGAACGGGCACAGCTGGGGCCTCAAGCAATGGTCGCTCCCCGCAATGGCGGAACGGATCGAAGAGCTGTATGAAACGCTTCTGAACAATCGGCATACCCGCAAAGCCTCGCATCCGCCTAAGCATCCCGCTCACCACGGCTCGAAGATATGCACTTATTTTCGAAATGCTTATCAAATGGACATTCCCAAGTCTTTTTCGGTCGTTGACGACCATATCGTGGGTTCAATCTTGTTCCAAGCGAACCAGCCTTAATAAATTTTAGAAAGGAGTTAAGAATGAGATGGCAAATCAACAAATTACCCCTTCGGGGCCTCAGCAGGAGCCGTCCATTGCTCTTAACACTCTTGACCAAACCACCATCGTGGTAACGACAAATGATTTGCGTTCGGGCAACAACATGACAACGATTTACCGTTCGATTAACGCTGGTGTATCGTATGCCCAAACCTTGCTTGCACCTCCACCGGGATTTGACGCCTCGGGAGACGGCGTAGCCGCTTTCGGCTATGCTCAAACCTTTCTTGTCGCCGCTACCGCGCTCACTGTAAACCCCGTGCAGAACTCCTCGATTATCGTCTATCGTTCAACCGACAATGGAGCTACTTTCTCTCCTCCCGTCATTGTCAATCAGGGCTTCGGTACGGCCGTTTATAACGATAAACCGGCGCTAACGATTGATACGGCGAATGGAAGCCCTTTTCTAGGGCAGGCGTACGTGGCGTACACCCGGTACTTTAACAATTTTACGCAATCGGAAACCTTATTCCAGCGATCCCTTGATCAAGGACTAACCTGGTCTCCGCCAATTCTGCTGACGAATCAGGTGCAGGGCGTAACAAGCTTTGGGTCTACGATTGCGATCGGACCGCAAGGCGACGTGTATGTCGGTTGGATGCAATACGGACCTGGGACGCCGCAATATTTAATGCGGAGATCGCTCGACGGGGGAGTAACCTTTGGGCCAATCGTAACCGTGTCCACGGTCAGCCTCGTGCCAACCCCTCTGCCGGTTCCAACCTTTGGCTTCCGCGTCTTGACCATTGCTTATATGGCGACGGATATTTCGCCGTTTAACGGTCAAGGTATCGTCTATGCCGTTTGGCAAGACAACCGTACGGGCAGCGCGCATATCTTTATGTCCCGTTCGACGGACAGGGGCAATACCTGGTCAGCTCCGAAGCAGATTGATGACAGCCCGGCCGGTACGCAGAATTTTCTGCCCAATGCGACGGTTTCCCGCGATACCGGTGCTTTCAAAGCCATGTACTATACGAACCGCGTAACCAGTAATCTCATTGACGTATTTTTGGCCGAGTCGAATGATGCCGGCAATACGTTTCTGCCTAACCGCCGGATTACCAGCGTCTCCTTTGATCCGAACGCGGACCCGTCGCTTGGCCTTCCTACGCCTTCCATTGGCGATTACAACGACCTGGAGATCAATGCGGCAGGAACAACTTTCGTTGTATGGATGGATACGCGAACCGGCTCGCAGAATATTTTCGAGGACCGGTAAACAAAGAAGCGGTTGGTTAGCCGGAATCCGGCTAACCAACCACCTCATTGTTGCTTACTTACAGATACACGGTTCCGTCAAGATGCACCGGGCCGGTTATGGTAACCGAGTTTTGTCCGACATGCTCTACGGTGAGGGAATATTGCTGGAAGGTGCCAACCAGACCAGCCGTTGCCGTTTCCGTATGCTGGAAGGCCGTCGTGAAATCAAGGGCTACCCAAGGGCCTTCTTGCGCTGTACCGATAAAAGCGGAATCCATGGTCTGGTAAACAACCGGAGCAGGAGCAGAGATGCCGCCGCGCCGGATGCGGAAGAGCAGCTTAGGAACAATATTGAGCAGCAGCAGCTGAGCTTCCCAGCCAATGGATGCTTTGATTTCAATCCGGTTATTGATGTTATTGATTTGGAGAAAAACGGAAGTCAACAAGTATTCGGCACCCGGAGAGATTATAAACGGGAGAGAACCCGTTCCGGCGGCAGCTTCTTGGTACTGGTAGTCTACAATGGTAACAGTCATGCTATCACCTCCTTTCAAAAGCAAATTCTTCAGGAATGACCGATTGTGGTTCCTTTCAGCACGATCGGACCCATGACCGTAATCCTGCCGATTCCGGCTGATTCTGCCGTCAGATAATAGGACTGATATAATCCGGCCGTTCCGGGCTCGGGAGATTCCACGTGATAAAAGTCGGTTGTGGAAGAGGTTGGGGACGCGTTGTTGGTCCAGTAGCAGGAGTCGGCGATTTGAGAGACTTCGGGGAAAGCCGGAGTAACGCCGCCGCGCCTTAACCGGAGTATGATCTTCGGCACAATGGGAAGCTGAGACGCTTCGGCTCTCCAGCAGACGGAGGCTTCGATAAAGATTTTGCCGTCAGGGCTAGAACTTTTCAGATATAGGGATGTGAGAAAGGTTTCCGTACCGGGGGGGATGGGAAGCGGGAGGGAATGGGTGCCGGGCAGTACTCTTATTGAAGCGGAATCTTGAATAGCCATCGTTTTGCCCTCCTCTTTTTATAGGTTAAACGTTCCGCCGATAAGCGTGACCGGCCCGGAGATTGATGCCATGCCCGTACCCGCGAGCTCTGCTGTCAGGCAGTATCGTTGATAGGTTCCGACGTTCTCTGAACTTGGCAGATCGGTGAATTGCAGGGATAAAGTTTTATCTATCGTTAATATGGGAACGTCATGGCCTAGGGAAACGGAATCGACGACCCAGCAAATTAACTTATGGGCGGATGTAAAGCCGCCGCGGCGAATTCGGTAAATCATATTGATATGCTGCGCGTTCTGTAACAGAGGAGTTTCCCAGCCGATGGTTGCATAACCGTTAATCCGGGTTTGATGATCCGCAATAGGAAGAAAGATAGAAGTAAGCAAAATCTCGGTACCCGTAGTTATCGACAACGGAAGCGATCCCGTTCCGAAAGAAACCTCCTGCGCAGAAAAATCTATCCAGTCGCTCAAGCTTATCTCCTCCTCGTTTCTGCTTTTTATATTAGATTCATGGATTTAATAGATTGCAATGTACAGATATACCCCGGTAAATATCTGTTATGCGGAAACAAGTTTGATTTTATGGTTACTGGAGGCGAAAAAAATGGATGACGAAATTGCCAAGATGGAACGAATGTACGCGACGTCGGTAGACGATGCCATGCCGGATCATTACTTTCGCTATCAATATGCGGTACGTTTTATCCGCCCTGGCGATATTTTACTCGATGCGGCCTGCGGTTCAGGCTTTGGAACGCATTATATGGCCGCCCATTCTGCTTGTACATTAGCGGTCGGGGTGGATCGGTCTGAGCACGGATTAAATTGGGCCGTTCATCACTTCTCCTCCCACAAGACCGTTTATTGCCAAACCGATTTATCGGGCACCTTTCTCGAGGAGCTCCCGCTGCCAGGCTATGATGTCATTATCTGTTTTGAGACCGTCGAGCATATGAAGGATGACCAGTCATTTATCCGCAAGTTGTATCAATGCTTGAATAAAGGCGGGGTGCTGCTTATTTCGGCGCCTAACGAGAACGTTATTCCTCATTTAAAGAACCCTTACTTTTTGCATGGGGTAAACCCTCATCATTATCGTCACTATCGTCCGGAAGAGCTGCGCAATCTGCTTGTTAAGCATGGCTTTCATATTCAGCAAGCCGTAACGCAAGACAACGAGACATACGAGATTGTGCCCGGAAGGGATGATGGATTTACCATTATTTACGTGGCCACTAAGTAAAGGAAATGAAGGAGAAAGCTAATATGCCGCTGGCTGCAGCGGCTATTAGCTTTCTTGTTATTTCATTCAGCATGCTGATAGGTTTGGGAGAGTCCTTCAAACAAACTGCTTGCAGGCCGCCAGCCTAATAGTTGATTGGCTTTTGTATTGTCCAGGCAGCTGTCCATAATATCGCCCGGCCGCTCCGGGCCATAAGCGATGTCGACATTTTGCCCATGGATAAGCTTTACCATATGAATCAAATTGTTAATCGAAGTGCGCAGTCCCGTGCTGATATTGACCGTTTCCTGGTCTCCATGATGGATAGCTGCCAAGTTCGCTTGCACAACATCCTGCACATAGATGAAATCTCTGGTTTGGTTGCCGCTGCCGTTTACGTGAAGAGGATGGCCTTGTTTTAATTTGTTCATGAAAATGGAAACGACGCCGCCTTCCCCGGAAGCGTTCTGCCGAGGGCCATACACGTTGCTGTAGCGTAATATCGTATAAGGGAGACCGTACATTTTGTGAAACAGCCGGATATAGTTTTCTCCGGTTAGCTTGGACAGTCCGTAATAGGAGATGGGGGCTGTAACGGCATCCTCCGAATTCCTCTCTTTATTGGCATCGCCGTAAACAGCGGAGGTAGAAGAAAAAACAAGCTTGCCGACTTCAGCCTGCCGGCATGCCATCATCAAGCGAATCGTTCCGACAATATTGACCAAAGAATCAAAAGCCGGATCAGCTACCGAACACTGGACATCGACCTGCGCGGCCATATGAAATACAATATCCGGTTTGACTTGCTTAATGATTTGCAAGGCCTCATCACTATTAATATCCAGCTCATGGAGAACGGCTTCAGGATGGACATTGTGTATGAAGCCTGTAGATAAATTATCAATGACATGGACAACGGCACCGCTTTGAACGAGCGCATCTGTCAGGTGAGAACCAATAAAGCCGGCGCCTCCGGTAACTAAAGCTTTCATTATTCAACTCCTCAATTGACGATATGCTTCATAGTACGTGCCAGCTTCGAGCTCGGAATAATGTATATATCTCATAGACTGAAGCCAATTTATTTGCAGCGGTCTCAAAGACAGCTGGATAGCGCCTGCTTATTCGTTTTGTTAATTCAACAAGAAAAGCTAGGATTAGACAAAAAATAGCGACTGAAAGACGTAATTTTTAGGAGCGCAGTAGGATGTGGAGGGAAGGGGCAGGAAGTAAAATCGAGAGCGTGGAGCCCTTCATAAAATGACGTGCTCCACCTTTTTGGAGCTTTAGGAAACCGGTTTCATGAAACCGTTTTCTTAATGCCTCTCGACCAATTCAACTTAAGGGGGAAGACGATTGAAACCGTTCAAGCTTAAGAAAAGAACCGCGGCAGCAATGCTGGGTACCGTCATCAGCCTTGCCTCGCTGGGGAGCCCAATTTATGCGGCAGAGACCGTAAAGACACCGGTCACGTACGATGCCGTAGTAAAAGTGGATGCCTCAACCACCTTCCAGACCATCGATAACTTCGGAGCTTCTGACGCCTGGAGCATGGAACAGCTCGGGAAGAACTGGACGGAGGAGAATAAAAACAAGGTAGCGGATCTGCTCTTCTCAAGGGATAAGGGGATAGGCCTTACCGCTTGGCGTTTCAATATCGGGGCGGGCTCAACCGAGACGGACAAAACCATCATTACCGATCCTTGGCGCCGCGTCGAATCGTTCAAGTCCTCGGAGAATGGCAATTACGACTGGAGCAAGCAAGCCGGTCAGCAATGGTTTCTGCAGGCAGCCAAGGACCGCGGCGTAGATACGCTTATCGGCTTCGTCAACAGCCCGCCTGTATGGATGACCAAGAACGGCCATGCCCAGCCGGATTCCACGGTTGGATCCACGAACCTGAAAGAAGGGTATGAAGACGAGTTCGCGGCCTTCCTGACGGATGTCATTGAACACTTTAAGGAACAAGGCATTAATTTGAACTATATCAGCCCGATTAATGAACCGACCTGGGACTGGAATAAAGCAGGCCAGGAAGGCAACCGATATAACAACGACGATATTAAGCGAGTCATTCTCGAGCTGTATAAGCAACTGCAGGCCAAAGGGCTGGAGACGCAGATCAGCGCGCCGGATGGCGTTGAGATTACGGCACTGCTGGATGATGAAGTATTCAAATCCTTCTCGGGCCAAGAGAAGTATAGCGGCGGCTCCAACAGCCTTGGCGTTGGCAAATACCGCGAATACATTAAAGACCTGCTTGGCGATCCGGAGCTTCAGGAGGCGGTTGGCCATCACATCGCTTCTCACTCCTACTGGTCGGATTACAGCAAGACCGGAGATGACCGTTACGGTACGTTAAGAGATTTGCTGTTCTCCAATTTGAACAAATACGACCGTGAAGCGGTTTATTGGATGAGCGAATATTGCATTCTCGGGGACTACGGTCCCGGCCGCGACCTTGGCATTGATCCGGCGCTTTATATCGCGAAGACGATCCATTTCGATCTGGCGAGAGCAAATGCTTCCGCATGGCAGTGGTGGACGGCGGTATCCGCGGGAGATTATAAGGACGGCCTGATCTATACCGACTTCCATAACCCGGGCGATGAACAAAATATCCTCACTTCCAAAATGTTCTGGACCCTTGGCAACTACAGTAAATTTATCCGCCCGGGCGCGGAGCGTATCGCACTCTCCGGTCTTGACGATAACGCGCGTAACGGCGCGCTGCTCGGATCGGCATACAAGCATGACGGGGAGAATACCGTAACGACGGTGTTCGTCAACGACAGCGCGAAAGAGCAGCATATCAAGGTTGAAGTCAGCGGCATCGACAAGCATGAGGCGGTTCATGTATTGAAGCCGTATGTGACATCGACAGACAAGGATCTGGAAAGAGGCGCGGACATTCCGGCATCCGCAGACGGCTCGTTTGATGCGGTTATCCCGGCCCGTTCAATCGTGACGCTTAATGGCGATGTCGTAAAAGAAAACAAAAAACCGGATGCTCCTCTGATCGTAAAGGTAGAACCGCTTAACAAAGGTCTTAAAATCGATTTCCAAGCTCCAAAAGGCGCATACGAATACGAAGTGGAATACGGCAGCAAAAATGACAAGAAGGTATTGAAGCTGTCGAACCTGTCCTCCGATACGGTTATTCTGCAAGGTCTGAAAAATGATCAGCAGTATGATGTAACCATTCGAGGAGGCAACGACAAAGGCTTTGGCCCAACATCGAAGAAAGCTTACGGCACGCCTAAGCTGCTTGCGCCATCCGGCGTAAAAGCGTCAAGCACGGATGGAGGCTTTATCCTCACTTATAATAGTCAGATTGGCGTACCTTCTTATCGCGTTCGATACGGCACCGTGTCTGGGAAATACGATAAGCAATTTTTGACCGAGGTGCCTAACGGCAGTATTCAGATTGACGGACTTGCGAACGGAACGGCGTATTACGGCGTTGTGGAAGCCGTAGACGGCAACAGCTCCAGCAAGCCTACGGCCGAGTTTACCGTAAAGCCGGACATTGCCGCACCGGGCAAGCTGGTTGCGATTCCGGGCAACGGGGAAGCTTTGCTAACGTTTGGTGCTGTTGAAGGGGCGTCCGGATATACGGTTCAAACCTCGCTGAACAATAATGTCCAGCAGATCAGCAGCAACAAAACCGTATTAACCGGTCTAACCAACGGTGAAGCGGTAACCGTTCGCGTCTCGACGATTGGCAAAGGCGGTAAAGGAACCGGCTATTCCGAAACCTCGGTAACGCCTGCGAATGGGGAAATCCGGTTCAAGGACGATTTTACAAGCGGCAATCTTGCGGGCTACACGCAGGACGACAGCAAATGGGTGATGGAAGACGGACTTCTGAAGCATGTTTCCGGCGGTAATAACCGCGGCGAGATTGGCGTAAACAATCTTTCGATCATTGACGGTACCATTACCGCTGTAGCGAAGCATGCCTTGGGCGAAGCGGATTGGGGAATTACGTTCCGCGGCAGCAGCTATTCGAAGGGTTATGTGTTTGGCTTTGAGAACGGCATCTTGTTCCTTCGCAGAGACGGGCAAAACCTGGCCGAAGCCGTGCCTTTCTCGCCTAAATTAGGCGAGTACTACAAGATGGAGGTTCAGCTCGACGGACAGCATATTCGAGCCTTTCTGGACGGCAATCTCATCTTTGACGTAAAAGATTCGACGTACACTAGCGGGCGTGTTGGACTGCATAGCTGGGCGGACGCGCAATTCGCATACCTGCAGGTTGCCCGTAAGCCGGAAAACCTGACAGCCGCTCCGGAAATCTATCAGATCAAAGAGGGCGACGGGCAGGTAATGTTGCAATACAGAGAAGTAGACGGAGCGGACAGCTATCTGATCCGTTATGCGCCAAAGAATGGCGGAACGGCAGCAGAGGTTGCGGCAGCACCCGGCTCGTCGGTTGTAACGGGACTTCAGAACGGCACGGCTTATTCGTTTAATGTTGTTGCCGTTCGCGGCGGGGCTCTTTCGGAATCCGCTCCAATGGATGCAACGCCTAACTCGAATAACAAAGTCGTCTATTACGCGGATGCCGGGGACGGAACGCCTGGCACGCTGGAGGACGGCGAAGTGCTTGGCATATACCAATCGCAAGAGGAGCAGGAATACGGTCTTGATCCCATTACGGGCATGATGTGGGGATATGTAGCCGATGACGGAAAGACATGGGCTCAAACCTCGCCGGTAGACGCTTATGAGACGATCCGCCAATACGACGGCAACGAGAACGGTAAAGGAATCGCGTACCGCTTCCAATTGCCGGAAGGTCAGTATAAAGTAACCGTTGGCTTCTATGACCCATGGAAGGCCAGCGACCGGAATATGAACCTGACTATTAACGGCGAGATCAAGCTGAGCAATTACGTCATTGGCTCGAACCGCGAAGCGAAGGTATTCGACAATATTGCGGCAGTAAACGGCGAAATTGTTGTAAAAGCGGTTAAAGCCGGCAACTCCAAGCCGATGATCGCCTGGATTAAGATCGAGAAGTAACAGGTTAACCACAATAAGGCCGGTATCCTACGGGGTACCGGTTTTGTTGCGTGCTACACAAATTTTTGAAAAATCGTATGCTGCGGAAAGGGGATTGAGGTCACGGAATGGAAACAGTGGTGGAGGACGATGCGAAACTTGATAGGCGTATATAGGAGGGGGAGGAATGATTAGTCTTATTAAGGTTGCGTTTTCGAGCTTCAAATTTCGAAGCTTGTTTTTTCGGATATTGTTCCTGCTCGTCTTGCTCGTCGTGTTTACGGTAGTTGTCGTAGGATTTTTCGCAAACCGCCACAGCCAGGACGTAGTTAAGAACGAGGTTAAGCAGTCCAGCTTTCAGATGCTGGAGCAGACGCGAAGGCTAATGGATACGATCCTCAATGATGTCGATCAAATTACAATCAGGCTCGCGCAGAACCGCGCTTTTTCGGAAGCGATGGAAGCGGGAGAAGACGGTCCTTCCGAAGCTGATGTGGACGAGATCAAAAGCTACCTTCTCGATTCTTACATCACTTCACCCTATATTGAATCGATTTATGTGTATTATGCGGCTAGCGATAAAGTACAGTCTGCCTTAATCGGTCCGGTAAAATCGGGAGAAACGGAAGATTTGAATTGGCTCCCCTTTTATCGCGGAATGAGCCGGACGGAAGGGAAATGGTTTGTCCGGAATTATCCGGATGAGAATAAGAACTTATCGGAGACGCAGGTAACCTTAATCCGTACCACGCCTTGGGCCAGCTCTCCCGTACGCGGTGCCATTGTGGTCAATATGAACCAACAAGCGCTGTTTCAAATTCCGTCGTTTCGGCTGATGCGGCAAGGGGAGGAAATTTGGATGGTCAGTCCGGATTCTACGCTTGCTTTCAACAGCAATACGGGGGGACAGGTACCAAGCGATGAGTTTGCGATTATTCAAAACAAGCTGGGCAGCGATATATCGGCATTTACAACCCATTTCCGCGGCAGCGAGTTTTCGTTTACGGCCGTGTCGTCTCCCTATACGGGTTGGAAATATGTCGACCTTATACCAACAAGCTCTTTATACAAAAGCAGTAAAGAAATTCAGAATTTTATGCTGATTCTGATGGCATTCAGTATCTTGGCCGCCGTGCTTGCGGCATTTTATTTAACCCTCAGAATCTATAGTCCTATTCACTCCTTAGTGCAAATGGTAAATAACAAGAAGGACTGGAGGTCTGCCGTTCCTCTTCATGAGCAAAGCGAGATGGCGATGCTGTTCTCCGCCTTTATAACCATGAAGGAACAGGGGGCCGAAATGGAGAGCCAGCTGAAGGAAAACTGGCCGGTATTGCAGCAGAGCTTTCTTCAACAATTAATTCATGAACGGACAAACCTCCATGAGGAGCGGTTTGCGAAGTTTGAGTATTATCAGCTGCCAGTCTCGCGCGAAGGTTTCTTTGTCATGGTTATCCGCATCGATAATTATCATGGTTATATAAATGCATACGGGAGTTTTGACCAAAGCCTGATTCGTTATTTTATCGCAAAGCTTGCCGGCGAGCTAACCGGGCAGCTGTGCCTCAGTTACCCTTTGCACACCGAGAGCAGAGATATTATTCTGATTTGCAACCCGGAGAGAAGTATGGTTCAGGAAGATTTCTTCCGGGAGACGCCTGAATTGGCCGGGCGAATTCAGGCAGCAGTCAATGAATATTTGAACTTGACCGTAAGTATTGGAATAGGCCAGCTCAAACCGGATGCAGGCGATATAAGCGAATCCTATCGCGAAGCGTTCGAAGGGCTGGAAAGCCGGGCGTTCAAAGGATATGGAAGCATTGCGCCAAGCTGGCTCGCATCGGAAAAGAAGCCCGGCGACCAGCTGCTAATCCGCAAACTCGCGGAATTAAAGCGCGAAATTCTTTTGTTAATCCGCGAAGAGCCCTCCGAGAAATTTGAAGAGGAGCTTCGAAAGCTGGAAGAGGTGGCTGAAGGCGCGGAGGGATTGCCGTTTCCGCTTATCCAGCATGCTTATTTTCAGTTAATGATTGAAGTATATCACCGTTCCGTTGATCTTGGCCTACCCTTGCATAACGACAACGAGCTGGCCATGCTGCAGGAAACGCTGCTTCGCATGGAGACCGTAGACGATGTTGCATTGGCTGTACAGGATTATATCCGAGAGACCAACCGTCGCTTTTGCGCGGAGAAGAGGAGCGGGCCGGAGTCTGTAGCCAAGCAAATTTTGGCGTACATACAAAATAACTTCGATAAGGAAATTTCGCTCGGCGGCATAGCCGACCAATTGCAGCTGGATCCCTCTTATGCCAGCCGTTTGTTCAAGCAGGAGATCAGCGTGACGTTTATGGATTACGTCATTTCGCTGCGATTGGAGAAAACCAAGGAGCTTCTGAAGACAAGCGAGCTCACCGTCAAGGATATCGGCGCATCGGTCGGGTATGCCAATCAGCGAAGCTTTAACCGCATTTTCAAAAAATACGAAGGCATGACCCCTGGTGAATACAGGGATATCCACGCTCCAAAAAAGCTCAATCAAGATGAAATATACTGATTCTACGCGGCATGTGAACGATATCAGAAAAGGTCCATACCCTTTAGCGGAGGCACTCGGAGTCCCCGGTTACATAGTTCGGAAATGGTCTATATACGGAAAATGCTTCTTGTCTTTATGATCGGTGTTGTAGATTTCACAAGTCTACGACACCATCTTTTCTTGAGGAGGAAGATACAAATGAAGTGGGGTACTAGAAAAACGTCCGTGATCTTATTCAGCGCGTTGGTTGTACTCGTAAGCGTACTCAGCGGTTGCAGCAACTCTGCGTCTCAATCACAGACTGGTACGGAAGGACAGGCGGATACGGCAAGTTCCACGAAACCTGCTACTAAAGGAGAGTCTGTCGTATACCATCTCGGGGAAACGGTAAATCCGGAGCAGGTGACCAACTTTAACCCGTTTCTTGCCACAGGCAACTGGACGCCATTCTTCGATTATGTATTTGATCCTCTATACTATTTCAATCCTGTAAAAGGCGAGCTGGTTCCGCGATTGGCCGAAGGTGAAGGAACTTGGTCCGCGGATAACAAAACGTATACCGTCAAGCTGAATATGAAGGCCAAATGGCAGGATGGAACTGCTTTTTCCATCGACGATGTGCTCTATTCCTTTAATACTTTAAAAGACTACAAAGTGTTGGACCGTTATCAATTATGGGGGGACGGCAGACTGCAGGAAGTGACCGCGCAAGGCAGCGATACGGTTGTGTTCAAATTAAGCAATACCTTCCCATCCTTGCCTTTCTATTTATCAACCGTCTATATCGTGCCGAAGCATCAATACGAAAAAGAAGATCCGTCTCAATTCCTGAACAAACAGCCGATTGGCACGGGACCGTTCCAATTTAAAAGCATAAATGAAAGCGCTATAGTTCTGGACAAGAACGCGGAGTATTTCCTTGGTTCTCCTAACATCGATCAATTATACGTGGACCGGTTTAATAACTCTTCTACGCTAACGCTTGCGTTGGAAAAAGGCGACGTGCAAGGCTCGACCGGAACCGTCGCCATGCCAAGCGTGCCGAAATTGCTTGAAAACCCGGTGAATAAATTGCAAGTGTATCCCGGGTTAAATACGTTCTCCGTCATTATGAATAACGAAAAGCCAGGGCTTAACGACACGGCAGTACGGCGGGCGATCCAAATCGCAATCGATCGCAAGTCTCTGATCGAAAAAGGCGAATCCAACGGCGTATTTCCCGCGAATCCTGGTTTCTTGTCCTCCGTGTTCAGCGACATGGCCGATTCCGGGCTGATTGATAACCCGACTTATGCTTACAACGTCAATGAGGCAACTAAGCTGCTGGAATCCGCGGGCTATAAGAAAAATTCCAAAGGCATCTACCAGAAGGACGGCAAGCCGCTTTCGTTCACCTACCATATGGCTGCCAACGCTCCGGCGCAAAATAAAGAAGGAGCCATGATTACGGAGTGGCTGAAGAGCATCGGCGTGGAAACAACCGTTAAGCTGGTGACATGGCCGGAGCTGACGAAGCTGTTGATGTCGGGGGACTATGAACTGCTGCAGAACGGGATTCAAACACCGCCGGATCCTCAAGCTCAGCTGGAGATTTTCCATAGCAAAATGACGGCGCCAACGGGCGAGAATACGCCGGGTCTCAACTATATGCGCTTCCGGGATTCGGAGGTCGATCAATGGCTGGATGAAGCTTCTTCCGCCGATGCCGGCAAACGAAAAGAGCTCTACGGGAAGATTCAAAGCCGGATTTCCGAACAAGCACCGGTAGCCGTTATGTATAACGTTGGCGGACATATTCCGTACCGTATCGATCAATTCACGGATTACAATGAAGATTTGCCGGTTACATCCGCTCTCTCGCTGATGCAAATCAAGAAGAAGTAATCCGGAGAGGAGACATGTTCAATGCGATACAACTCGGTCTACCTTATCAAAAGAATCGGAATTGCCCTCCTCACGTTATACGTGGCGGCAACCTTGAATTTCTTGCTCCCCAGGCTAATGAAAGGCGATCCGGCGAGCGCTCTTGCGTCGGAGAAGGCTCTGGGATCCCAGGAAGTAGCCAACGCGCTTAAAGTACAATTCGGGCTGGATAACCCCAGCCTCTGGTACCAATACGTAAAGTACATGAAGCAGCTGCTGCACGGAAATCTTGGCGTATCGTACGCCAACTTTCCGTCGCCCGTAGCGGATGTCATGCTGAAGGCATTGCCTTGGACACTCGGAACGGTACTTATAGCAACGCTGCTCAGCTATTTAATCGGATGGCTGATTGGTATTCGGGGCGCATGGAAACCCGGTTCGCTATTCGATAACACTACGTTGTTTTCTTCTTTTTTCCTCAATTCGGTTCCTTTCTTTTGGATCGCCATCATTTTTATTATGATCTTCTCTTTCTATTTGGGGTGGTTCCCGCTAGGGCAGGCGGTAGATCCGGCTTACGACAGTTTCTCCTGGCTGGAAAAAGCAAAGTCCGTCATTTATCATGCCTTCTTGCCTGTATTTACCTTAATTATCGCAACACTGGCGGGACATATCCTCGTCTTGCGCAACAATCTGATGCGCGTGCTGTCGGAGGATTACATGCTTCTGGCCAAAGCCAAAGGGCTTCGCGCAAGCAGAAGGAAGTATATGTACGGCGCAAGGAATGCGCTCCTTCCTTCCTTTACCGGATTGATGACTTCTCTCGGACATGTCATTGGCGGGGCGATCACGACGGAGATTGTATTCTCTTATCCCGGCGTGGGGCTGGTTACCTTCAATGCGATACTGAATCATGATTTTCCGTTGATCCAGGGAGCGTTCTTGTGTATTGCCATTTCGGTTATCGTCTGCAATCTGATCGCCGATCTAGTCTATCCGCTGATTGATCCCCGAGTGGCGCTCAATTAACTGGCATTGGAGGCTGACAACCAACTATGAAAAAAATAATGAAGGCAAGCTGGTTCGCTTTTCCCGGCATAAAAGGAAAAACGGGACTCATTATTCTATTGTTTTTTACAGGAGTCGCGTTGTTTGGTACCTGGATTGCTCCGTATCAAAAGAACTTTATCGGCTTTGACTCCTGGCTTCCGCCGTCTTTCAGCCATTGGCTTGGCACGGACAGCTACGGACAGGATGTCTTGAGCCAAATGATTTACGGAACGCGGACTTCATTCTGGGTCGGAATACTTGCCGGCTTAATCACCACGGTAATCGGCGTAACGGTTGGTATCGTTGCCGGATTTAAAGGCGGCTGGATCGAAGAATCGCTGATGCGGATCGTGGATCTGTTTCTGATTATCCCTACGCTCGCGCTTATGATTATTCTCGCTTCTTTCCTGCCGTCTATGGGGACAATGAGCACAATCGTGATTATAGGTTCGTTAAGCTGGCTCTATATGGGGCGAAGCATCCGAAGCCAAACGATGAGCGAAAGGCAGAGCGGATACGTAGAAGCTGCCCGGATGGTTGGGATGAAGGATTCGGAAATTATGTTCCGCGAAATTCTGCCTAATATTACCCCCGTCATACTGGCCAATCTGGTGCTTGTTACGACGCAAGCCGTATTGGCGGAAGCGGGACTAAGCTTTCTCGGACTAGGCGACCCGACCAATGTGAGCTGGGGTACGATATTGGCGCTTGCTAACGCGAATAATGCCGTATTATTCCATGCCTGGTGGTGGATTCTTCCTCCCGGACTCGCGATCGCTTTCTTCTGCTTCGGATTTATCTTAATCGGCAACGGCATCTTGGAAAAATATCGGGCGAATCGCGGAAACGCAGCCTTGTAGAAGGAGGAATTAGGTTGGCTGATTTACTCCAGGTCCGTAATCTAAGCATCGAGTACGCATCAGCGCGCGGGGTTGTAAGAGCAGTGGACGATGTCAGCTTCTCGATTGGAAAAGGGGAGATCTTTGGTCTTGCCGGCGAATCCGGCTGCGGCAAATCAACAACGGCTTTCGGCGTAAGCAGGCTGCTTCGCTACCCGGCTCAAATTACGGGGGGAAGCGTGTTGCTGGACGGAACGGAATTAACGACGATGAGTAACGAGGAATTCGACCGGCTGCGGTGGTCCAAGATATCTATTGTTCTTCAAAGCGCGATGAATAATTTGAATCCCGTTCTAAAAATATGCGATCAGTTGACGGATGCGATTTTGGCGCATGATCCTCATGCCGGCAAGGAAGCCCGCCAAAGAGCGGAACAATTAATGCGGCTCGTGGATCTGCCGGTTGACCGGCTGGACAGCTATCCGCATGAGTTGTCGGGCGGGATGCGGCAGCGGGTCGTCATTGCCATGGCGCTAGCCCTGAAGCCAAGCCTCGTTATTATGGACGAACCAACAACCGCGCTTGACGTTGTTGTTCAAAACGGCATAATCCGTAAAATTATGGAGCTTCAAAAAAAGTTTGGCTTCTCCATTCTTTTTATTACGCATGATCTCCCACTCATGCTGGAAATGTGCGATAGAATCGGCATTATGTACGCAGGCAAGCTGGTTGAGGTGACTTCAAGAGAACAAATATTGCGGAAGCCTCGCCATCCTTATACGCAGGGCTTGCTTAGTTCCTTCCCGTCGTTGTCAGGTCCCAAGCAAAGGCTCTCCGGCATTCCCGGCAATCCGCCGGACATGATCCGGCCGCCTGCGGGCTGCCGTTTTTGTTCCCGCTGCACGCAGGCGCTCGCGTTGTGCGACACTCAGCAGCCGATGTTAATGCAGGATGAGAAGGGACAGATTGCCTGCCATCTTTATTCCGAGGAGGGGTTATCACGTGAGCAAGCCTCTGCTGCATGTGAATGAGCTGGAGAAGGTATTCAGCTCCCGCTCGATGTTCCGCAAGAAACAGGTTCGTGCGGTTCAGGACGTCAGTTTTACATTAGAAGCCGGGGAAGTACTAGCGATTGTTGGGGAATCCGGCAGCGGCAAGAGCACCGTCGCCCGCATGCTTACCAATCTCATCCCGGCAACATCCGGCGATATCGTGTATAACGGGGAATCCTTGCGTACAAACAGGCAGCTGCGCAAGAAGCTGCCTACCTTTGTGCAAATGATTTTCCAGGACCCTTTCGCCGCCTTAAATCCTCACCATACAATCGGTTATATTATAGGCCGTCCGCTGCAGGTGCATCGGTTAACGCAAGGAGATTTACGGAGCCGTGTGCTGGAGCTGCTGAGAAAGGTAGGTCTTACTCCGGAAGAAGACTATATCGATAAATACCCCTATCAGTTATCGGGTGGGCAGAAGCAGCGCGTTGTGATTGCCAAGGTGCTCGGGCTAGCGCCGAAGGTCATTATTGCTGACGAACCAACATCGATGCTTGATGTTTCCATCGGAATCGACATTATGAATTTGCTGCTGGATTTGAAGGAGAAGGAGAACCTGGCTTTGATGATGATCACCCATAATCTGGGCAGTGCCAGATATATGGCTGATCGGATTGCGGTTATGTATGCCGGGCAAGTGATGGAGTACGGACCAGCCGAGGAGCTTATCCAGAATCCGCAGCATCCCTATACGAAGCTGCTGCTGTATTCTTCTCCCGATCCGTGGAGAGAGCAGACGGAAGTCTTCGAAGCGATGGAAGCGCAGGTGCAGGATGTTTCCGGCGCCTGCTGCAGCTTTCATAACCGATGCCCGTTCGCGACTGACATTTGCAGGACCAAGCCGGCCGCTATCGCGCAACTGGAAAACGGACATCAGGTGCGATGTCATCTTTATGCATAAATGGAGGCAGATTCTATGAAACGACCTAATATAATTGTATTTTATTGCGATGATTTGGGGTATGGAGACTTGGGCTGCTATGGCTCCGATGCCATGAAAACGCCGCATCTCGACCAGTTGGCCAGCGAGGGGATCCGATTCACGAATTGGTACTCCAATTCGCCGGTCTGCTCGCCATCCCGGGCATCGCTGTTGACGGGCAAATACCCGGCGAAAGCGGGAGTTACCTCTATTCTTGGCGGCAAGAGAGGAACGAAGGGGCTTTCGCTAGAGCAGACAACGCTGGCGTCAGCCTTGAAAGAACACGGCTATCACACGGCATTGTTCGGGAAATGGCATTTGGGCGCATCGGCAGAATACGGACCAAATGCACACGGGTTTGACCAGTTTTACGGGTTTCGTGCAGGCTGCATTGATTATTACTCCCATATTTTTTACTGGGGGCAGGGCGGGGGCGTAAATCCTGTTCATGACTTGTGGCGGAACGAGACGGAGGTATGGGAAAACGGCGAGTATATGACGGAAGCCATTACGAGAGAAGCAACGTCTTATATCGATGCCGCACCCGATGATGAGCCTTATTTTATGTACGTCGCTTATAATGCGCCGCATTACCCGATGCACGCGCCAAAAGCTTACTTGGACCGTTTTCCGGATCTGCCCCCCGACCGGAGAATTATGGCCGCGATGATTGCGGCCGTTGACGACGGAGTAGGCGAGATCGTGAAGGCGTTGAAGCAAAAAGGCGCTTACGAAGATACGATTATTTTCTTCTCCAGCGATAACGGTCCTTCCACGGAATCCCGCAATTGGCTGGACGGCACGGAGGATTTGTATTACGGAGGCAGTGCCGGACGTTTCCGCGGCCATAAAGCAAGCCTGTTCGAAGGCGGCATCCGTGAACCGGCTATTCTTAGCTATCCGGCTGGACTTGCGGAGCAGCAAGGGCAAATATCGGACGAAATGTTTGCTATGATGGATATTTTTCCGACGATGCTCGAGCTGTCCGGAATTGGGACGGAAGGATACAGCCTGGACGGTCATAGCGTATTTGATGCTTTAAGCGGAAATGCTTTGAGCCCTCGCAAGCAGCTATTTTGGGAGTACGAGGGCCAATTGGCGGTCCGCGAAGGCAAGTGGAAGCTTGTGCTTAACGGTAAGCTTGACTTCAGCCGTACGGAAGCCGATGCCGTTCACTTGTCCGATCTGGAACAGGACAGCAGCGAGCGGATCAATCTTGTCAAGCAATATCCGGAAATTGCTCAAAGGCTGGAGAGGGATGTCCGGCAGTGGTACCAATCCCTTCAAGAGGAGGCGTAATGGCATTGAAAGCGATTATTGTCATGTTCGATTCCCTGAACCGGCATATGCTTCCCCCTTACGGCGGTGATTGGACGCAAGCTCCTAACTTCAGCCGGTTGGCCGAGCGAAGCGTGACCTATGATAATCATTGGGTGGGGAGTATGCCGTGCATGCCTGCGAGGCGCGATTTATTGACGGGCAGATACAACTTTTTGCATCGAAGCTGGGGACCGCTCGAGCCGTTTGATGATTCCCTTCCAGCTTTGCTGCGTGCCAATAAGGTCTATTCGCATTTGGTCAGCGACCACTATCATTATTGGGAGCCCGGGGGAGCAACCTACCATAGTCAATATACAACCTGGGATTTCGTGCGCGGGCAGGAGGGAGATCCTTGGAAAGGGGAAGTTGCGGATCCGGAAATTCCCGAGCATGTGGGGGATTTCAATGGATACCGGAGCCACTTGTTCCGCCAGGATTGGATTAACCGCAAATACATGACGGAGGAACATCAGCATCCGATGTCCGAGACCTTCTCCAGAGGGATCGAGTTCATCCGGACGAATCGGAGGGAGGACAGATGGCTGCTGCAAATCGAAGCCTTTGATCCGCATGAGCCGTTTTTTGCTCCGCAAAAGTACAAAGACATGTATCCGCATGATTATACGGGAAGGCATTTCGATTGGCCGGGTTACCAGCCCGTTCAGGAAACGAGGGAAGAGGTTGAGCATTGCAAATTCGAGTATGCGGCGCTGCTCAGCATGTGCGATACCTACCTCGGAAAGGTTATGGATGCCATGGACGAATGCGATCTATGGCAGGATACGATGCTGATCGTGACGACCGATCATGGTTTACTGCTTGGCGAGCATGACTGGTGGGCCAAAAATATCATGCCCTTTTATAACGAGATTGCCAAGACACCGTTATTTGTATGGGATCCCCGTGATAAGAGGAAAAACGAACGATGCGGCGGCTTAACTCAGTTGATAGATTTGGCCCCGACTCTTCTGGAGTATTTTGGAGCAGATGTGCCAAAAGATATGGTTGGAGTTCCTTTGCCCTCCGTCACGGAGAAGGAGCAGCGAGAAGCTGTTTTGTTCGGCATACATGGCGGGCATGTCAATTGTACCGACGGCGGATATGTTTATATGCGTGCTCCGGTACGCCCGGATAACTCACCGTTATTCAACTATACATTGATGCCGACTCACATGGCTTCGTTGTTTAGCGTAGAGGAATTGAGGGAAATCGAGCTTGCGGATCCTTTCTTGTTTACGAAAGGGGTTCGAACGTTAAAAATACCGTCCATCTCGTATATTCCGGCCCATCGCTTCGGAACGTTACTGTATGATTTGGAGAATGATCCGGAGCAAAAACATCCGATTCAGGATAGCGTCATTGAAAAACAGATGATCGAACATTTGATTCGGATTATGGCTCTTCACGATGCTCCGCCGGAACAATATGAGAGATTAGGCCTGGAAAATAGCAATTGACAGAATATTCCTTCTGTTTTATAGTGTAGCTAATTCATAGCGAAATGCGATGACGAGGACAAGTAAATCCGGAAAATACCGATCAGTGAACTGCCGGTTGGTGCGAGGCAGCAGGGAGCCGGATTGAATAATCACCTCCGAGCAGGCCATCGAACTTCAAGTAGACTGGCCCGGGATTCAGCCGTTACAAAGAAGCATCGTTGGTGGACGATGGCGAAGAGGACGTTTTTACGTCAATTTGGGTGGTAACGCGGAGCAGCTCCGTCCCTTATGGGGATGGGGCTTTTTTGCGTTCTATAATTTAAAGCTGGAGGGATTTGTATGTTACATGCACTTGTATCGTCACGCTTAACATTAAGGCCGCTTGAACTGGCAGATGGTGAATTCATCGAACGATTAGCCGGAGACAAGGACGTAGCGGACACAACGCTTAATATGCCTCATCCCTACCCGGCAGGAGCAGCAGCCGCTTTTATTCAAAAAAGGCATGAAGCTGCGGCAAGAGGCGAGGGATATTCTTTTGCCGTAATATTGACGGAAACAGGCGCTTTCCTTGGCGTTGTTGGGCTGCACGTTAATAAGACCCACCATATGGCGGAATTGGCTTATTGGATTGGCAAGCCTTATTGGAGCAACGGATATTGTTCGGAAGCTGCCGCACGAGTGGTACAATTTGCGTTTGACGAATTGGAATTAAACCGGGTGTATGCGGCCGCTATGACCCGGAATCCGGCATCGTATAGAGTTATGGAGAAGATCGGCATGAAATTCGAAGGAGTTCTGCGGAATCATATCCGAAAGGAAGATACGTACGAGGATTTGAGGTACTACGGACTTCTTAGGACGGACAATTAGATTTTGTCCGCCTAATCCTTTATCATTATTTTGTATGGTTAGCTTTATAAAACATTTCTTAATATAGAGAGGATACGAGCCAATGCCCGATACTGAAAAAATCAAACTGACTTCCTACTCCACGAAAGGCGGCTGCGGCTGCAAGATTGGTCCCGGAGACCTGTCGCAAGTTATCCGTTCCCTGCCTGTACCCGTGGCGGATCCCAATCTTCTGGTCGGCATCGATACGAGCGATGATGCAGGCGTATACAAAATAAGCGATGATCTTGCGCTGGTGCAAACCGTCGATTTCTTTACTCCTATCGTCGACGATCCGTATTCATTCGGACAGGTAGCCGCGGCCAATGCGATCAGCGATATTTACGCAATGGGCGGCAAGCCGCTGACCGCGCTGAACATTGTTGCATTCCCGATCAAGACGCTGGACAAGCAGGTACTGGCGGATATTTTGCGCGGTGCGGGCGATAAGATGAAGGAAGCGGGTATTACCCTCGTTGGCGGCCATTCCATAGACGATAACGAGCCGAAGTTTGGCCTCGCCGTTACAGGCCTCATTCACCCGAACAAAGTAAGAACCAATGCGGGTTCGGTTCCCGGAGATAAGCTTATTCTGACCAAACCGATTGGCGTAGGCATTCTTACGACCTCCATCAAAAAAGACAAGCTGTCGGATGAAGAGGTTCAGCGCGTGACGGATGTGATGGCTACGCTGAACAAGACTGCGGCTGAAACAATGGAGCCGTATAATGTGCATGCGTGCACGGACGTAACCGGGTTTGGCCTGATTGGTCACTCGCTTGAGATGGCAAAAGGCAGCGGCGTCGGAATCCGCATCCATGCGAATGAAGTGCCGGTGCTGCCGCGCGTAAGAGAGCTGGCGGAGGAAGGTTTTGTTCCCGGAGGAACCAAAAACAATTTTGCCCATGTACAGGATTCGATTACCTTCCCGGACGCGCTGGATCAGATCGGTCAATGGATCTTATGCGATGCGGTCACGTCCGGAGGATTGCTTATCTCCGTGGAAGGCGACCAAGCAGAGGAACTGCTAGGCAAGCTGAAGCAATCCGGTGTGGAAGCGGCCATTATCGGAGAGACGGTTGCCGACCATCCGGGACGTATTGTTGTACTGTAGCTTGATCGAATAAGGAGCGGTTAACTTGTTTCAAGACATCACCATAGAGGAATTGCTGGCATTACGGGATAAAAAAGAAATCGTTATGATCGACGTGCGTTCTCCTTCGGAGTACGCCGATTCCACCATTCCGGGCAGCCTGAATATTCCGCTCTTCGACGATTCGGAGCGGGCGGAAGTAGGCACGATTTACAAGAAGGTCAGCGTCCAGGCGGCCAAGGACCGGGGACTTGAGTTATTTTCGGCCAAGCTGCCGGCATTCATTAAATCCTTCGAGCAGATCAAAGATTCCAAAGCCGTATTCTGCTGGCGCGGCGGCATGCGAAGCAAGACGACGGCTACGGTGCTGTCGCTGATGGGGATCCGGGCTTACCGGCTTACCGGGGGCTTCCGAACCTACCGGAAGTGGATTGTAGAAACACTTGAGCATCTCGAGCTCAAGCCGCAGGCGATTGTGCTGCAGGGCCATACGGGAACAGGAAAAACGACGATATTGCGCGAGCTTCAAGAGGAAGGTTATCCTGTTCTTGATTTGGAAGGCATGGCGGGTCATCGAGGTTCAATCTTTGGTCAGGTCGGGCAGAAGGCGAATAATCAGAAGACGTTCGAAGCTTTATTAGTGACGGATCTGCTGAAGCTGCAGGAATCTCCATACGTGCTGATGGAGGGGGAGAGCAAACGGATCGGCAAAGCCGTGCTGCCTCCATTCCTAATTGAGAAGAAAGAAGCCGGGAAGCAGCTCTTTATCCGGCTGCCGCTAGAAGAACGGGTCCGGCATATTGTGGAGGACTACAATCCGTATGAGAACAAGCAGGAACTGATTGCCGCGTTTAAGCAGATCGAGAAGCGGATGCATACGCCGATTGCCGCGCAGATCATGCAAGCTTTAACCGAAGACCAGTTCGAGCTTGCTGTCCGCTTGCTGCTGGAGCATTACTACGATCCCCGTTACGAGCATTCGATGATGCAGTATTTGCAGGAGAGAGTCGAGATTGAAGCGGGTACGATAGCGGAAGCCGTGCAAAAGGTGAAAGCTTATCTGGCTGCCTCTTCGAAATAAGAAGTAAAAAGGAGGGGCCATCCCGCAAGGCACAAGGGATGGCCTTTTTCATGTGCATTAAGCTTGAGGCGTTGTTGTAATCATCCATCTCAAGCCGAATTTGTCCTCGAGTTGTCCGAATAAAGCTCCCCAGAAAGCCGGCTCCAGCGGACAAGTCACTTTACCGTTTTCCGCCAGCTTATCGAAGGCATCACGCGCTTCAGCTTCATCGGAATATTCCAGACTCAGATTAATCGCATTCCCTTGTCTAAGCGGCTCAAATACGGAGTCCGACATGAGAAAGGTAATGCCTGCCGCAGTCATGCTGAGATTAACAACCCTGTCCTTTAGCTCTTCATTGGATTCTGGAAGCTGACCGTGAGTGACAACGGATAATATTTCCCCGCCGAGTGCCTGAACATAAAAAGCCGCTTGTGCTTTTGCGTCTTCCGATAGGATATAAGCCGTAAGTTTTGCCATTTGAATATAACATCCTTCCATCGCTTGGTTTAGACTGCTTTCTTCAGCCTCTATGAAGACAACGAACGAGGGAT
Organism: Paenibacillus sp. JDR-2; assembly: GCF_000023585.1. Lineage (NCBI taxonomy): Bacteria > Bacillati > Bacillota > Bacilli > Caryophanales > Paenibacillaceae > Paenibacillus > Paenibacillus sp. JDR-2. Next base: position 4,735,719 of record NC_012914.1, on the reverse strand, counting down.
GTTCAAATCGACAAGCGTTCTTCATTTTTATGATAATATTTTTGGCGAGCCGGGTACTACAAAAGTTAGAACTTACAGTCGGTTTGCTCCTAAGTTATGATGCTGGTAATTTCATACTGCTTTATACGGCAGGAAAAGGGGAAAAACGATGCATCCAGCTTTGGGCCAAGTATTCATGAGAAAAATCATAAGCGCCGGCATAACCGCTTTCTTATTTACGATTATTTTCGCCATTTTGGAGCCGGATTTATTTCACATCCACAATAACCTTTCAATAGGAGCGAGATTGCATGAGGCCTTTGGAGTTCTATTCGTATATATGATGTACGCCGGTCCTGTCATTTACGTGTACGGATCGATGACATCACTGCTCAGTGAGATTACTGCGCGATTTGTTGCTCCAAGACGTTGGGTTCAATTGACGGTCTCCGCCGTGTTTCATTGCGTTTTTGGGCTTATTCTTTATCAAGTCAGCTTATTAGCGGCGGCTCTTTTTTACTTGTCGGATACGGTCTTTTCATTCATCCGGAAAAAGCCGTTGACTCCCAATGTAACGGTTGCAAGCGTGCTCCTTCCTCTTGGCTTGTGGCTCGCGAGTTGGATTTATATTCGCATATCGGGCTAAGAAAAAAGCCTCATGCCGCAAGCCCGTTTCGTTTCCCGAAGCGTGTTTGTGCATGAGGCCGTGTTAATTCATTTCCACGGTTTGATTGAGCTCTGTTCCTTCCGTATTTTTACCCATCAACCGATTGAACAGAAACTTCACCATCTTGAACTTATTTCCGGAATCCCAATACTCGGCGGCTTCGGCATCTACCTTGATTAGAACAAGGCTTGGATCGTCATAGGTCGTCTCCAATATTTCCTCGTAGGCTTTATTCCAGAATTCCTTTATTTTGTCGGTGCTGTCGACAAGCTCCGCTACGCCGCGAATGGAGACAAAGGATTTGTCCGCATAGGCTACGTTCACTTGCTTGTTCTGAAGCAGTTCATGAAATTTGTCCGTATCCTTCTTCGTAAGAAACCACAAGCTGCCGTCAAAATCGACATCCTGCGTCTTCATCGGGCGTGATACAAGGCCTTCCTCCGACACCGTTGTCAGCATCGCGATTTTGATATCCTTAATCAGTTCCCTTATCTTCTCGATGGCTTCCTGGTTATTTGAATTTGCATGCATTCCCATCACCCCGTCCTAAGTTTTATGTATCGATATAGTATTACACAAGGAATGGTCCAGCTAATCAGTTATCAATCTCGAAAAGCACGATAGATCAGTTTTTAGCTGTGATACTTTATTGTTTGCCGAATGAGCGGGTGATTATAATCAAGTTAAAATCAGAAGATTGTCTCATGGGCATCGGGAGGAGCACTTGATACTAATGGAAGCTTATCTATTCGTGCATTTTAAGGAAAAGAAGACGCCTGACGGCGAGCAGGTTTATTTTGCGCTTAGCAAGGACGGCTTTAACTGGGAGCAGGTGAACGGTGGGCAGCCGGTTCTTTGGAGCGAAAAAGGAGATAAGGGAGTCCGGGACCATACCATCGTGCGGACCAGCTACGGCAAATTTTATATCATTGCCACTGATCTGAGCCTCGCAAATCATTTTGAAGGCAAGTATCAGGGAAGCTGGGAGAACATTACCCGTGAGGGAAGCAAATGCCTATCCTTCTGGGAGTCGGATGATCTTCTGAACTGGTCGGAGCAAAAGCTGATTGAATTAGGAGATGAGAACTTCGGTTGTCTATGGGCTCCGGATGTGATCTACGATCAGCAGGAAGAAAATTACGTTCTTCACTGGTCTTCCTCCCATGCTTCCAATAACTTTGGACAAAAAGGGATTTATTACTCCCGTACCAAGGATTTTGAGAGCTTCACCAAACCGCGGCTGATGTATCAGAAGGAAGACAGCGGAGTTATTGATTCGGCGATTTACGAGGATAACGGCAAGTTCTACCGGTTCGTGAAGAGTGAAGGTAACCCTCACGGAGTGATTCTGCAGGCTGGGGAATCGTTGACGGGGGAATATACGACCGTCGAGGCTTTTAACGAAGAGATGGCAAAGCTCGGCAGCAGCGCTTATGAAGCGCCTACCGCTTATAAGCTTAGCAACGGAAAATGGTGCCTGATGCTGGATTACTTTGGCGTCGCAGGCGAAGGCCAGGGCTACGTTCCTTTTATCGCGGACGAGTTTGAGAGCGGGCGCTTTATCCGTTCCGACGAAAGCTTCAGCTTCCCTTACCGGTTTAAGCATGGCACGGTGCTTTCCATTACGATGGAGGAGTATAGCCGAATAAAAAACGGTTTGCCGTTTACAAATTAGGGAATTATTCGTATTATAATAAACAATTATGGAAATGCGATGACGAGAAGAGTAAGGGAATAACGTTCTCAAACAGAGAGCTCCGGAAGCTGAGAAGGAGCGGAGAACCATTCCACGAAACAAGCCTCTGAGCAGCATGACGGATCCTTACGGGTGATGGCATGACGGGAGCTCCCGTTACAGAGCTAGAGTATAACCATTGCATGCAATGCCGTACTTGAAGAGGTTAATATGGCGACATATTAACAAACTGGGGTGGCACCGCGGAACTTCGTCCCCAAGACTTAACGTCTTGGGGGTGGAGTTTTTTTTGTTTCACAATACTTTGTAGGAGGGATTGGGAATGGACAATTCCAAGGAACATTTAGCGGAGCATCACATGTTTAGACTTATTAGCGAAGAGCTTGAACGGAAGCCGTTCAGCAGGGAAATGCGCACGAGATTCCCTCCCGAACCTAATGGTTATCTCCATATCGGGAGTGCTTACGCGATTCTTACGAACGCTATGATTGCGCAAAATTTCGGCGGTACCTTTCATCTGCGGTTCGACGATACCAATCCGTTAAAAGAAGATATCGAATACGTTAACGCGATCATCGAGGATATTAAGTGGCTTGGCGTAAATCCGAAAGAACACATCTATTACGGCTCCGATTATGCGGAGAAAATCTTCGATGCAGCCATTACCCTCATTAAGAAAGGCAAAGCATTCGTATGCGATCTGACGCCTGACGAATTAACGGAGTACCGCGGAACTTTAACGGAGCCGGGAAGAAACAGTCCTTACCGCGGACGCTCGGCGGAGGAAAATCTGGAACTTTTCGCAAAGATGAAAAACGGAGCATTTCCGGCCGGCTCCAAAGTATTACGCGCGAAAATAAATATGGCATCCCCCAATATCAATCTGCGTGATCCGGTTCTTTACCGTATCCTTTACGCCGAGCATTATCGGACAAAACGCGACTGGTGCATCTATCCCATGTATGATTTTGCCCATCCGATTCAAGACGCGATTGAAGGGATTACCTACTCGCTCTGCTCGATTGAATTCAAGGATCATCGGCCGTTGTACGAATGGGTTCTGAATGAGCTGGAGATTGCTGAGCCACCGCGGCAAAGGGAATTTGGTCGATTGAGCTTAACCGGTGTTGTCACGAGCAAGCGGTTTTTAAGACAGCTGGTGGAAGGCGGCTTCGTGGACGGATGGGATGATCCCAGACTGCCTACTCTTCGCGGCTTAAGACGCAGGGGTTATACGCCGGAGAGCATCCATGATTTTATTGAAGAAATTGGGAGTATCCGCAATCAAAGCACCGTGGACATTTCGCTCCTGGATCATTTCGTCCGGCAAGACCTTAAGGAGAAAGCGGCAAGCGTTATGGCTGTTTTGGAGCCTTTAAAGGTCACCATTACGAACTACCCGGAAGAGGCGGAAGAAATGCTGCTGGTCGAAAATAACGGTGAAAACGTAGCGCTGGGCACACGGGAGGTCCCGTTCTCCAGAACCATTTATATCGAGCGGGAAGACTTTATGGAGGAGCCGCCAAAAGGCTATCACCGGCTTCGTCCGGGCGGGGAAGTAAGGCTGAAGGGAGCTTATTTTATCCGATGCGAAGAGGTTGTTAAGGATCCTGTTTCCGGTGAAATCATGGAATTGCGATGCACGTACGATCCGCTTACGAAGAGCGGCTCAGGTTTTACCGGGCGTAAAGTGAAAGGGACGATTCATTGGGTCTCGGCAGCGCATGGCATTCGGGCGGATGTTAATCTATACGATCAATTGCTTCTGGACGAGGAGCTGCCGAAGGATGGAGAGGATTGGACATCCAAAATAAATCCCGATTCCTTGGTTAAGAAACAGATCCTTATTGAAGTACATGTTAAGCATGCCGGTCCCGAGCAAAAATTCCAGTTCCTGCGCCATGGGTATTTCTCCGTCGACACGAAACCACGTACGGATGATCAACTGGTATTCAACCGGGTTGTACCGCTCAAGGACAGCTGGAAAAGACCGAACTAACAACGGGAAGGAAGCCAATTACAAGAATGGTGAAGAGAAGAAGCTTACGCTTGCCGAAACGGACGGCCATGGCAGATGGTTTATGTGGAAGGTGTGAAGGGCCATTGAGACGTTTAAGCTTAATGCAGTGGATCGGAGTCGCATTGTTTGTGTTATCGGCTTTGTGGGCCGGATCGTATTTTGTTTTAATATACGGAATCAACTATTTGGTTAATCAGATTGGTTGTTTCTAACAGGCGCACGGCAAAGTTACCCCCAAAACAGGAGACAAGGGCGAATACTATATTATGCTCGATAGCTGTAGAATAACCGCTTATTTTGTTCCCTACTAGTACTGGAGGGCCATCTTAGAAGATGGTCCTTTTCATTTATGCGGAGGAGTATATATTAGTAATAAGGAGGCTGTCCGAAGATGAAATTTACGGCTGATCGAATACAGAGTTTTTATCAAAAGCAGTACAAGCTCTGCTACATACAATCCTTTAATCTGGTTCGTTCTGAGCATGAACCGGGGATGTTGACAGACAATTTGATCATAACGCTTAGTTCGCTTCCTCTTGGCCAGGATGAGCCCAAATTAATCATTACGTTTGAGGATGTTAAAGATCTGAAAATAGGCAGCTTCCAGGGAGCCTTCCGTTTGGATATCAAAATTCAGGATATTTCATCGGATCAGCTTGAGAATATTAACTTCCGGGTAAAAGAACAAGAGTATGAAGCCTTTGCTTTTGTATGCAGATGCTTTGAATGGGTAAGGACATATTAAAAAGCACCGGTGGTATGGAGTTCCAGTCCATACTACCCGGTGCTTTTTCCAATGAGAAGCTTTTCAGCCTTATCCGGACAAACCAACTAAAAAGGCGGTCAGCGGTGCAATTGCTCCTTGCGTATTTGCTACAACCATCACCATCAATAACAGAGAAAGGGCAACCGTGGCTATTCCGGATAAAAAGTACGTTTTTTCTATGTATCTCCACTTGGCACCCAAAGCTTTAGTCCTTTTTATTAAGGAGTTCCAAAGAAATAAACCAAGTGCAACAAAGATGATGAACAAAACTCCGCAAACTATTGCCTTTGTAGCGTGAAACTCGATACGTGCATTTATTTTCTGCTGAATCATGGCGGGGATATTTTCATTACCTGACCTTATCCATTCCATAAAAGCAAGACGCCATTCATTCTTATAGGATTCTCCATCCGAGATTGCGAATGAATCAATAAACAAGGAAAACCCATGCAGCGGATAAAATGTATTTGTCGCGTTTGCCACAACGATCAAAGCCATTAATAAAGTGATAAACGAGCTTATTATTCCAAAAGAAAAGTATACCTTTTTCTCGAAACTCCATTTGGAATTGCTTATCATAGAGTTTCGTTTGAAATTTGCCCAAAATCTGATGCTAAGCCATGCAAAGAGTATGACCAATAGTCCGCCAAAAATAACGAGTACCGCATGATACTTCGCATAGTTATGGATGACTGCACTCAAAGCAGGATTAGCTTGCGAGCCTGATTCAATAACCTCAGACAGCGCATTTTGCAACTCATTCACAATCAATTTCTCCTTTTCAATAGGTATATGGACGTTTAACATCTGCTTCTCAAGATTACCCAAAGTTGTGCCGATCCACTTCCGACATTTGTCGCTACTTTTACTGGACTTAGGTCGAATTTGATTAGAAACGAAACTATTCGCCTGCTTCCATCGTCTAACAACTAGAATTAATCCCTTATAATGGAATTACCGAACTTAGAGGTGATCGATTATTCAGTTGCAGAGAAGAACGATAGTCAAGCTTGCCGTTAGTGTTGTAATAGTCTTATGGATCATTAGCTTCTTGTCCCCGCAGTTAACGACCCGGAGGTATATGCTGACCAGCTTCCATTTCGGAAGTGTATTTACGTCTAAAATAACCGACAAACATCTCTATGATCATCAATATGGGCATTTGTACGATGTGACTAATTTTAAAGACAGAGTTACCGGTGGCGGAATGAGCGTATTTTACTTGAAAAAGTTTGGACCGTTCTGGATCGTCTCGAGCGTTGGAACGGGACCTTAATGCAAGGGAGGGCTTGTCATGAACATAAGCTTAAAGAGCTGGAAGACACGGTTTATTGCCATATTTGTTATTATTCTTGCAGTCTATATTGGTTTCTATGTCTGGATTCTGCAAAGCGTCAAACATACCGTAACCTCGATCTATATGGACGGGAAAAACGGAATAACGTTAGACGAGTCTTCCGTATCGGATACGGTAAAAACCAAGTTTCTGCAGTTTGTGGATTTCCCGAATCAAAAGCCCGATGACAACATCCAAGTTCAACTAAGCACGGGTCATGTCTTTCATACCTTTACCAAAGGCACGGTATGGGTTCAGTACACGTACGAAGGCGTTGGTCAAAAAGACCGTGCAGCTATGTATGGGGCTTCCCGAATTCCAATTAAGATCAAAGCCAAGCTTGATCATGGAACATGGGTGATCGTCGATAAGGAGGAACAACCATAAGAGCTTTTTTACAAGGAATCTAGCAAAATTGCGATTGTTAGGCGGAATGCCGGCTAAGTAGAATAAATGGAACAACAGATTAGGAGAGTGTTCCGCTTGGCAAAGTCAGCCGTTAACGCAATATCCGTTTATCCGATTCCTAGAGCATTGCCCGTCAATCAAGATTTTGATGTATTTGTACGTATACCTGGCGGGGAGTGGACAGAGGTTGGGGCCTTGCTCGTTAAAGTCGATATGCATCACGTCAGGGAGGCTTCTCTGGTTAAGTTCGACTACAGCGGTGAAGTCGAAGTAAAAGTTATCTGCAACAGGGAGCCAGTGAAGGATGTCGTAATCCGTCCGCTTTCCACCGGCATACATGCCGAAGTCATTGACGAACGTACCATACAGTTCCGCTTATCGAGGCCCCAGAAGCTGTCGGTTGAAATAAACGGCGATCGGTTCCATAACCTTCATTTGTTTGCAAAAGAGCTCGAGAAGCTGCGTCCCGATTCGTCGGATCCCGGCGTTGCTTGCATTCATCCCGGTATTCATCGGATTGACGTATTGCAAGAGAAGCTGGCGGACAACCGCTATCATACGCTTTATTTCACGGCGGGTCTTCATCATATTGAACAAGTTATCGTTAACGTTCCCTCGGGCAAGAGGATTTACATCGAGGGAGGAGCTTACGTAGCGGGATCTTTTGTCTGCGACAAGGTGGAAAATGTGCAAATCTCTGGCCACGGCATTCTGTACTTGGCGGAGTTCGGCCGCTTCTCATCTTTCCGCGGTGTCCGGATCATGTACTCGCGGAATATTTCCGTGTCCGGCATTACCGTTGTAGATCCGCCGCATTACAGCATTTATTTGGGGCAGTCGCAGCAAATTCGCATTTCCGACTTCGAGTCATTCAGCACACGAGGCTGGTCCGATGGTATCGATATGATGTCCTGCTGCGACGTTGAGATCAATCATGTCTTTATGCGGAATTCCGATGACTGTATTGCCATTTACGGACACCGATGGGGTTACTACGGCGATACGCGCAACATTAACGTGAAGAATTCAACGTTATGGGCAGACGTGGCGCATCCAACCAACATTGGTACCCACGGCGATTATGAAGCCGACGGCACGTTGATTGAGAATATTATCTTCGAAAATATCGATATCCTGGAGCATCATGAACCCCAGGATAATTACCAAGGCTGCTTGTCCATTAATGCCGGAGACAAAAATACGGTGCGTAACGTGACCTACCGCAATATCCGGATTGAACCGTTCAAACTCGGCAGAATCATCGATATCCGGGTAGTCTGGAACCCGGATTACAATCCGGTTCCGGGCAATCGCATCGAGCAAATCACGTTCGACGGCATCTACTACAACGGCAGCGACGATGCCATCTCCCGAATAAGCGGCTTCGACGATTCTCGCTGCGTCGACGGAGTAACCATCCATAACCTCTACATCAACGACCGTAAGGTCGCCGATGTCTCCTCCGGTAACCTCGAGCTAGGAGAACATGTCAACAATCTCACTTTTAGTTAAGTTTTTATTGTATTTAATGGCTGTACGGTGCAAAGACCGTACAGCCATTTTTATGGGCACACAAAGCCAAACGGAGCAATTGAATGATTCTGAAGAAGCGTCAGCGCCCGCCTTTGCTCTGGGATTCCAACCTTATAAAAAACTATTCAAGGAATACCAGAGCAACAGCGATCGAAGAACATTCAATTGCGCAGTTTGAAGCGAAAATTACAAGGAATCTTGTAATTTTATGATATTTTCGTTTTTTTAACGCGCTTACAATTTAATTAGCAAGTCAACGACAGAGAGTAGGAGAATGAACATGGCGAAAGACGAGGTTCAGCAGTGGATCAGCAGCGCATGGGACAAAATCGAGCGTAAAATGTCCGCCCAATGCGATCGGATCGGCGAGCGGATTCCATATGTGCCGGATGGCGGCGTATACCGCGAGGATATGGGCGAGAGCGATATTTTCTGGTGGACGAACGGGTTCTGGCCCGGCATGCTGTGGCACATGTACCAAGCAACCAAGGAAGACAAATATAAAGCCGCTGCCGAAGGCGTGGAACGCAGACTAGACGCGGCGTTTGACGGATTTAACGGCTTGCATCACGATGTTGGTTTTATGTGGCTGCATTCCGCAGTCGCAAACTACCGGTTTACCGGAAGCGAGAGATCGAAGATCCGCGGGATGCATGCGGCGAACCTGCTGGCGGGAAGATACAACCCGCGCGGCAAATTCATCCGGGCCTGGAATGATGACTGCACGGGTTGGATCATTATTGACAGCATGATGAACATTCCGCTGCTTTATTGGGCAAGTAAGGAAACAAACGATCCCCGATTCTCTTATATAGCAATGGACCATGCCGATACGGTGCTCCGGCAGGCGGTTCGGGAAGACGGATCCTGCAATCATATTGCGATTTTGGATCCGGAGAATGGCGAGTTAATCGAAGCGCCGGGCGGCCAAGGTTTTGCAAGCGGTTCCTCTTGGTCGAGAGGCCAATCCTGGGCCCTTTACGGTTTTGCCCTAAGCTACCGCTATACCAAGGATGAACGCTACCTGCATGCGGCGAAGCGGATCGCGCATTATTTTATTGCCAACGTATCCACAACAGGGTTTGTTCCGCTCGTAGATTTCCGGTCGCCGAAGGAGCCGGTGAAGTGGGATACAACGGCAGGGGTATGCGCAGCATGCGGTCTTCTGGAGCTGGCGGATGCACTCCCGGAGCTCGAACGTGATTTATACCGGAATGCCGCGATTAACATCCTTCGTGCGACAGATGAACGCTTCTGCAATTGGAACGTTAACGAGGATTCGATCGTGAACGGCGGAACGGCTGCTTATCATGGAGAGCGGCATGCGGAAGTCCCGATCATTTACGGCGATTATTTCTTTATCGAAGCATTGCTTCGCTTGAACAATAAGCATGTGCTCCTGTGGTAGAGAGAAGCGAAGAGAAAGGAGCAAGTGAGGATGGAAAAAGCACATGCCGTTCGTTTTGAAAGCGTCAACATCCCTGGAAAGCAATCCGCTATAAAACGCACTTGGAAAGAGTACAAAAAAAGCAGATATCTGCTCCTTATGCTGCTGCCGGTGCTGGTCTGGTACGCCATCTTTTGCTACGGGCCGATGTACGGCATTCTGATTGCCTTTAAGGATTATAGTCCGGTGCTCGGAACCTGGGACAGTCCATGGAATAAATTTGCCTACTTTGATTACTTGTTTAACCAGTCGCCTGAGTTCCCGAGAATTCTAAAAAACACGATTATCATCAGCGGGCTGAATATTGTTTGCGGATTTCCGGCGCCTATTATTCTTGCGCTCTTGCTTAACGAACTGCGGATCAGCTGGTTCAAGAAAATCGCGCAATCGATCTCGTATTTGCCGCATTTCTTCTCGTGGGTTGTTTTGTCCGGTATCGTTTTCCTGATGCTGTCGCCTTCCACGGGGCCGGTCAATTACATCCTTGGCTGGTTCGGAATAGATCCGATCTACTTTCTCGGGGACACCAGATACTTCCGCTTTAGCCTTGTGATCACGAACATCTGGAAGGAAGTAGGCTGGGGAACCATCGTCTACCTGGCGGCACTGTCGGGAATTGACCAGACCTTGTACGAAGCAGCCCGGATGGATGGGGCGAACCGCTGGAAGCAGACCTGGCATGTGACGCTGCCTTCCATGCTTCCGATTATATCGATCATGTTTATCCTCTCGCTTGGCGGCATACTGAATGCGGGCTTTGATCAGATCTACAACTTGTATAGCCCGGCCGTATTCGAGGTTGGGGATGTTATCGACACCTACGTTTACCGTCAGGGGATCGTGAACTTCCAGATGGGATTAACAACGGCGGTGGGCTTATTCAAAAATATCGTCGGGATCACGCTGGTCCTCGGGACGAATTATATCGTGAAAAAGATGGGACAGGAAGGCGTTCTGTAAGGAGGGAGTATGTCGGTATGAAAATGACTGCCGGAGAGAAAGTATTTCAAGTATTTCTGCTTCTGTTTATTTTATTGCTTTGCGTAATAGCCATCTATCCTTTCATTCATATTGCATCGGTCTCCTTCAGCGCGCCTAAGGAAGCCGGCCGTTTCGGATTCCACTGGTTTCCGAGGGATGTCGATCTGTTCTCCTGGAAGCAGCTGCTAACGCAAAAGAAAATCTGGATCGGCATGCGCAATACAACGCTGCGTACGGTCCTTGGCACGTTGCTTACGCTGATTGCCATGGCGCTGGCTGCCTATCCGCTGTCCCGCAAGCATCTGCCTCACCGCAGCTTTTATACGATGATCATCGTCTTTACGATGTTCTTCAGCGGAGGACTCATTCCGACTTATCTATTGATCAAAGATTTGCATCTGCTGAATAACTTCTGGGTATACATTTTGCCGGGACTTATTCCAACCTTCTCGATGCTGATAATGCGCAACTTCTTTATGACCATCCCGGTTGAAGTCGAAGAATCGGCCAAAATCGACGGTGCCAACGACATGAGGATACTTTGGAGCATCGTTCTTCCACTGTCTAAGCCGGTTCTTGCAACATTGGGGTTATGGGCAGCCGTAGCGAACTGGAACGCTTGGTTTGATGCCATCATCTATGTCACGGATACGGACTTGAAGACGATTCAATTCTTCCTGAGGGAGGTTGTTGTCACGAGTGCGGACGCCGAAATTTTTGGCCGGGTTACGGGGGCGGCTAATCTTCAGTATGAAACTTCGATCAAAGCGGCAACCGTCATCTTTGCGGTTGTGCCCATTCTTGTCGTCTATCCGTTCCTGCAGAAGTATTTCGTCAAAGGGACGATGGTTGGGTCTCTGAAAGGTTAATAGAGCTTGGTTTATCCGGGGGACAGTCTCCGTTTAAATAATCGTTTATTCCATGTAAAGGGGAGCAAAAAAAGATGAAGCATGGCAAAAAGGTAATTCTGGCATCCGTATTGGCAATGTCCCTTACGGCGGCAGGCTGCAGCGGCAATTCCAATAACAACCCGAATAGCAGCGCAACAAATGCATCCCAAACTAACGATGCAAAAGGTAACAGCGGCGCAGAAAAAGAATCGCCCATCGAAATCTCGATCGGCTCGACCTGGAATATCCCGTCTGCAGACGGAAATCCGACCCAGAAGTATCTGGAAGAGAAATACAACGTGAAACTCATCAACATGAATTTGACGGATGAAAGCTTTAAGCTGAAGCTCGCTTCCAACGAGATTCCGGATATTTTCCCGGGTACGCTGCAGGAAGCGGATATGGCGAACTATGCGAAACAAGGCATTATCGCAAGTATCTCGACTGACGAGATCAAGCAATATATGCCCAAATATTCGGCAGACATCGATCAGGTCGACACGGCGGCATGGGGAATTGCCATGGTTGACGGCAAAAACTACGGGGTGCCGAGAATTTGGCTGAACGGACGTTATGGCTTTATTCCTACTTATAACGGGGCATGGCTGAACAAGATTGGTTATACCGAAGCTCCAAAAACGCTGGAAGAATACGAGGATGTCCTGACGAAGTTCAGGAACGATGATCCGGACGGCAACGGCAAGAAGGATACGTACGGCATGACGGGCCGCGGCAAATCCGCAAGAAACCAGCTGTTTAACGAAGTATTCGCCGCGTATGGCGTTAACCCTTATCAGTTCATGGCGGCGGCAGACGGTACGGTAACTTGGGGCGGGATTACCGATCAGGCGAAGGAAGCCGTGAAGAAGATTAATCAATGGTACAAATCGGACCTGATTGATCCGGAATTCCTTACGGATGACCAGGATCAGATCAACACCAAATGGAACAGCCAGAAAATCGGCATTAAAGACAACTACATGTACCACCATTTATTCGGCCAGCTGGAGCAGGACAAAGCAAACGGCTTCCCTGTCGCATACGGTAAAGGTCTGATTGGTCCTGCCGGCAAGTCTTACGTTATGTCGAACGGTCCGCTGCAGACTCCTCTCATGTTCGGCAAGCAGCTGGAGAAGGATGACAAGAAGCGGATCAAGATCCTGCAAATGCTTGAAGATCTTGCGACCAACGACGAAGTGTACCTCAGAACGACATACGGAGAAGAAGGCAAATCGTACGATTTGGTAGACGGCGTTCCGGTATGGAAAAAAGAATATCTGGATACGCCGCAGCTTCAGAACGACCTTGGCACGGGCGGATTTTATAACCCGTTTGTAGACCGCTCGCTCTCCAACGCAAAGTTCCAGATGCCTGCCGACAAGCAAGCGTTCTCGGATAAGCTGAATGCCGGCAATGAAAAAATTTCCGACCTGCTTGGACCAACTCCGCTGGAGTCGAAGACCAAATACTTGGCGAACCTGAATACGCTTGAGGATTCGTTCTATTCTAAGGTTATGGTTACGAAAGGCGATGTGGAGAAGGAATTTGAATCCTTCAAATCGGAATGGCTGAAGGCAGGCGGTCAGGAAATGCTGGACGAGGCAACCAAAGTTTATCAAGAGCGTCAAGCCGCATTGAAATAATAAGGCAAGGAAGGCTTCTGAACGAATTCAGAGGTCTTCCTTTTTTGGCAGCTGGCATGATGCGACAAATCTCTGAAGATAGAAGGTTGATCAAGTGGCGGATAATTATGCGGGTTATTTGTTTGCCTATTTCAAAGGCAATGAAACAGCAGAAGAAGAGCAGGTATACTTTGCGCTTAGCAAAGGAAACGATGCGCTGCATTGGCATGAGCTTAACGGAGGCCGGCCCATCCTGACCTCGTATCTAGGGGAATGCGGAGTACGGGATCCGTATTTGGCGAGATCGCCGCAAGGGGATAAATTTTACCTTGTCGCAACGGATTTGAGTATTTACCGGAATCCGGGCTGGAACCGGGCGGTTACCTCAGGAAGCCGGTCGATTATGGTCTGGCATTCGTATGATCTTGTGCATTGGTCGGATCAGCGGATGGCTGAGGTTGCACCCGAGGACGCAGGCTGCGCCTGGGCGCCTGAAATTTTCTATGATGCAGGCTGTCAGCAATATAAAGTATTCTGGGCATCAATCGGAAGCGGAAGGTACCACCGGATGATGGTTGCGGAAACGAAGGATTTTGTCCATTTCGGCAAACCAAAGGTGTATATGGATTACGGCTATTCCGTGCTTGACGCAACCTTGATCGAGCATAAGGGATTAATTTACCGGTTTGCGAAAGGCAAAAACATCATCCAGGAAGTAGGAACAGGCTTTGAGCATGACAAGTATAAGATGATTCATCAGCAGGTTGAGCAGGATTTTATGGTCCGCGGAGAAGGCCCTATCATTTTTAAATCCAATGTCGAAGAGAAGTGGTATCTCTTTATTGACGAGTTCGGCTTTCGGGGATATATCCCGCTTGTAACGTCCGATCTCGGCTCCGGCAACTGGCAAATCCCCGCTCATTATACGCTGCCCGGGCAGCCGCGTCATGGCTCGGTTATCCCTGTCACGTTAATGGAGTACGATAGACTGCTGCAAGTATATGGATAGGAGAACCTTCTATTTATCTTTGCCTTGATATCATATAAAATTTAATAGAATTGCAAGCGTTATCATTACGGGTGAAAGCGGGGCGGGATGAGTCATGCGGATCTTGATTGCAGATGACGATGATTACACCCGGGAGGGCTTAAGCGAGACAATCGATTTCGAGAAATTTGGCATACGGGAAGTGTTTCTCGCAAGTGACGGGGCCGAAGCATTGCGGCTCGCTTCGCTGAAGAAGCCGGATATCGTCCTGACGGATATCCGCATGCCCAAGCTGAACGGGATCGAATTTGCCGAGAAGCTCGCCGAGACTTCTCCGGGATGCCAGTTATTATTTATGAGCGGGTATATGGACGTGGAATATCTCAGAAGCGCGATTAAGCTGTCCGCCGTTGAATATATCGAGAAGCCTCTTAAGCTTGGGGAAGTGGAGCAGGCAATCATGAAATCGGTCCGCACCATTCAGAGCAAGCAGAAGCAAACGGCCGTTTTGAATCAGAAGAATGAATTAGAGCGGCAAAGATTGGCAGGCCTGCTGCGGGAGAATGGCGCTAATCTTGAAACGGTTAATGAGTTATGCCAGGAAACGGGTTTTCCGATGGGCAAACGTTATGTCGGAATGTTGGTGTCATGCCGGAAGGAAGAAGAGGGCAGCAGAGCTGATCTCGACCTCATTAATCGCTACTGGAGCAGTAATGGCGTAATGGTCATCGGGGAGCAGCTAGACCGTTACCGCTGCTTTGTTGTTGCGGCTTATGACAAGCAGGACTATAAGCGGATTCATTATTTGGCGGACTTATTCGTGAGAAAACATGAGGCGTATAGCCTTGGAATAGGAGAGCCGGCAACTGGGCTGGAGCTGCTTCCCGCTAGTTATCAATCGGCCTGCCGGGCTTCGGAACGATCCTTCTACGATCCGCGGCGCAGATTCTATCAGCCGCAGGAGAAGGGGCAGAGCCATGCCGTACTTGCCAACCTGCTGCCGGAATTTTATAAACAGAAGGAAGAAAATCCGGAGCAGCTGCCGGAGTGGGTGGATGCCTCGTGCAAGCAATTAAGAGAGCAGGAATACGCGGACTGTGCCCGGATTATCGCGTTGTTCGAGACGGCGGCGTTAGCGTTAGTAGGAGGCAGCAAGAAGCTGCTTATCGGACTGGAGAGCGAATACGGCATTCAGGATGTCGAAGAAGCATTGCGGAATTGCCGAACTCTGGAACAAGTAGAACGGACGATGAACATCATCTGCTCGGCCTATTTGGAAGAGGTGCAGGAGACCTCGCCTTATTCGCGGCTTGTGCAGGATGTGCTTCAATATATTGCGGCTCATTATCAGAATCCGGATCTGGATCTGCGGACGATTGCCGACC
The DNA here is from genome assembly GCF_000023585.1 of Paenibacillus sp. JDR-2. Taxonomy (NCBI): domain Bacteria; kingdom Bacillati; phylum Bacillota; class Bacilli; order Caryophanales; family Paenibacillaceae; genus Paenibacillus; species Paenibacillus sp. JDR-2. The sequence continues at coordinate 4,720,001 of NC_012914.1, read as the reverse complement.
ATATGCATCTGTCCACCGCGCATTTGGGGATGTTGTTCAAGCAGGAGACCGGCGTATCAATGAAGCAATATATCAGTGATTACCGCATCGGACTGGCGAAGAAGCTGGTTATGAGCGAGCATTACAAAATGAATACCATTGCCGAGCTGTGCGGCTACGCCAGCGCGAGCTACTTCGCCAAAGTATTTAAGGCTTCAACCGATTTGTCGCCACTTGAATACAGAAAGAAGACCTGATCCGGATGAACCTTATTCATTCTGTCAACGACATGCCTTTACGCAAAAAGATTATCATTTTATTCGCCTTTATCGGGATTGTCCCTCTTATTATTACGTTTTTTATCTCCTATGGGGAGATCCGCAAGCTGGTTGTGAACGGGCAAAATTACGCCGAGAACCAGAGCTACGAGCAGACGTTGACTACGTTAACCCGCAAGCTGGAGCATATTGAGGAATTGTCCTCTATGCTGATCGTTAACAAGGATATGGAGGCGATTCTCGCCAAGGGTTCGGCCCGGATGAGCGTCGCCGACCAGATTGAAGTCTACGGCAATATCGTGGATTATACGCAGATCATGGTGTCCAGCTCGGACATCGACAACATCGTATATTATGTGGATGATAACTATGCTTTTACCGGCGTAGATACGTTGTTCCGGCGGATGAACAGTATTCGGGAGCTGGATTGGGCGCGGAAGGTGATCGAGAATAAAGGCGGTCCTACCTGGACGTTGAACAAAGATATCGATACCCGCACGGGCCAGTCCTATCTTTCCTTGAACAAGCTGCTCTGGAATCCGGAAGACTATACCTCCGCGATTGGGATTGTCTCGCTCAACCTGGAGCTTAAGCAGATCCAGCAAAGCTTGACCAAATCCAATCCGGAGCAGCTTGTTTATGTAGAGACGGCAGCAGGCGAGCTTGTGGCGCACAGCGGCGAGAAGGAGCTGGAGACCATGCGGCTGGATAAGCCGTTTGACAGCAAGGGCTCTTATGTGAATGTCTCGCTGGCACACGGGTCTTATATGGCGAGAGGCCAGGAGATCGGGGATACCAATCTGTATCTGATGTCCGTTATTTCGCACCGCGCCGCCACGGAGAGCATTAATCAAATCAAATATCAGATGGTGATGGTCTATGTGATCATCTGTCTCATCTTGTTGTTGTTTATTTTCCCTGTGGCCAAATCGATTACCCGCAGAATTTATCTGCTGATGAACAAGATGAGCCAGGTTCGTCAAGGCCGCCTGAACGAGCTGGATATCCGGCCAAGCAAAGACGAGGTCGGCCAGCTGATATTAAGCTACAATTACATGATTAACAGCGTGCAGGAGCTGATGGTCGAGCAGTACAAATTAGGCCAGGAAAAGACGCAGGCCGAGCTGAAGGCGCTCCAGTCCCAGATTAATCCTCATTTTTTGTACAATACGCTGGATATGCTGAACTGGATGGCGCAGAAGGAAGAGCGGGACAACATTCAGCAGATCATTTATGCTTTATCCGATTATTACAAGCTGATTCTAAACAAAGGGAATGATTTTGTTACCGTTAAGGATGAGCTGCGGTTAAGCTCGATCTATATGGAGATTCAGAAGAAACGGTTTAAGAACCGGGTCCAGCTTGAAGTAGAGGTTGAAGAATCGGTGATGGACTGCATGCTGCCGAAAATTACGATTCAGCCGCTTGTGGAGAACGCGATCCTTCACGGGATTTCGGAAAACCCCGGCGGCCGAGGCACGATCCGGATTACAGGCTATAGAGACCAGGATCGGCTGATGATCGCAATCTGCGACGATGGCGTTGGTATGCCGGAAGAGGGAAGCGGCGAGGAGCGAAGGCATCGCGGGAGCGGTTATGGCCTCAGCAATATTAGGAAGCGGCTGGATTTGTATTTTGGCCAAACGGCCGAGCTGCAGCTTCATAGTACACCAGGCGAGGGAACCTGCGTAACGATTAACGTTCCGGTTACTCACCGATAGCGAGGCAATGGATGTAAGGGGGATGAGGAAAGATGCGGTTGTTTCGAATAGTGCCGGCTTTGCTGACGATCCCCGCGGTACTCAGCGGATGTATGGGGCAGGACAAGAAGGCCCCCGATGCGGCAGAAGTAACGGAAGCAATAAAGCCGGTTATTCAGTTAAACGCGATCACGATGGGAAATCCGCCGGCAAGCGGAATGGATTCTTTTTATAAGCAGCTTGATGAATTAACGATCCGGGATTTCGGAGCTACGGTCCGCTTTGATTTTATCCCCTGGGATGAGGAGAAAAGCAATATCGGCATGGCGATTGCCTCGAAGAAATACGATTTCTACGTAGGTGGTTCGTGGTCGGATTTCAAGTCCTTTGCGGCCAAAAACGCGTTTGTTGATCTGACTCCGATACTCAGCGAGGTGCCGGCACTGGTTGAGCATTACAAAGGGATGCTGGAGCAGATGAAGATCGACGGCAAGCTGTACGGCATTCCGCAGCTGAACGTGCCGGGAGCCGGCCGTGAAGGGATGTTCTATCGCGAGGATCTGAGGAAAAAGTGGCAGCTGCCCGAGATTAAAGATTTTTCTGCCATGGAGCAATATTTGTATAAGGCAAAAGAGGAATTCCCGGATACGCCAATGATTATCGACAAGCGTTACAGCGATAACCTATGGCTTGCTCTGACAGGAGACAAGTATTATTCCGTTGCCGAGTTTGCGGTAGCGCCCATTAATGATCCGTACAAGGTCATCAGCATGTTTGATACGCCGGAATATAAGATGATGGCGACAAAAGCCAAAGAGTGGTATGACGCAGGTATTGTGGATCATGATATTCTTGGCGCTCAAGAAAACGAAACGACCAAAACATTGGCTTTAATGAAGGAAAATAAGAAGCCGCTGGAGTTTAATAACCATTTTGGCGCGGTTAGCAATTCGTATATCTCGGCTTTAAAAGCTGCGTATCCGGACCAGGAGTACGGCTGGATCGATTACAAGTTTGATATGTTCCCGAACACGTTGTTTTTACCGAATACCTCGGCGAATACAACAACGCAGATTTCAATTGGATCCAACTCCCAGCATCCGGATATCGCGCTCAAAATATTGGAGAAGGCCCATACCGATCAAACGTACTATAACCTTTTGGTATACGGCGTAGAAGGCGAGAATTACAAGCTGCAGGGCGGCAGGATCTCTTACGACGGGATTAAGGAAGAGAATAAGAAGCAGGCATGGACGGGTGTTATAGACGGCTATATGAATGTTCCCGTCCGTTATCCGCAGGAGTGGCAGACGATTGTAGACAAGCTGACCGTTACGGAAGGCCCTAGGCTGGCCGAAAAGAATGGCGCCGACCCGTACCAGAATTTTCTGTTCGATACGTCTTCCTTATTCGATGAGCTGTCGAATCTGGAGACGGTTCAGGAGCAATACATCCAGCCGCTGAATCTAGGAATCAGCAAGGACATAGACAGTGACTTGGCCACGCTGAAGCAGAAGCTGAGGGAAGCGGGCATTGACCGTTATATGAAGGTGTTGCAGGAACAGTTGGATCAGATCGAGAAAAAATAGAGGTGATAGTTAGATTTGAAGAAAAGATTACGGAAAAAACAACATATGAAGTACCTAGAGAACATTGTATTTGAAATCAGTGTAGAGTCTTCGTGGAGAGAATTGCTTTTCCGCTTACCTTTTTATAATAGTTTATTAATTGATCAATACTCGGCAGGGCTTAGTGATGATTTGGTTCAAGAGATTAGATTAAAAAACTTAAGATATCGTGTTTCAGTGATACCGCATCATGAGGCTAAAGGATGGGAAGATTGGGATCCGACATTAGTATATTTTAGATTTGAAGCAGATGAATGTTCCTTCTGAATAAAATTACACATTAAGCAGCCGGCAATCGGCTGCTTTTTTTGTTGGCAGATAGGATCGGAATACGTAACTTTTATAGCCTAGTAATCGTTTAGAAGTACGTGGAAAAAATTAGGTTATAAAAAACGGGTTAATGAGGAGATCTATTAGGATTTGATATTCTTATAATTGCTGTTCCTGCAACGCTGCTTTACATCCTTATAAGAATAGGTTTATGGAAAGTGTTTAGAATCAACTTGATTCGAGAGGTTCTTCATGTATCTTTTGTTTTGTATGCGTCCTCTGTCGTATTTATGGTATGGCTTTATTATGCGGCTCAAACCGAATATATTTTGTATAATTATATTCCTTTTAAGACCATTATCGAGTACCTCCAGGATTTCCCTTCCAGCACGGCGATTAAAAATATTATAGGAAATCTCATCATTTGCATGCCGTTTGGTTTTTACTATTACTTTAACATCAGGGTCATACCTAAAATCAACATAGCCGTTTATGCTTTCGCTATTCCGCTCATTATTGAATCCGGACAATTGTTCATGTATTTCATTAATCTAGGAATGAGAGCGGTTGATATTGATGACGTCCTCTTAAATAGCGCGGGCATTCTATTAGGATATTGCATAACGGGAAGTCTTTTTCAAAAGAAAAAGCGTTCTGCTAAATCTACTCAAATATTATTGAACGAATAATAGAGCAGTCTGCCAGCCGGCAGACTGCTCTATTTACTTTTGAGTGATAAATTTTATGCTACAATCGTACCGTGGAGGAAATACATAGAAAAGGTTTTCTGGGAGTGTTGGGATTGGCAGGCTATTTATTCGTCTCCTGTCTACGGAAGCTGTTAGTTCGCTTGCGCTTTATATGAGCAAGGTTGTGACCTTCCAGGAGCTTGGGGCTCTTCCGTTTGAATTGATTGTGCAAGGCGTTATTGTCGGCAGCTCTCTCATGCTTGGCACGTTTGTTGCCAAAAGAATGGTGCAGCGCATGAGTATGGCCTCATTCCGCTATGTGCTGGACGTTCTCCTTTTGTGTTCAGGAGTTTCGATGCTATGGACTGCACTCACTCTTTAGTTTCTTTCTATAAGTAAGCAGGAATACTTATCCAGCTGTCGAATTGGAGACATTCGACCTACATTTGAACATATAGGATGGTTGCGAAGTTGAAAGATACACCTCAGATGACAAGCAAAGAAAGTCAAAAGTCATATCGCCACTGGATCATAGGCATACTATTGCTTCTCATTCCCTTTTCTGTAGCCATTTATGCTTATTGGCCCCAGTACTATAGCTTCACGACAACGGGCGAGATCGTTCCGATGCAAGAGATCGATGTCAAAGGCAGCGTTAACTTCGTGTATGTCCAAGAGGGCGTTACGCGTAATCGTTATGAGAAGTATTCCGTTGGCCTTCGCGATTCGGAAGCCGAATTTACTAAAGTTGATTCCTCGGCTGAAAACGATCTAAGCGCAATGCTGGACTTTGAAGAAGATATGCGTAACGAGACGATCCATTATGCCATAGATTCGGCTTCCGAAATGATCACTGCCCCGCTCGAGCAAGACCAGCGAGATGAACGGCTTCAGCAGTTAATTGAAGAAACCTCGAATTATTATGGGGATTCTATCGGCCTTATGCTGGGGGTTGGGCTTGTGGAAGAAGCGATGCAGGAAGATTTTTCTCAAGACGGTAAGATTATTATCGCGGGCACGGGAACGCTTGAAGAAGATCATACAGTTGGCTCCGTTGGCGCTATCCGCGATAAGCTGCGAACGGCCGAAGCGGCAGGTACGGATATTTTCTTCGTTCCCAAGGATAAGGAGACGTTTATGTATCCGGGACTCAGCAACGAGGAAGAAGCCCAGTTTACCTCGAAGAAACTGCATTTGAAACTCCAGCTTGTTCCGGTTGCGACATTAGATGAAGCTATTTCCTATTTGCGGCAGTTACCTAATCCTTATCTCCGGAGTGTGAACCAACCTTGAAATTGAAGTCAGAGACTTTATCGAACGTTCTGAAAATACTCCTGTGGGTGCTTGCCGGATTAGCCTGTGCGGATCTCGTCAGCACCATTGTGTATGCAGTAAATTTGAATGCTTTCTCCACTTATATTTATGAATTTTACGGCTTCATTGAGATTGTATCCTCTGTTCTGTATTATATTGCTGCGGTTATCTATCTTATCTGGATTTATTGCGTCCATCTCGATATGAAGGCGCTCTTTCCAAGCTTCGCCCGGTCGCCGGGAAAATCGCTCGCGTGCATCCTGATCCCCGTCTACAACTTATTCGGGATTCCTTCTATTTACCGAATGATTGGACGATGGTATCTGGAAGATACGGACGGCGCTAAGAAGGAAGGGCGCTGGATCTGCGGCTTGGCATTGCCGCTTCTTCTATTCATGATGCTCTCAAACGGACTTGGCCGATATGTTAACCAAGCCGACGAGCTCAGCGGATCGATGATTCTTATCCTGAGTTTTGTCACGCTAATCCTTTACATGATTTTTTTGATCCTCTGCATCCAAGTATCGCGCGGTTTGCATTTTGCGCGTCTAGAGGTCTTCTCAAGGCAATCCGCAGATGCTAATGTGGACGGCTTTGAAGCAAGCTCAGTGGGGCAGCCAACCGCAACTCATCAGCTATAATCTTGAACAGCAAATTACAAGCCAAGTACCACCCTCGGGTACTTGGCTTGTTTTGCTGTTGAGGAAATTCCAGTACACTCGCGCCGGGATTTATAAAAATTCATTTATATGTTTTATACCCGGAATGGGGTTCCTGAATTTGGTAGTATAGGATTGTAACGTGAATTGTATAAATCTTATGCTAATGGAAGACTAGGAGGGGATCTTATGGTTGATGTTTTTGCTGTCGCCGATATTATTGTTGAGCATATTAAAACTCATTACTCGGAAGATATTTCGATTGTCGGATATTACGGATCTTATTTGCAGGGGCGAGCAACGGAACGTTCCGATTTGGATTTCTTCTTTATTCCGGCAACGGACAAAGGGAGACAAGCAGAGTGCCAGTTTATAATCGAAGGCATAAGCTTTGATTTTTGGCCAATCGGATGGGATCGCGCTGAAAGAATGGCAGCATCGGAGGAATGGAACACAACGATTATAGCGGACTGCCAGCTATTGTATGTTCGTTCAGAGGATGATCTTGCTAGATTCGTCGCGCTTCGAGATAGGATATCCGGAATGGGAAGCGAATCCAACGCATGCTTTATGGTTAATAAAGCAGAATCCGTTATTAAGGAATGCCTTGTCGGATTGGCTAATTTGCGGATCTTCGCAGACTCCAAAGATCTGTCCTATTCCCGGATTCAAGCTCAAGAGATAACCGGAAATATTTTCAAGTCTCTTGGCTTCTTGAACCAAATCTACTATAAGCGAAGCTGGGGCCACTATCGTGAGCAAGTCAGAGATCTCAAGGTAAAGCCGGAACAACTAGATCAATACCTGGATACGATTATGTTCAGCCATAGTCCGGATGAAATCTTATTGGCGTGCGAGGAAATGACTGCAGATACCATTCGTGTTACATCGGAGAAAAGAAACAGTCTGGAAGAGAAGCGCTCTTACAAAGAACGTATGAAGGGATACTACGAAGAGGAAAGGGGGATGATGAACAAGCTGTTGACCGCATGCGAAAAAGGCCATTACGAAACCGCTTTTTTTGTTGCTGCGGGTTTGCAAGACGGACTCGCCCGAATAATGTACGCGGCGGAAAAAGGACGCTGGCCCGGTCTTGTTGACATAGGGGACTATCGGGAGTATTACGTTCGTTATGGATATCCGGATCTTGTCTCGTTGCTGGATCCAACTAATTTCGAACCGTTGCGGTTAGCCGTGTTGCAGCTTATCGTTAAGCTGGAGAAGCATCTCATAGCGGAGGGCGTAGCCTTAAACCGCTTTGACTCCGTTGTTGAATTCGAAGCATTTTATAACAATAAATTATAAAAAACTACGATTTAAAGAGCTTCGGACAAGCCGTCCGGAGCTTTTTTTGCTTACGGCAAAAGTTACAGAAATCTTGCAAAATTGCGATGGGAGCGGCTGGGGCTTCGCTCTATAGTTAAAGTAGATTGGGCGGAAGGAGGAAGAATGCTGAATCAAAGCGGTTTATGACGAGTTAATTGTAAGCGGTGTCATCTTACTTGAGGAGGAGTTCATTAGTGGGGCAATTATCTTTCAGCAAGGTATGGATGAGGTTGATGTCCATTATCGTTACCGTGAGCATGGCAGCGTCCTTGCTGCCGCAAGGGATAGCTGCGGCAGCCGAAGAATCCGATGACGGGATCAGCTCCGGATATACCGTTACCGTTCAGGAAAGCATCAGCAGCAATGGCTTTACGCATCCCGGCGTTGGATTAACAAAGGACATTCTCGAGAACATGCGGGCTCAAGTACTGGCGCATAAGGAGCCTTGGTATTCCTATTACACGGGCATGACAGCCTCGGCACAAGCCTCCAAGACCGTGTCGATCAAAAACCAAAGTACGACTGACCCTACAAAACCGTTGTCCAATTTTTTTAACAGCCAAGGCATTCAATCGAGATTCATTAGCGATGCCCTGATGGCGTACACGCAATCCATTATGTATTTCGTAACCGGCGATGTGACTTACCGGGCAAACGCGATGAAGGCTATTCGGATCTGGTCTCAAATGGATCCATCCCAATACGCGTATTATACGGATGCTCATATTCATACCGGGATTCCGCTTAACCGGATGGTAACGGCAGCGGAGATTTTGAGATATACAAGCAGCCCCTCGCCGGAATGGGAGTGGACGGAGCAGGATACAACGAATTTTGCAAACAACCTGATTAATCCGGTTATTGAAACGTTCCAGCACAGCAACAATTATTTCATGAATCAGCATAATTATCCGCTGATGGGAGCGATGGCCGGTTATATTTTCACGAACAACAAAGAGAGATACGACGAGGCCGTCGAATGGTTCACCGTTAATAAGACGGCGAATGACCAGGGCTTTAACGGATCCATTAAACAGATGTTCCGCATGGTGGATACGAATGACCTGACGGGAGAACCGGCAACGCCGCATGTGCAGCATTTGGAGATGGGACGCGATCAAGCTCACGGAGGCGGCGATTTAACGAACGCGGCCATCATTTCGCGGATGCTGCTGGCACAGGGAACCAAGGTAGACCCGGTAGACGGTACGGTCTCCGAAAGCGCGGATGCCGTGGGTCCATTCGAGTTTCTGGATGACCGCATTCTCGCAACCGCCAATTACTTCTGGCAATATATGCTTGGCTATGATACCCCTTGGACGCCGGTGGCTTATGCGATTTCGCCGGACGGCACGATCCGGGACACGTATAACCATATTGCAACCGGATACAGAGGAAGATACAATACGGCAAACTTTTGGGATCTCTATTACTACTATACATACGTGAGAGGGATCGATGTTGCCGAGAAGGCGCCGTATTATTACGAGGCCTTTAAGAAGAGAACTCCGCTTACTTTCTATTACGGCGGCGGACTTAACAACAATTGGGATAACGTCGACGGCGGAGGCGACTTCTGGCTGTATATCCCGAAGGAGGCGCAGGCTGAAGGAGCGTCCCATCTCCCGAAACAGCAAGCAAGCGCATCGATTATGGAAGTGGAAGACCGTTACACGGCATTGGATGATCGTTCCGAGACGGAACAAGAGGGAGATGCCTCCTTTGTCCGTATAAAAGCGACGGAAGCGGGAACAACGGTTGCGTATCTAAGCTCCGGTTACGGATCGCAGACGTTTGGTTTGAAAATCCGGACCAATGGCACAGCTGATCTGGATATGCTTGGCGCGACCTGGACCTTGCCGGATACGAAAGGACAATGGACGTATGTGACGGTCTCCGGTTTTATGGGAGATATGGCTTATTTAACGGTAAAAGGATCAGCCGGCACGATCGTTGACATCGATCATATTAACGCTCTGGCAGCAACGCAATTAACGCCGCCGGCATTTAAATCCGGAAGCTCGGATTTGCAGGTATATACGTATAGGGGCTCGTCTCTTCACCTCGATCTCTCTGCGGAGGATGCCAATAGTGCGGATGTAATTACCTATTCACTGGCGAATCAGCCGGTAGGCTCTTCGCTGAATGACTCCACGGGAGCATTTACCTGGCAGCCGGCTGAGGCCGGAGAGGCAGCTTTTGTTGCTGCAGCTTCCGACGGTACAACCGTTTCGGCGAAAAAGGTTACAATCATTACGGCTCCGGACCGGGCCTCCGCGGTAAAAGCAGCTATCGCGCCATACGATCCATCCGCCGTTTATGTGTCTGAATCGCTTGATCAGTACGAGGCTGTATATGATGAGACGATAGCGATGTTGGATGCGGCATCCGATGAAGCGTTTAATCAGCAGCTCGGCAAGCTTAGGCAATCGGCGGAAGGTCTCGCTTTAACGACGCCTCTCCGTGCGGATGGCAGCATCCATTACTCCGATTCTATTTTCTGGTCCAGCTGGGGAGCGGATGTCACGAAGATGGACGATTTGAGCTATGATACAGGCGGCTATTATGGACTAGCGCTGGGAGCTGCTCCAAACCTGTACCATATTCTTGATTTTGGACCGGATTACAAGGTTTCGGCAACGAAATTTGGTTTCCAAAGCAATATTTTCGCGGACCGTCTTGCCAACTCAACGGTCTATGGCTCGAATGACGGGGAGAGCTGGACGCGGCTTACATCGGGTGTTACGCGGATGACGCAGGAATACCAGACCCTTGATGTGGATGCGGCGCATCAGGATGATAAATACCGGTATATCAAGCTGGAAATGATTAAGCCTCTGCCTGATGTTCTGTATGGCATCGTCCGAAATTTGCTGGAGCTCACCGAATTTAGAATTTACGGTACCCGGTATGAGACCGGCAATAAATTGGATTCCGTATCCCTGAGCTCGGATCAAAGCGTAAACGGGAAGATTTCAACGGGGGATATAGTTAAAATTACTATTAAAGCACGCGAAGCCATTCAGAATGTGAAGGTTCGCATTCAAGGTCAGACTGCAACTGTAAGCACAGCCGATCAGAAAACCTGGACAGCGGAGGCGAAGATGTCAGCGGCTGCTCCAACCGGACCGGTTAAGTTCGCCATCGATTACGAGAAGAGTGACGGTTCAAGCGGCGACACGGCTTATTCGACAACGGACAGCTCCGCACTTTTCCTTGTTGACGGAACGACGTATCTTGATGTTGCCAAGCTGGCCAAGGTGACAGCTTCCGATCCGCAATGGCCGGGGACCGGCTTATCCGCCGAGCAAGTGGGCTACCTTCTATTTGACGGAGATCCGGATACGTACGGGGATTTGACGAATAGTACGGGAACTTATACGGTTGATTTTGGCGAAGGGGCGTCGGTGGAGTTGAGTGAAATCGTGCTGATGCCAAGAGCCAGCCATCCCGCCCGAATGAACGGACTAATTATTCAAGGCTCCAATGATAAGACGAACTGGACCAATCTGACCAAAGCCGTGGCCTCGTCCCAGGCTAACAAATGGCTGGATATCAATAGCGATCAGCTGCTCGAGCACCAAGCCTACCGTTACTTCCGGTTGTATAATCCAACGGCCTGGAGCGGTAATGTTGCAGAAGTAGAGCTGCATGGCAAATATTCGGCATCTGCCGAAGCAATAGCTTCCACAATAACGAATATAGCCGTACCGGAAAAAGGCGCAGCAAGCTTAACGCTTCCGAAGGTTCCGGGCGGTTATTCCGTATCGGTTGCATCGGCTGCGCCCGAAGGAGTTATTGGCACGGACGGTACTATTACGCAGCCTGTAATGGACACTATTGTCTCCGTTGTGCTTACGGTGACTAATGAAGCGGACGGAATTTCAGCGAATACTAGCGCAATTCATGTTGTCGTGCCAGGAAAATCAACGCCGGTCAAGATCGATGTAACCAGGCTTGCGTCCGTTACGGCTTCCGACAACCAGTATGTGAAGTCGGGAAGCGGGCTCACGAAGGAACAGGTTGGTTTTCTGCTGTTTGACGGCAATACATCGACTTACGGCGATCTGATCACTGGTCCGGGATCCTATTACACGATTAATCTCGGTACCAATTCTTCCATTAACCTGACCCAGCTTAAGCTTTTCCCAAGAGCAACGCTTGCTGGCAGGTTGGACGGACTTGTTATCCAAGGCTCCAACGACAACACGAGCTGGACGAATCTGACGAATCCGGTTTCGGGGGCGCTGTCCAACACTTGGACCGACATCAGGCTGGATAAAATCATTGATCATGGAGCTTACCGGTATCTCAGACTGTATAACGCGGAGAACTGGTACGGGAATATAGCGGAGGTAGAAATCTACGGGTATTACGATTATGAGCTTACTTCCAAGATCGTTCAGCCGGATGGCTATACGAAGGCAAGCTATTATACGTATATGAAGGAAATGGATCGCATCAAGGAAGCCTACAATCAGCCGGGGGCCGATAAAATGGAAATTCTAGACCAGCTGCTGGCTGCAAGAAATCTACTTGTTTCCTTGGCTGATCTCTATCCGAAGATTCCGGTTACAGCGGACATGTCGCTTGCTTCCTCGGTTTCATGGGATGGCACGGCCGATGCCGGTACAAACGGCTGGCGCGCCTTTGACGGCGATACGGCTACTTCTCCGGATACCAAAACCGCTACCGGCTGGGCTCGCATCGACTTGGGAGCAGGCAATGAGAAAGTGGTCGGCAGCATCCGGTTTATCGGCAGAAACGGGAATATCGCAAGGATTAACGGCGCTCAAGTACAAGGCTCGAACGACGGAACGAATTACGACACCTTGTTTACGATTAATGGCATATCGGATTTCAAATGGTATTCGCAGCTGCTGGACAACAGCAAGGCTTACCGGTATTTAAGATATTACACGCCAAGCGGATATGCTAATATCGGAGAGATCGAATTCCATGAAAAATCCGTAGACGGCACGCTGCTCGAGCTGTTTATTGAAGAAGCAAAAGCGGTAGAGGTAGACTCGTATACACCTGAGAGCGTCACAGCCTTCCAGGCGGAACTAATGGCTGCGCAAGAGTTATTTACTAATGCGGCGGCTACGCAGGCCGAGATTGATTCGGAATCCGCCATGCTTAAGCAGGCTCAAAATAACCTGAAGGTTCAGGTTCCTCTTGCTGCAGGAGTACCGGGGAAAGCCGTATTGTCGGACAACAACGGTCATGACAGCGGCTTAAAAGACGGAAGCTATACCCTTACGATGAATCTCTGGTGGGGCAACAACGGTACCGTATTTAAGCTGTATGAGAATGGCGAGTTAATTCATACGCAGAAGCTGGACGACAAATCGCCCGAAGCGCAAACCGTGAAGACCGATATTACGGGCAAAGCTAACGGAACGTATACGTATACCTGCGAGCTCACGAATTCATTCGGCACAACGGCATGCGATCCGCTTGTTGTCACCGTAACGGACGCTAATCCTGGTAAGCCGGTATTGTCGAATGATAACTGGGATAACAATGGCGAATACAAGATCTCCATGAATATGTGGTGGGGAACGAACGCAAGCGAATACCGGTTATATGAAAATGGACAATTAATTGATACGCAAGCTTTGGAAGCCGGTACGCCAAATGCGCAATCCGCGGTATCGACTATTTCGGACAGGGCGCCTGGCCAATATGTGTATGAGGCCGTACTCGTTAATGCGTCAGGAGAGACCAAGAGCGAGAAGATGAGCGTAACGGTGAAGTAGCGAGCAAATCCATTAAAGCGGCAACGAGACTGTCCATAAGGGCAGTCTCGTTGCTTATGAACGGCCAATAAACAAGTATTGACAGTTTCCAGAAGTCGGGAATATAATTAAAACCAGATTATTGTAAGCCTTTTCAATTGAGCTCCATAATTACCAATACCCGTCAAAGGGTATTCATTTTTCAGCAATAATGAAACCCGTTTCATGAAATAGGTTTCAGAATAGCTGGAACAGGAGGATTTATGAGCGGCACTAACGGACACGATAACGGACTTACTAACGAGGATACCTTTATTCAGATTAAGCCGGAGAATGGCTATGACGGCTTTGAAGGATGGGGTACTTCGCTTGCCTGGTGGGGGCATATTGTCGGCCAGTGGAACGACCGGGATAAGCGGGACGAGATCATGGATCTTATCTTTGATGCGGATAAAGGCCTTGGCTTAAATATTATCCGGTACAACATCGGCGGCGGGGAAAATCCGGCAATCCAGCCTAACACGCTGCGTCCGGGCGGCGATGTTCCGGGTTTTCAACCGGAGAAGGGCATATGGAACTGGAATGCCGATGAAGGCCAGCGGAACGTCTTGCTGGCAGCGATGAAACGCGGGGCTGATATTGCCGAAGCATTTTCGAATTCGCCGCCCTATTGGATGACGCTAAGCGGTTCCGTCACGGGTGCGGAAGACGGCGGCAATAATTTGCGTGAAGAATGTTATGAACAATTTGCGGACTATTTGACGGAAGTGGTTAAGCACTACAAGGATGCGCACGGCGTTGTCTTCCGGACGCTTAACCCGTTGAATGAACCGATCTCAAACTGGTGGAAGAAGGGCAATATTCAAGAAGGGGCTCATTTTTCGCTCGATAAACAAATGGAGATCATAAAGCAAACAGCCCGATCCCTTCAATTAAAAGGCATAACCGAAACGGCAGTCAGCGCGCCCGATGAAAATAGTGTGGATGAAACGCTGGAAATGCTGCACGGCTATGACGAGGAGACGTTTAACAGCTTCTCGCAAATCAATACCCATTCTTATAACGGCGTTCAGCTGGAGGAAATTCGCAGGCTGGCTGAGGAGAAAGGGAAGAAGCTGTGGATGTCGGAGTACGGGACCGGGGGCACCGGGCCGCATGATCACGGGGATATGAGCAGTGTGATGGAGCTGGCTGAGAGGATCATTACGGATCTGCGGCAGCTGCAGCCCGCGGCTTGGGTGTATTGGCAGGCCGTAGAGGACGAAAGCGCCCAGAATAACTGGGGATTTATCCACTCCGATTTCAGACATGGCGGCAGCCAATACGAAATGACGAAGCAATATTACGCGATGGCTCATTTCAGTAAGTTTATTCGTCCGGGCAGCCGTATTTTATGGCTGGATGATCGCGATTCCATTGCGGCTTACGATGCAGCGCGCAAGCAGCTTGCAGTGGTTGTGAATAACCGGGAAGGGCAAAGGCAAATCCGTTATGACCTCGGTCCGTTTATCCCGGGCGGTGGAGCAGCCAAGCTGTATCGCACATCGGTGCAGGAAAACCTGATTGAAGCCGAGCTGTTCATTCATAGTAACAAAATTACGGTTAATCTTGAGGCGCAGTCGGTGACGACTGTGGTCATATCCAATATAACTCTATAAAAGAGAAACAGGGAGGAGCACTTCAGATGCAGGAAACAATCGTACAAACAAATGGACTGCCGCATAAAAATACGGCCGTTCAATATAACGCATTCAGCTACAACATTAACGGAGAGCAAGTGTTCCTGAACAGCGCGGCCATTCATTATTTCCGGATGCCGAAGGAAGAATGGCGCGAGGTGCTTGTGAAGGCGAAGCTGGCCGGCATGAATTGCGTCGATACTTATTTTGCGTGGAATGTTCACGAGCCGGAAGAAGGAGAGTGGAACTTCGAAGGCGATAACGACTGCGGCGCGTTTCTTGATCTTTGCCATGAATTGGGCCTGTGGGTCATTGCCCGTCCGGGTCCGTTTATTTGCGCGGAATGGGATTTTGGCGGATTCCCTTACTGGTTGAATACCAAGAAGGATATGAAATTCCGGGCCTTCGATATGCAGTATCTGACCTATGTGGACCGCTACATGGACCGAATTATTCCGATTATCCGGGATCGCGAGATTAACGCCGGAGGTTCGGTAATTCTTGTGCAGGTGGAGAATGAATACGGCTATCTGGCAAGCGACGAGGTTGCGCGCGATTATATGCTTCATCTAAGAGACGTCATGCTGGACCGGGGCGTAATGGTACCGCTGATCACTTGCGTCGGCGGCGCGGAAGGCACGGTTGAAGGCGCGAACTTCTGGTCGGGAGCGGATCATCATTATAACAATCTGGTTCAGAAGCAGCCGGATACGCCAAAGATCGTAACCGAGTTCTGGACCGGCTGGTTCGAGCATTGGGGAGCGCCGGCGGCAACGCAGAAGACGGCAGCCCTGTATGAGAAAAGAATGCTGGAATCGCTGCGCGCCGGTTTTACCGGTGTCAGCCATTACATGTTCTTTGGCGGTACCAACTTTGGCGGCTACGGCGGCCGTACGGTTGGCGCCAGCGATATTTTTATGGTGACCTCTTACGACTATGATGCACCGCTTAGCGAATACGGGCGCGTGACGGATAAATATAATACCGCCAAACGGATGTCTTACTTTGTGCAAGCAACGGAAAGCGTCCTGTTGAACGCGGTTGAAGGCGCTGCAGCGCTGGCAGCACTTCCGCAAGGTTTTTCGGCACGGGTTCGCGAGAAAGGCAATGAGCGGATCTGGTTTGTGGAGAGTTCGAAGGATGAGCGGGAAACAACTAGCATGACGCTGCCGGACGGCCGGACTATTCCGGTTACGGTTGGGCCTCATGCCGTTGTTCCCGTAATCGATAGACTCCAGCTTGAACCGGGCGTTTATTTGACCTGCAATACGTATCTGATTGCCAATGAGCGGATCGATGGTCAACATACGCTTATTGTCTATGCGGAGAACGGACAGCGTTCGTATATTGAACTGGAATCCGATCAGCCGATTCTGGTTCAGGATGACGGTGTCAGAAGACAACGGATGGATGGCGACACGAGAGTTGCTTTTGATCTTTGCCACTTCCAGGAGGCGCAGTTCGTTCAACTGACCGTTGGCGGCAAGCCTTATCGTATTGTGGTCATCAACAAAGACAGCGCGGACCGGGCTTGGCGGATTGCCGGCAAGAGCGGAGCAAGCTGGGCGATTGGCTACGCCGACTTCGACCTGCTGGCAGACGGTACGTTCCGGGCTGCTCTTCAGGATAGCGGCGCGGAGCCGATTCACCTGGGCGGTTTGGGAGCTCTTCCCGGCGGACAGCTTGCGCCGTATGTGTATTTGCAAGCGCCTGCCCTTGAAGGCTGGAGCTCCGAAGCCTGCGAGCTGTCTGCGGCGCAAGGCCAGGGAGCCTCGCAGCCGAAAGCCTTCTCTGAGCTTGGTCAGCCTTATGGCCATTTGCTTTATGAATGCGATATCGATGCCGGCAATGAGAGCGCAACGAATCTAGTAATCTCGAGGCTGGAGGATACGGCCAGAGTGTACGTAAACGGCAAGCAGCAGGCGCTTGTGCAAAAGGTTGGAGCAGCGGCGGTTGAAGTGCAGCTTACGCCTAACAGCAAGAACCAACTGCAAATTCTGGTGCAAAATATGGGCCGTCTCAATTTCTCGCCTTATTTGGGCGAAGTGAAGGGGATTGCCGGAGCGGTCTATGCGGACGGGCAATCCGTTGACCTGTTAGGCGGCTGGAAGCATGAAGACGCAACGGTCCATCTGAATGAAGTCAATTCTATTGCGGGTGGCAGTGTGATCAGCAGAGCCTTTACCGTGGAAGCCGGTTTTGACCGCGCGGTTCTGGTAGGCGCAATCAGCGGACGCCTTAGCATTAACGGCAAGGAAGTCAAGCTGGAAGGCTATCAGGACTGGTTCCTGCATCACACGCTGGATATCTCGGATTACATTCAGGAAGGCTCTAACGTTATCGAGATGGCTTACGTAAAATCGCCGCTGCAGCGTCTGGAGCTGCTCGTGTCTTCCTCGAAGAACGAGTTAAACGAATGGCGCATCGCCGATGTCCAGAAGCTTAACCGTAAGCCGTATGCGGGAGACACCGGCGTTCCGGTATGGCATACCGTGCAATTCGATAAGCCGGAGCTTCCGGCGGATGTTAACGCCAAGCTGAAGCTGCGTTTAACCGGCATGAGCAAAGGGACGTTGTGGCTGAACGGCATCGACCTTGGCCGTTACTGGCAAGTTGGTCCTCAGGAGGATTACAAAATTCCGATGGCATGGCTGAAGGATCGCAACGAGCTTGTCCTCTTTGACGAGAACGGCGCAAGCCCGTCGAAGGTACGCCTTCTATATGATCAAGCGTCCAGCAAGCGTTGGATTTCTATTCAATCCTAGCTTGGGCTTCAAAATAAATAGGTTATGAGTAACCGTAACCGCTGCTTGGATGATGTGTTCAATTTTTTGAATCACTCATATCGGGCAGCGGTTATTTTAGAGTTGTTGTAATCGATTGCATAACTACAAAAATTTATAGGCAGATTGGCGGATAGCGGCTGCTTAAATCCGTTTCTTTAGTAACCTAACTTTGATATAATTTCTACTATATTAGATGTTCCAGAGGAGAACCTATCAGATGAAGCAAGTGACCGTATACGATATAGCGAAGGAAGCCAAGGTGTCCGTTGCAACCGTTTCGCGCGTACTTAACGACACCGCTCCTGTACGTGCCTCAACGCGGGAAAAGATCGAAGCTATCATGCAAAAATATCAGTTCCAGCCAAATGCAAACGCAAGGAGTCTGCTGAAGAAGGAGACGGGAATTATTGGCGTTATTTTACCGGATATTACGAACCCGTTTTTTCCGGAAGTATTCTCAGGCGCGGAGCAGGAGGGCAGGGAATCCGGCCATACCTTTTTCCTTTGCAATACCATTGGTCTCCACGACAAGGAATCGGAGTTCTTGACCATCATGCAGGAGAAGCGGGTGGACGGCATTCTGTTTATGGGCGGGCGGATTAACCTGAAGGATTGCAGCCCCGCCTTGGTTCAGGAGGTCGTTGAGCATTCGCAGAAAATTCCGATGGTGCTCGTAAACGGCAATTTGAAGGACTCCGGCATTACGCGAGTCGTAACGGACGAATATGCGGGCACCGTTCTGGCGGTCAAACATTTACTTGAAACCGGCCATAAGAAGATTGGATTTATCGGCGGGCAGAGTCATATGGCAACTACGGCGGTCAAGATTAGGGCTTATAAAAAGACTTTGAAAGATGCCGGTCTTGCCGTGCGGGAAGACTGGATTCTGCCGGACAGCTTCTCCGTTGATTCAGGACGGACGCAAATGGAAGCACTACTGCAATTGAAAGACCGGCCGACGGCGGTATGCTGCGTCAATGATTTTACGGCAATTGGCGCGATCAAGGCGGCGGTGGAGCAGGGACTTCGCGTGCCGGAGGATATCTCGATCGTTGGATTCGACGATATTCCGCTGGCGCATCACGTTATTCCCGAGCTGACAACCGTATCGCAGCAGGCGAATAATCTTGGACGGACGGCGGTGCGGGTGCTTCGCGATCTGATGAATAAGGAAAAAGTGAAAAAAGTATACTCCCTTGAGCCGGAGCTTATTGTCAGACAAAGCACAAAGCCGCTAGAGGATAAATGATCAGCAAAAAATCGCCGTCACCTGTATGTAGTATTCCCCGGGTGAGGGCGATTTCATTTACCGACAATCTTTCGGGTCCTGCAGCGTGCGGAGCAGGAAAAACTGTTTCGCGAGAAATACAGGGGTATAAGGCATGTCCGCGCGCAGCCACGATACAATGGTGCCGATCAAGGCAGCAGAGCTGTACCATACCGCAATATCCTTCTGAATATTGGCTTTCGCCACGAAAGAATCATTTCCCCGTTTGTCGATGCCATCCGAAATCAGTTTGGTCAACAGCCGCAATAATCGCTCGGTAAAGATCGTCGTGCGGTGAGAGGCCAGAATGATCTTGTAAAATTTCGCATGCTCCGCGATATGCTCAAGCAGCTTTACCAGCATTGTTGTATTGATCACCTCCGGCGAGTCTGATTTTACGGTCGAGCGGTCCAGAACCTGGTTAATATCTACGATCATGTCATCCGCCATTTTTTCAAGCATATCCGGGATGTCCTTATAATGAAGATAAAAGGTGACGCGGTTGATCGTAGCGCGCTCCGCAAGCTTATTAACCGAAATTTTCTCGATATCCATTTCCTCAAGCAAATCGATAAAGGCATCCCGCAGCAGCTGGCGCGTCCGCAAAATACGCGGATCCGTCCGGGTTGTTGTTTTGTCCATCCTCTGTCTCCTTCCTTATTCTTTAGTAATAAATGTCCTAGTAATAAACTACAATTTCGTGTTGACTGTATTATTTTCTTTACAAATGCTACATAAAATCAATTTCTGTAAACTAATTTACACTTTTGACTGGAATCGTCGCTTGTAAAAGGGGCGGCTCGAGCTATAATTTAATTTATACAATGTTCACTATACGACACATTGTAAATTTAGTCTAGAGAGACAAGAAAGAAGGATGGAGCGGTTGAGTAAAGGTTTACAAGCAGACAGTTCTGTCAAAAAGGGGCCAATTTTATTTGTTATGATTTTGGGCGCCTTTATTGCGACGCTGAACCAGACGATTATGAGCGTAGCAGGGCCTGAGTTAATGAAGGATTTTAGCATCTCGGCGACTACAGTCCAATGGCTGACTACCGGCTACATGCTGGTTAACGGTATTTTGATCCCGATTACAGCCTTTTTGATGCAAAGATTTACGACGCGGGAGCTGTTCCAGACGTCGATGATTTTATTCCTGGCGGGTACGATTGTATCTGCGCTTGCATCGGATTTTAACGTATTGCTTATCGGACGCTTGATTCAAGCGGCTGGTGCCGGTATTATTATGCCGCTTCTAATGACCGTTATATTGACATTGTTCCCACCCGAGAAGCGGGGCGGCGCAATGGGCATGGTAGGATTTGCCATTATTTTCGCGCCGGCGATTGGTCCTACACTTGCCGGCTGGGTGCTCGAGAACTTTAAATGGGAAATGATGTTCTACGGTATGATTCCGCTCGCCCTTATTGTTATCCTTTGCGGATTTATTTTCCTGACGAATGTATCGGAACGTACGTATCCGAAGATTGATGTTATCAGCGTCATTTTATCCACCGTTGGCTTTGGCGCTATGCTGTACGGCTTCAGCCGCGCGGGCAGCGCGGGATGGGAAAGCGCGGAAGTACTTATTACGATTATCGGCGGCTTTATCGCTCTGGTGCTGTTTGTATGGCGTCAACTCATTTCCGAGAATCCGCTGCTTGATCTGCGTGCCTTCAAATACAATATGTACAGCTTAACAACGTTTATCAACATTGCGATTACGATGATTATGTATGCGGATATGATGCTGCTTCCGCTTTATCTGCAAAATGCGCGCGGTTATACCGCGATGGAATCGGGTCTGCTCCTTCTCCCGGGCGCGCTTATCATGGGCTTCCTGATGCCAGTTACAGGCAGACTGTTTGATAAATTCGGCGCCAAGTGGCTGTCCGTTGCCGGTATGATTATTGTTATCGTGACAACTCTTGGCTTTATTAATCTGACGGATACGACCAGCTACACTTATCTGGTTCTGATGTCCACCGGCCGCCGAATCGGCATGGCCCTTCTGATGATGCCTGTCCAGACAGCGGGTCTTAATCAATTGCCTAACCGCCTGAACGCGCATGGTACGGCGATTTCCAATACGATCAGACAAGTAGCGGGTGCGGTTGGTACTTCGCTTCTCGTTACGATCCTGACTACGCAGACCAAATCCCATCTGCAGGATGCGATGGCCTCCGGGGCTGCCGGGGATCAACAGCAGATGATTACGAATGCGACAATCAGCGGGATGAACGATGCTTATCTGGTTATCGTCGGAATTGGCGTTGTTGGTCTTATTCTGACCTTCTTTATTAAACGAGTTGCTCAAGCTTCTGACGAGAAGCAGGCAAACGCGGCAGCAAAGAAAGTAGCCGTTGAAGGTTAATGCAAGTTAGCAAGGAGAGCTGCCGCGAGGCAGCTCTTTTTCGTTTTGGATGTATCATTTTAATTTTATGTTAAAGCCGTTGACAAGAAAGTAACCAGTGGTTACATTATAACCAGTGGTTACTTATTGTGGAGGAGCGTGGATATTATGTTCGCAGGACATTTCGGCTTGGCGGCAGGCGTAAGGTCGAAGGTACCGGAAATACCCCTCTGGGCATTAATGCTTGGTACACAGCTTTTAGACGTTGTGTTTGTTCCGTTATATTTGACGGGCATTGAACCTATTGACACACAGCTTGGCAGCGGATACGGGAAAGGAATCATACATGCGGATTATTCACACTCGTTATTGGGAGCCATGATTATCGCGGTGTTGGCGGGCTTGTTCGCAAGAAAGCTATGGGGCGGGAAAGCGGGCTTTGTTTTGAGTGCAGTCGTATTCAGTCACTGGCTGCTTGATCTAGTGGTGCATCGTGCGGATCTGCCTCTTTTGCCCGGAAACTGGGGGGATTTCTCTTTGCTTGGTTTAGGTGCGTGGAGATCGGAAGGGCTGTCTATCGGATTGGAGCTGCTTATCCTTGTTGTCGGCTTCGCCATGTACGTAAGGACATCGCTCAGGAAAGCAGGCGGCACGCGGTTAAGGGTAGCGGTCTCTTCTTGCGTCGTTCTAGGAATCATGCTTGGATTTGCATTGATAACGGACATAACGAGTTTATTCTAAAAGGAGTCGGTAGCCATGAGTTTCATTGTATTCATGCTTGTATTCACGCTCCTATGCGGCTGGCTGGATGCCAGAATTTCAAAATAAACGGGTCAGCTTGACTGCCGAATGCCTGCTGGTTACAATGGCTCTAGTCTAGATGACAAGGTGGGGCTGACAGTGGTATCCAGGCAGGAATTAAGGTCTGAGGAAACAAAGAAGAGTATCCTTGCCGCCGCGGGTGACTTATTCAGCAGCCGGGGGTACGATTACGTAACCATGCGAGACATCGCCAAGAAAGCAGGATGCTCGCATACGACCATTTATATTTATTTCAAGGATAAAGAGGCGCTTCTTCATCAGCTTTCGATGCCGCCTGTTCAATATCTCATCGACAAGATGGATGAGCTGCTCGGTCAAATGAACTCTTCGGATGATAAGCTTAAGGCGATGAGTCTATCTATGATCGAATTTTGTCTGACTAACCGCAGCATGTACGGGTTGATTTTCAATATGAAGTCGGAGAGAGTGGACGAACAAGCACCAAAGCTGGAGATTAACAAGGCTCGGAATAAGCTATTCGGTAAGTTGACCTTAGCCATTCAGGGCTGTTTAAGGGATGGACTTCAGGAAGAACAGATTCTGCTTTATACAAGAATCTATTTCTTCTCGTTATACGGCATCATTGCCACGTATACGCAGTCCGAAGAATCGGTCGAGCAGCTTATGGATAGATTGACCTCGACATTCGAGGAGACTTTTGATGTACTGATGATCGGTATAAAGAGTAAAGCGGATACCTGATAGACAAGGAGCAAGTTTGCCTTATGGCAACGGCTCCTTGTCTATTTATTTGGCATCGATCGGGAGCAGCCGGCTGTCCGATAAACCTTGGAAAGATTGGATATACTACACAACTGGATGCTTGCTTTCACGTATGGAGGAGGGATTGAAGCTTGATGCGGATAAGAAGTCGACAACAATCAGATCGCAATCATAGCTCTGACCGGTTCGAATCGACAGCTCCTCCATTGCCTAACGATCAGCATGTGGAATTAAGCACAAAGCTTTCTATAAACGAGAAAATGGTTAGAGAAGCGTTTCAACAATGCTCCGATATCATTTTTCGTTCAATCAGCAGCAATCCTGAAATTCTTATCGTATATGCGGATGGTTTGATTGACAACAAAACGTTGGATAACATGGTGTTAGCGCCACTCCTATATGAAGAAGCCCCTATATCGGGGCAGATGATTCAAGATAAACTGATAGCTGTCTCGCAAATTAAAACCGTTTCCACTTTAGGGGAAATAACCGATGGCATTCTGAAGGCGAATATCGTTCTTTTGGCTGACGGAGAGAACAAAGCTCTTGCCGCGGATCTTAAAGGATTCGAAAAACGCTCAATTGAAGAACCGGCGGCCGAAATCTCCGTTCGTGGTCCAAGGGACGGTTTTACGGAAACACTGCGTACCAATACCAGCTTAATACGCAGACGAATCCGGAGTCCACAGCTGAAAATGGAATCCGTTACGATTGGTGAAGTTTCTCAGACCGATGTTGTTATTGTCTATATTGACGGGATAGTTTCGAACACGATTCTGAAGGAAGTCCGCAGTAGAATCGACCGGATTGTGATGGATGGAGTACTGGAGTCAGGTTTTATCGAAGAATTTATTGAAGATGCGCCTTGGTCTCCGTTCCCGCAAATTCAAAATACGGAGCGGCCCGATATCGTATGCGCAAGCTTGCTCGAAGGGAAAGTCGCAGTCATTGTCGATAACACCCCATTCGTGCTAATCGCTCCGATGACGTTTTGGACTGGTTTGCAGGCAGTAGAAGATTATTACGAACGGTCCATTTACACGACTTTCATTCGATTCGTCAGGTATTCCTTATTTAATATCGCACTGCTGCTTCCGTCATTGTACGTGGCGCTCTCAACGTTCCATCAACAGCTTATCCCTACGAATTTGCTCATTAGCATCGCTAATTCAAGGGAAGGCGTTCCATTCCCCACGTTTGTCGAGGCATTGTTAATGGAGTTCATGTTCGAGGGGCTCCGCGAAGCCGGTATTCGCATGCCAAAAGCCGTAGGTTCGGCCGTCAGCATTGTGGGAGCGCTTGTCATTGGGCAGGCTGCCGTACAAGCAGGCATCGTATCGGCTCCTGTCGTTATAGTTGTTGCCACGACCGGGATCGCATCGTTTGCCATCCCGCGCTATAATTTCGGGACCGCATATCGTCTTCTTCGTTTCCCCATGTTGATATTGGCGGGTATGCTGGGCTTATACGGGATAATTAGCGGTCTATTTCTTTTAATGATACATCTTCTTGGCCTGCGGTCGTTTGGAGTTCCGTATTTGAGCCCGGTAATTCCGAAATTACCTCAAAGCCTGAGGGATGTATTTATACGCGCGCCCAGGTGGAGTATGACCCGGCGTCCGGCTTTAATAGCCGGGGCAAATAAAACTCGGATCCCCAAAGGCCAGCAACCAAGTTCAAAGCGAGGAAATGAAGACGAATGAATAAGTTACATAAGACCAGCTTGTTTTTTCTGTTTCTCTCTCTTGCATTAGTATCTGGCTGTTGGGATAATTCGGAAGTGAATGAGATTGCGGTTGAACTTGGGTGGGGGATCGACAAATCCCCGGACAAGGGCGTCATGATCAGTGCTCAGGTGATCATTCCCGCCAGAATAGACGGCGGGCAGGACGGTAAAGTCGGAGGGGGCAAGGACAAGCCGTTTTTCGTCGTCTCGGGCGATGGCATGAATACGCTGGCGGCGGTACAGCAGATGCAGGCCAAGCTTTCCAGGCTTGTGTTCCGCGGTCACCGGCGGGTCATTGTGATTGGTGAATCCATGGCTAGACGAGGAATTAAGGATGTATTCGATACCTACACCCGTGATCCCAACCTTAAGCTGCGTACCGATATATTTATTGTCAAGGGAGCCACCGCAAACGAATTTCTGAAAACAACATACCCTTTAGAAAACATTTCTGCACTTGGGGTTTTAGGAGAATACGATCAAATAGGGACACCCGTTGAAATGGGGCTATTGAACTTTTTGCATGCTGCAACCAGTGAAGGAGCTTGTCCAGCCATACCCGCAGTTGCAATTGGGATGGATTCTAAGTCAGATAATCAATCAAATCAGAATATGTCGTCCAATCCGGAAGGATTTCAAATTACAGGAACAGGTATTTTTAATAAAGATTTGAAATTGGTTGGTTTTCTGAATATTGAGGAAGGCCGGGCAATGCGTTGGGTAACCGCAAATTTAAATAAGCTGACGGTTCCTGCAACCATACCTGATGAAGAAGGCAATGTCAGTATTATTCTCTTTAAATTGCATAGCAAAATTCAGCCGACCGTCCAGAACGGCAAGCTGAAATTTCTTGTTACGTTAACAGCGAATGGAGCAATCCGTGAAAATAACACCAGGCTGGATCTGACACGGACTAATAATATTAGCCTGGTTCAAAACGCATTGGACAGACGCATTGAAGAAACCGTATCGCGGACGATTTCCAAAGTTCAGAAAGAGTACGGAGCAGATATATTCGGATTCAGCGATACGGTCAAAAGAAAGAATTTGGCATTATGGAAATCGGTAAGCAATGACTGGGAAAAAGAGTTCCGCGAAGCCGAAGTTTCTGTTAAAGCGAACATTACGGTTAGACGGATAGGGGTAACGGGACCCGCATTGCAATTAAAGTCAGACGAGGTTAAGAAATGAAAAGATTCATTTCGCCAATTGCCGACGAAGCCAAGTAACAAGGAGAAGAATCGTTGGCAAGATTAAGAATAAAGGCACCCAAACATAAGGGACCAATATTTCGAAGTGATGGCGATAAATGTGCTCGGCTATGTTTTTGGACATCGTCATTCCAAGAAAAAGTGCAACGGCGCAGGAGGGGATGACAAGCGCGCGGTAGCTCTTCATATTCGTTAATTGTTGAATCCCTCTCACCGCTGCGTACATTTCAATAACGCCCTTTAACAGGGCCGTCATTAATAAATAAAGCACGCCAAACATTTGTAAGTTTTCAATGAATTTGCCGATGCTTATCAAACTAAGCAGGGTGTAAAGAGGGTACAGGAAACCTGAAAACATATCTCCAAAAACAAGCACAGCCATCAAATCGAAGATGGTTACCATGATTCCCGACATTAAAGTCGTGAGAATCGTAATTTTCATGACTTTATTAGGCTCTTTGGTCTCCGTCCAGAACATCGCAAGGATAATGGATTCTCCATACGATTGAGTGATGCCGGGCGGATAAACGGTTTTCCAGACGGGTCCCCAACCTTTTTCTAAAACAGGGAGCAAGTTATGGTAATGCATAACGTTTGAGCTGATTAGAAGAATGACTTCAATCGAAAACAAGAGCAGCACGATGGGGAGAAACATTTCCCCCAGCCGGGATACTCGCGTTATTCCCCCATATACGCAATAGGCAATAATAAAGACAAACACCCCTGAGATGATGATAAGCGGCGTGTTAAATAATAAGGTTGTTGAAACCATGTCCCTGATATCTGCAGTAATCCGTCCAGCAATATATATAAACAAAAGGGGGTATAGAAATGCGATCGGAGTTCCGATCCAGCGTCCAAATTGCGCGGGAAACCATTGGACTAGGGTCAGCCCCGGATTCAATCGCATTAAGACCGTGTAGACTAGAACCACAAATACGCCCAGGAAGCTGGATAGCAATACTCCAATCCATGCATCCTTGCCAGCCTGACCGCCAAAGCCGAAAATAATCGTAGTGCCTATTTGAAAAATAAAGGTGATTGCGAACAACTGATAGACTGTAATTTTATTCATCGTAACCTCGTCATTCAATTGGATGAAATCTCGACCATTCCTTTATTTTTCCAAATTAATCCTTTCTTATTCCGTACGGGATCGTATGATTTCTCTCAATTGCTGTTTAGGACTGTAGTCTGCTTTTGGCCGGGGTGGTATAATAAAGCAGTTATTGAGACTTTTCCCATCCTTTGAGTTTGGCAAGGGCGAAAGGTGGCATTCCGATGAAAAGAAGCCGTATGAATCTGCTGATCCAACATCTCGTTTCCTACTTTCTGGTGCTGCTGTTCCCGCTGCTTATTATTCTGGTCTACTACTATCCGCATTCGACGGCGGTTGTCAAACAGAAGGAGATGGACTGGAATACGCATCTTACGGAGCAGGTAAGGACATCGATGGATACGTTTACCCGTTACGTATACAATTTGCCGTTCGAGCTGCTGAAAAATCGGGAAATCAAATTGTACAACGCCGAAGATATTGATTACCAGCGCGTGCAAATTGCAAACGAAATGCGGAAATATAATGCCACAGACGGCTTTATCGACAACACCCTGCTTTATATAGAAAGCATGGGTTATTTATTCGCCAAAACAGGAAGCGCTTACAATGTGGGCGACTTCGGGAAACCGGGCATCGGCTATTACTATAAAGACTGGCCTGATATGTTTAACGAATTGAACAATTTGAAGGGGACGTTAGTGCGGCCGGTAGAGGATGTCATTATTCCGGGCAGCAATCATGTCCGCATGCTTACTTTTGCCCTGCCGCTTCCGATAGGCGGTTACGAAACACCGGGAGCGGTGCTTATTATGGTCCGCGAGGATACGATTATCCGGATGCTGAACTCGATGTCGGACATGTACAGCGGAGATTTCTTTATTTTGGACGGAGAGGGCCGTCCTCTGCTCACATCCAGCAAAGGCTCGTATATTCCTACGAACGAAGTGCAGAACTTCCTGACCGGTCTTGATAAGAGCGGCAAGGGAGCAGGCTTTTACGAGAAAGGCGGCAGCTCCTATATTATCTCGCATACCGTTTCGGATAAGAACGGATGGCAATATGTCAGCGTACTTCCGGTAACCGAGATGCTGCGGGGTATTCAGACGATCCAGCGTAATACGGTTCTCCTGATTGGCATGATGCTGCTGCTTGAATTTCTCATTATCTATGTGGCTATCCGCCGGAACTATCAGCCGATCAAGCGGATTGTGGATTTTGCCTCCAATCTGTTCGAGCCCGGCGGAAGGAAGCCCATGAATGAATTCGAGATGATCCGCTTTGCCCTTGGAGAGCTGGTATCGGTGAACAGCTCCCTTGATGCAAGAGTGAAGCAGACGATGCCGGTGCTCCGGGATCATATGCTGCTGGAACTCGTAAGCGGGAAAGCGGGCAATGACGAAGGCTTTATGCGGCAGGCGGATGCATACGGCATTACATTCCCGCATGAAGCGATTGCCGTTGCCGTCTTGTCCATCGAGTCTCCGAAGAGCGATGAAGGGACGGATTGCCGGGCAGCGGAGTACTTAAGAGCAATCGAGGCCTCGCAGCCAAGCGAAAGCACCGGGTATTTTCTGAAGAGCATCTACAGTCACGAAATGATATACGTCTGCTCTCATGAGGCAGGCTTTGCGATTAAACGGTTTCTTGCGGATACCGGGAGGGAACTGGAAGAGCAGACAGGTGCGAAGGTCTATATCGGCATAGGAACCTCAAGCAAGCCTGACCGGGCGGAAGCTATTCATGTTGCCTACCTGCAAGCGGTTCGGGCAACGGAGCATCTTCAACTGCGCGGGGGCAGTCCGGTTATCGTCTTCGATGAGCTGGAAGCGCCCAAATCCGGCTCCGTTTCCTATTACGCGGAGCTGCTGCAATCGCTGGAGCTGGCTATTTTGAAAAATGATTCCGGAGCGGTCCGTTCCATTACGGACCGTATTGTCTCCCAAATGAGCAGCGCCGGAATGCCGCCGCATATGGTTCGAAGCGTTTACATTAATACGGTTAGCGCTTTGCTTAACGGGCTGCAGAGATTTAGCCCGGAGGACGATGTCCTGCTTCGGCTTACGGATACGGCTTACCAGTTCCGGTATACCGTTGAACAGATGGCCAATATAATCCGGGACAGCTGCGAGCGGTTATGCCTCATGATCCAGAGCACCTTGCCGCCTGTCCGGAATGCTTCCCAGGATGAGGTTACGCGCTTTATCGAACAAAGGGGTTTAAACCCCGATTTCTCCCTTCAGCTGATTGCGGACCATTTTGCCATGTCGCCGTCCAACTTCAGCCATCATTTCAAGAAAACAATGGGCCAGAATTTTAAAGAATACATCGATTTATTCCGCATTCAAACCTCTATTCAGCTGCTAAGGACGACGAGCCAGACCTTGGACGGCGTTGCCCAGCAGACGGGCTTCTCTAATACGTCAAGCTTTATCCGCTGCTTCAAAAAAGTCGTAGGCACGACACCCGGGCAATACCGGGAGACGCATAAGCTCATTTCCTAAAATGCTGCACATACATCGCGGGCAAGCCTGCCGAATCGTTCGGCAGGCTTTGTTGTTTCCCTAGAACCAACACGGCCTCGCTTCTTGCCACGTAACAGCCTTCTGCGCATGGCAAGCGGCATTTTTTGAACATCCACATTAATTGAAAGCGCGGAAAATGAAGCGTTTTCAGTAACCTGAGTTAAACGCTTTCAAAAAATGCCAACCTTTCGAAAACTGTCCGTATACGGCTTATCGCCATACCGATTAGTGTGGATGTACCGGGCGAAGACGCCTCGGTGCAGCGTATCGAGTTCCGATTCGGCTGCCATCTAATTAATTGAATTGAGGGGGCAATTACATGCGGAAGAAAGTAGTCAGCATCATTACCGTCATGCTTGCTGCAACGACCATTATGTCAGCGTGCAGCAACTCGAATTCGGGCGGGAACAATGGCGGAAGCAGTACCGGAAGCAGTCCTACGGCAGACAGCTCCGCCGGCAGCGGCGGCAATAGCGGAAAGAAAGTAAAGCTTACGGCGATTATGACCAAACATCCTCTGACGAAACCTCTTAAGGACATGGAATGGCTGCAGCAGGTGGAGGAGAAGGCCGGCGTTGAGATTGAATGGCAGGAAATTACGGCCGACTGGGATCAGAAAAAGGGAACGATGCTGGCAAGCGGGGATGTACCGGATCTCTTTATCGGTCCTAACGTCATTACGGATGCGGATATGGCGCAGTTCCAAGGGCTGTTCCAGGATCTGTCGGGCATGCTGGATAAGCTGCCCAACGTTCAGGCTATGTTTGATGCGAAGCCGGAGACGAAGAAAATCGCCGAGCAGCCGGACGGCAAAATTTACGGCCTTCCGAAATATCAGCGCTACTGGCCGTCCACGGCTACACGCCAATACATTAACCAGACATGGCTGGATAACCTGGGCCTCCAAATGCCAACAACTTGGGATGAGCTGTACGATGTGCTCGTTGCGTTTAAAGAAAAGGACGCAAACGGCAACGGAGATCCAAACGACGAGATTCCAATGGATTGGCCGGGCGGAATCGGCGGTTATTTCAATGCGGCTTATCTCCTCGGCGGAGAAGGCATGACGCTGACCGACGGCAGCCCGCAGGGATATTTTGTGGAAGACGGCGTCGTGAAGAACTATCTGGTGGATGATCGCTACAAACAGCTGGTTGTTTTCCTGAACAAGCTTTATAAAGCCGGTCTGATTAATCCGGAAGTATTCACGCATGATTATACGAAATACCAGTCCGTTGCCCGCGGCGAAGGGGATACGGCGAAGGTTGGCTTTACCATGGGCTGGGTTGCTTCCGACCGCTTTGGCGAGCAGCTTGCGCCGCAGTATACCTCGATGTCGCCGCTTAAGGCAACGCCAGACAGCAATGTTTCGTGGAGCTATGACTACAACTCCTTGAACTATGGGGTTAATCAGCTTGTCGTGTCGGCCAAATCGAAAAACAAAGACGCGGTAATGCGGTTTATTAACGAGCTGTACGCACCGGATATGGGCATGCAGGTTCTGTTCGGATCCCTTGGGCCTAACATTAAAGATAACGGCGACGGAAGCTACAGCGTACTGCCGCCGGCCGATTCCAAGATGGATCCCGGCACATGGAAATGGACGTCCACGATGGCGGATAACGGAGCGTTCTATATTCCGGATTCGCTTCAGCTGACGCTTGGCAAGGATATGCAGGAGGTTCTGGAGCAATCGAAGCCGATTGACGCGATTCAGATCGATGTGGATAACGATGTGTTCCCTGGCTTCCTGAAATATTCGAGCGCCGACAACAGCACAATGGGCCTGAACAATACCAACGTTATGAACCTGGCAAATACGAATTTCGCGAAATGGGTAACAAAGGGCGGCGTTGAAGGGGAATGGGACAGATACGTGAAGGAAAGCGAAAAAGCCGGCCTGAAGCAAAATCTTGAAATTATGCAGAAGTACTACGACGATTACAAGAAGCAATAACGGACCACGGAAGCCGGCATGCCGTGCTTGACGCGGTATGCCGGCTCAGGTTGGCAAGGGAGGTTATCGGCCGATGCGATTATTAGGAGGAGGACTTCGGGCATTAAGACGGGATTATCAGCTGTGGGTTATGATTGCGCCCGCTATTGCCGCTGTTCTGATCTTTAATTATATACCGATGTACGGCATTCAGCTTGCTTTCAAGGATTTCGATTTTACGAAAGGCTTGACCGGCGGCGCCTGGAGGGGCATCGATTATTTCAAGCAGTTCATTGACAGCTATCTGTTCACCGATCTGATGCGCAATACGTTCCTGATCAGCTTGGCGACCATTATCGTCGGATTTCCGGCGCCTATTATTCTGGCATTGATTCTGAATCAGATTCGTCGCAAGCGGTTTAAAAATGTGATGCAGACGACGGTTTATCTGCCGCATTTTATATCGATTATCGTCCTTGTCGGCATGATGAACGTGCTGATGTCGCCGGAAACCGGCGTTGTTGGCCATTTGATGAAAGGGCTGGGGCTTGGCCATATCAATCTGATTGCTTCGACCAATACCTTTATCCCCGTCTATGTCCTGTCGGATATTTGGCAGCATTGCGGCTGGAACAGCATTATTTACCTGGCTGCACTGTCTACCGTTGATCCGCAGCTCTATGACTCCGCCAAGATTGACGGGGCGAGCAGAATGAAGATGATCCGGTATGTCGATCTTCCGGCGCTTGTTCCTACTATTATTATTTTGTTCATTCTTAGCATGGGGAATATCTTAAGCACGGGGTTTGAGAAAATCTTCCTGATGCAAAATTCTCTGAACCTGCCGGTCTCGGAGGTTATCGCCACTTATGTGTATAAAATAGGCATTGTGTCCAACCAATTCAGCTATGCTTCGGCAATAGGATTATTTAATACGCTGATCAACTTTGTATTCTTGTTTGCGATGAATGCCGCTTCAAAGAAAATGTCCAACACAAGTCTGTATTAATTCGGATAGAAAGGAGGGATGGCCACATGGCGCTCAAGGGCATGAAAGGGAGTGAACTCGCCTTTCATATCGCGCTTTATACGTTATGCGCGGTTATATTTGTCATCATCTTATATCCGCTCTATTTCATCGTGATTGCCTCGTTCAGCGATTCAACGCTCGTATCTACGGGGAAGGTGCTGTTTTTTCCGAAGGGCACAAGCCTGTTTGGGTATAAGGAGATATTCCAGGACAGCCGGGTATGGATCGGCTACCGGAATACGTTGTTCTACACCGTGTTCGGAACGCTGGTCAACATGCTGTTTACGATGCCGGCCGCTTACGTGCTGTCGCGGAAGGAATTTAAGGCGAGACGGCCGATTATGTTCCTGTTTGTCGTCACGATGTTTTTTAACGGCGGTCTGATCCCGACCTACCTGCTGATGAAGGATCTTCATATTACGAATACGTTCTGGGTATTTATCCTGCCGTTTTGCGTGAATATCTTCTATTTGATTATAGCCCGCACGTTCTTTGAGACCGCGCTGCCCGCGGAGCTTTACGAGGCGGCGGTGATGGACGGCTGCTCGCATTTTATGTATTTCGCCAAGGTCGCTTTGCCATTGTCCAAGGCTTTGATTTCGGTTATCGGGTTATATTACCTGGTCGGACACTGGAATGATTTCTTTACCGGTTTGATCTATATCCGGGACAACAAGCTCCAGCCGCTGCAAATCGTGCTAAGGGATATTTTGCTGTCCAACCAGGTATTCCAGAACGGAGCGGGTACGGGCGGCGGCGCGGCATCGGGCGGTTATGCCCAGCGTTATGCCGACCAGATCAAATACGGCGTTATTATCGTATCGTCTCTGCCGATTCTGATGCTGTACCCGTTCCTGCAAAAATATTTCGAGAAAGGGGTAATGATCGGTTCCGTTAAAGGATGATTCCATAAGGGGAGAGGAGCATGCACGAATCTATGAAATTAAAAAAGCTTGTTATGCTTATGCTGGTTTTTACATTAACCATGCCGCTTACCGCAAGGGGAAGCGCAGCCCCCTCGGCAGAGGGTGGCGATAAACCAGGATCCAGCGTTGTGCCGGCGGATCCGGCTTTCACCAATGTGTCCGTACACGACCCTTCCATCGTCCGGGACGGAGATACGTATTATGTGTTTGGCTCTCATATTGAAGCAGCTAAGTCTACCGATCTGATGAACTGGACGACCTTCACCAACGGATATACAACACCTAATAACGTCCTTTACGGCAATCTCTCGCAAAACCTTGCGACTTCCTTCAAATGGGCGGGCGAGAATGACTCCGACAGCAAAGGCGGCTTCTCCGTCTGGGCGCCGGACGTATTCTGGAATGCCGGCTACCGCAACGCGGACGGAACAAAAGGCGCTTATATGCTTTATTACTGCACGTCTTCGACGTATATCCGTTCAGCGATTGGCTTTGCGGTATCCCAAAATATCGAGGGTCCCTATACGTACGTAGATACGCTTGTGTATTCCGGCTTCACGGCAAATGTAGCTTATGATGCCAACAGCGTCATAAACAAAAAGTGGACCAATACCAATATTCCGCAGTTAATATCGGCAGGCAAGCTGGGCGGCGAGAGCGACAAATGGTTTAATGCGGACGGAACGTTCGCCAATATCAACTACCCGAACGCGATTGACCCGCAGTTGATGTTCGACAAGAGCGGCAAGCTGTGGATGTCCTATGGCTCCTGGTCGGGCGGCATCTTCTCCCTGCAGATTGATCCGGCGACCGGCAGAGCCATTTATCCGGGCAAGGATTCGGTTACGAAGGACGGTCGTTTGACAGACCGTTATTTCGGGACCAAGATCGCAGGCGGTTATTACAAATCCGGCGAAGGGCCTTACATGGTCTATAACAAAGATACGGACTACTACTATTTGTTTGAAACCATTGGCTGGCTGGGCGCGGACGGCGGTTATAACATGAGGCTGTACCGCTCGAGAAATCCGCTGGGCCCATTTGTGGATGCGGCGGGCAAAAGCGCGGTGCTTGCGGAAGATACCGACAACTCGGCAGTTGGCAACAAGCTGATGGGCAACTTCCTGTTCAAGCGCGAAGTAGGGGACCCGGGAACCGGCATCGGCTACGGCTACGTATCCCCGGGACATAATTCTTTCTACCAGGATCCGAAGACAGGAAAAATGTTTCTCGTCTTTCATTCCAGGTTCCCGCAAAAAGGCGAGGTCCACGAGGTTCGCGTTCATCAAATGTTTATGAACAAGGACGGCTGGCTCGTAACCGCGCCTTACCGGTATTCGGGAGAGGTTCTGGAGAAGGTGAACCGCCAGGATCTGATCGGCGAATATAAGTTTATTAACCACGGCAAAGGAACAACGGCCGATATTGTGGAGTCGAGCTATATTACGCTGAATAAGAACAACAAAGTGTCTGGCGACGTGGAAGGCACATGGAAAACAACCGGCCGTAACGATGCCGAGCTTACCTTAGGCGGCATGACGTACAAAGGCGTGTTCGTCAAGGGCTGGGATCCGATGTCGCAGTCGTTTGCGATGACTTTTACGGCGATGTCGGGTGACGGAGTTACGATCTGGGGAAGCAAGCAGAAGGAGGAGACAGAATCGCAGATTGTACAGGATGTCCTGGCCGATCTAACTGTGGGGGATACAAGCCGCGTAATTGCGAATTTGAATCTTCCTTCGGAAGGAGCACGCCATGCCTCGATTGCTTGGACTTCCAGCAATCCGGCTGTGGTAACTTCCCAGGGCGTTGTAACCCGGCCGGCTTCCGGCTCGCCTTCGGCGACGGTAACATTAACGGCGGTTGTTAGGAAGGGAATGGTATCGGAAGCAAAGAGCTTCGCTTTAACGGTCCTTCCTTACACGGACGCATCGCTGGTTGCGAAGTACTCGTTCGAAAATAATGTAAGCGACTCTACCGGCAGCTTTGGTGCAGGTTCGGTTACCGGCAACCGGATCGATAATACGGGAGGCACGTTGTCCTATTCGGCAGGAGTGGCTGGCCAAGCCGCCGTGTTCGATGGCAATTCCGGTGTACGGCTTCCTAACAAGCTGATCGACAGCAATCAGTATTCGGTATCGCTTTGGGTGAAGCCTGATCAGCTGACGACGTATACGACCACCTTTTTTGGTGCCAAGGATGGCTTTAACTGGGTGAGTCTGGTGCCAAAGGGTCCGGCTGCAGACAATACAATGGTATGGTCCGGAAGCGGCGTCTGGTATGACGGCATCGCGGGACTTACGATTCCAACCGGTGAATGGACGCAGCTGGCTTATTCCGTTGATAACGGTACCTTGACCGTTTACGTTAATGGCGTACAGAAATTCAGCGGTTCGAACTTCCCGGATATTTTCACAGGTACGGATTCGGTCTTCAGTCTTGGCGTGAACTGGTGGGATGCACCGTTCAAAGGTCAGCTCGATGAACTGCAGGTGTATGAAGGAGCTCTTAGTCCGGCTCAAGCAGCGGAATTGGCAAATCAATAAAACAATTGCAAACGGGACGATGCGGGCTTGCTCCGCGGCGTCCCGTTTGCGTTATTTTCTCCTAATCGATCGGCGTACAGGGGGAATTGTCCATTAAAAGGCGATTTGTACCCCCTAAATCGGGAAATCGGTACGCTAAACGACCGAGATGTACCTACCTTCGCAAGCGGACGATCGCTACAATCGGATGTACGGTAAGCGTTTTCATTACGGAGTCCGCATTTACTGACGTACTTACATAACGGACGCGCAGCGCTGCCGAATAACACGGGTAAAGGGGATGCAAAGATTGAGCGTTAACGCAAAACGCCGGAATAAGGCGTGGATGGGGATACTTCTGGTGGTCGCCGTCCTGGCGCAAATCGGCTTCATTCCACCGCGGACGAACGTCGCGGAGGCGGCCGACAACGGTTTGGCGCAGAAGCCTTACATGGGCTGGAGCAGCTACAGCATGCAGGTGTACGACGGACCGTCGGGCAACTGGATCTCGGAAGATAAAATTAAGCTGATGTCCGATACGATGCACGAAAAGCTGCAAGCCCACGGATACGAATACATTAATATCGACGCGGGCTGGAACGGCAGCATGGACGAATACGGACGGCCTGTTCCGAGCACGGAGAAGTATCCGAACGGCTTCGAGAACCTCATAGACTATGTGCATGCCAACGGGCAGAAGGTTGGTATCTATATGATTCCCGGCATATCGCCGGACGCGGTTGAACGCGACCTGCCTATCTATGGAGCTCCGGAATGCACAATCGGCGACATCGCCGTGAGGCCCTATAAATACGGCGATTATTGGAATCTCGGCTACAAGATCGATTTCAGTAATCCATGCGCGCAAAAATGGGTCGACTCCGTTGCCGATCTGGTCGCGTCGTGGGGCGTCGATTTCGTTAAGTTCGACAGCGTGACGCCGGGCTCCGGCCATAACGACGAGAGCATCGATGCGCGCGGCGACGTTAAAGCGTGGTCGGAAGCGTTAAGCAAGCACGGCATCTGGCTGGAGCTGAGCTGGGCGCTAGATCACAACTACGTGGATTATTGGAAGAAATACGCTAACGGCTGGCGCATCGACTGGGATGTCGAGGCGTACGATCCGAACATTGGCATGACGCAATGGGCCAACGTCGCCAGGTTGTTCCCGGGCGCGGCTCTTTGGTGGCGCGATGCCGGACCTGGCGGCTGGAACGACTTCGATTCCCTGAACGTCGGCAACGGTGAAACGTCAGGCTTGACGAAGGACGAACGGCAGACGGCCGCTACTTTGTGGGCCGCTTCGGCCGCGCAATTTTATACCGGGGACGACTTAACCAATCTGGATGATTACGGCTTATCTCTCTATACGAACGATGAGGTAATCGCCGTCAATCAAGCGGGTCATCCGATTCATCCGGTATCGATGGATACCGATCAGCAAGCTTGGTACGCCAATAACGGTGACGGCACGTATACGGTGGCGTTGTTTAATCTTGGCAGCAAAGGCGCTCGGGTTGGCGTGAAATGGAGCGATATCGGCTTAAGCGGTACCGGTTCGATCCGCGACCTGTGGAGCCATAAGGAAATGGGCAGCTCGGCAACCGGCATTGATCCGTTATTCCTCGAGCCGCATGCATCGCGCCTGTTTAAGGTGACGGTACAAAACGGCACCTCGATCGTTAACGATGACGATACCGGCATGAAATATACGGGCGATTGGACGCGCAACGGCGGCAACGAGCTTGTGCGCGACGCACAGGACTTGTCCGTTGTCATCACGGACTCTTCGGGTTCGGGTGGCAGCTCCGGCGTGGATTCGGGCGCTGGCAACAGCGGTGATTCTGGTGCTGCCGACGGTTCAACGGGTTTGGGAGACGCTGCGTCTTCCTCCTATACGGTTACGATCAACGATGATGATCCGGCAATTGCGTACGCCAATAAATGGGGTCACAGCACCGGCCGGTCCTTCGGCGATTACATGGGCGACGTGCATTACGGCGAGCCGGATGGTTCGGAGCCGGAGTTAACGTACACGTTCCAGGGTACGGGGATTGAGCTGCTATCGGAGCAAAGCACAAGCAGCGGCAAGATTGATATCTATATCGACGGTGAATTTAAGTCGACGGTTGATTCCTATGGAAGCGACCAGGTCGGACAGCATTCCGTATTCAGCGTGGCTGATCTGCCGCAAGGCACGCATACGCTGAAGGCGGTCCGGAATGCAGGCGGCCAATATTATTTCCTATTTGATGGGTTCAAGGTTACGGCGGATACGCTGCTGGGCAGCCCTTCGTCGACAAGTTTCAATAAGGATGAACCGACTGACATTACGGTTCCGCTGCAACTAGGCAAGAGCTCGTTGACCGGCGTAAGCAACGGTGGATCGGCGCTCCAGCAAGGAACCGACTATACGGTGTCTGACGGCGCCGTGACGATTAAGTCGTCTTATCTGGCGCAGCAGGCTTCCGGTCAGGCAGCGGCACTCAGCTTCCAATTCGCGGGAGGCGCCGCACAGACGTTATCCATTGCCGTTAGCGGCACTTCGATCAGTCCGGTATCGGCTTCGTTCGATAAGCGTCCAGGCGCTCAAGCGGATCTTGCGGTTACGCTGACGCTTGGCGACTCTAACGAGCTGACCGGCGTTAAGAACGGCGCAAATGCGTTGACGGAAGGAACGGATTATACGGTTGACGGCAACGTTGTCCGTATCGCCAAATCCTATTTGGCATCGCTGCCGGTTGGGGACGCAAGCTTGTCGTTCGAATTCTCGAGCAGCGGCCCAAGAACGCTTGCGCTTACCGTAATTAATTCGGCTTCGCCTGGCCGTTACGTCTTCGTAAACAATGACGACCCGGGCATCCGCTATACGGGCAGCTGGAACCGCAGCAGCGGCCGCGGTCTCGGCGACTACAAGGATGACGTGCAATGGACGGAGAACAATGACTCCTTCTTCACGTATACGTTCCAAGGCACGGGGATTGACTATATTACCGAGGTCGATGAAGGTCAAGGCAACGTTGAAATCTTCATCGATGGAGTCAGCCAAGGCAATGTAAGCACGTACGAGGCGGGTGCGCACAACGCTCCGCAGCGGACCGTGTATACGGTTCGCGGCTTGACGAACGGCTTCCATACGATCAAAGCCGTGAAGAAATCAGGGAAATTTATGCTGCTCGACACGCTGCGCGTGCAGCTGCCGGACCTGATCGATGTTTCCTCGACGGACTTTGCGAAGAACGCGCCTGCTGATGTCAGCGTTAATCTGCTGGCAAGTCCGGACAGCCTGAACGGCATATATAACGGTTCAACAGCGCTTGTTCGCGGCACTGATTACGCGATTGAAGATCATGTGTTGACCATCAAGCAACAGTACTTGGCCACTCAGCCGGTCGGAACAACGAAGCTGACGCTACGCTTCCGGGGCGACTACGGCGACGACGCGCATGCGTCCGCGGCGGAAGGAGCAGCCTTCTCCTATACGTTTAAAGGCACCGGCATCGAGCTGCTGTCGCCGGTTGGACCAAAGCAAGGCGAGATGGAAGTATATATTGACGGTGAGCTGAAGAAGACGGTTAATGCTCATGCAGACAGCCGCGACTCGCAAGTAAGCCTGTACAGCGTCTCGGGATTAACCGCGGGTTCGCATACGATCCGCGTCGTTAATAAGTCCGGTGAGCTGATGCTTGCCGATGCCCTGCGGTTTACCGCTGCGGAAGCAAGCGTGCCGCCGGTATCCGGAGGCGGAGGAAGCGTAACGACGCCGGTTGAGCCTGCAGCGCCAAAAGTTGTTCGCACGACGCAGCCGGACGGAACGGTGCGGGATGAGCTGACGCTGGCCGCCACGGAAGCGAAAGCGCTCATTGACGCGCGTAAGGCATCGGGAGCAAGCTCCTTAAAGCTGGTGGTGCCGGATTCGAAAGGCGAAGCGGCAGAGACCGGAGTGAAGCTGGATGCGGAAGCGGTCAAACTGCTCGCAGCCAGCGGACTTGATCTGGATATTGACGTGTCCGGCGCGAAGATCCATGTGCCTAATGCGGTATTGAAAAACGTAAACACGGAAGTACACTTCGTCATTTCGCCGGTTAACGAGCGGAAAGCGCAGCTCGAACGCCGCGCCAATCTGTCCACGGTTGTTTCCGCAGCCGTCAAGGACAGCAAGATAACGCTGATCGGCATTCCGGCGGATATTGACACAAATCTGCCGGAAGGAGAGACAACGCTTGTGCTGCCGCTTCCTGCGGGAGATTGGAACTCCGAAGCGCTTTCGCATATCGGCGTCTACATCGAGCATAGCGATGGTACGGTAGAATACAAGCAAGGCTCTGTTGTCGATATGGACGGAGGCAAGGGAATTCAATTCAAGAATTCGAAGTTCAGCACATTTGCGCTCGTGAAGCTGGGCGAAGCTTCGGAATCGGCTCCGGCCGCGTACATGAATGGCTTCGAAGGCAATCTGTTTAAGCCGGAGAAGGCGATTACCCGCGCGGAGATGGCGACCATTCTGTCGCGTATTGCGCAGGACGCCACGGCAGGAGAAGACAGCCGCGTTTATAGCGACGTCAAGCAAGGGTACTGGGCGGCGGATGCAATCCGCAAGGCTACGGCAGCCGGTTTGATGAAAGGTTATGCCGACGGCACGTTCCGTCCGGAGAAGGCGATTACGCGTGCCGAGATGGCACAGCTTGCCGTACGTCTTGCCGGTGGCGGCTCCAAATTAGGCGCCGGCTTCGCGGATACAACCGGTCACTGGGCGGAGCAAGCGGTGAAAGCCGCCGAAGGTGCCGGTTACATTAAAGGGTACGCCGACGGCATGTTCCGGCCGGATCGCACGCTGTCTCGCGCCGAAGCCGTTGTTGTAATCAATCGCTCGTTGGGCATTAACCCATCCAGCGGCGGAGCATCTTCCTGGAAGGATGTTCCGGCAAGCCATTGGGCATACGGCGACATTGAAGCAGCATCCATCCAAAAATAAATCATAAAAGCAAAAGAAGAAGCATCGCTTTCCGTTTACCGGAGAGCGATGCTTCTTTCGCGTTTCCCCGCCTGCCAAGAGCAGCATCCGTCGGGATCGTATGATATTGCCCGCGCAATAATTTCCGACACGAAGACCG
The DNA here is from genome assembly GCF_000023585.1 of Paenibacillus sp. JDR-2. Lineage (NCBI taxonomy): Bacteria > Bacillati > Bacillota > Bacilli > Caryophanales > Paenibacillaceae > Paenibacillus > Paenibacillus sp. JDR-2. The sequence goes on along the minus strand of NC_012914.1, from coordinate 4,678,737 downwards.
CTGCCTTCTCCCTGAAAAAAGGATGATTCGTGCCGTCATCCTTCATCCGTTTCAAATCTTCTGCCACGACATCCTCATCCCACAGCTCCGGATACCAGGCTGCCCCATGATACAGCTTCTTTCCCATGAACAATCGTACAATTTTGCCTCTTTTGCCGGGACTTTCTACTATTTTGACGGGTTTGCATTATCTTGATTAGCGCTTGTATCCATGGTTTGAAAGGGTTTTCTCAAAAATGTCCGATTGGCGGAAAGGCGAGGGAGGTTTAATAATGAGGTCATGCGATGCAACCAAAACTTGGAGGTGACCTCAAATGAAGCAGGCGGCTGCTCCCAGCCAAGCAGAACTGATGCAGGCGACAACCATTCATGCAAGAACACGACCTAACGTGCTGGCGAGACTCAAGAAAGACAAGTGGCTGTACTTGCTTTTAACTCCAGGCCTGTTATATTTCATTATTTTCAAATACGTACCCATGTGGGGCGTGCTGCTAGCGTTCAAAAACTATCAGCCCTTCCTTGGCTTCTGGAAAAGTGATTGGGTGGGGCTAGAGCATTTCCGGGTGTTCTTCACCAATCCCGAATTTTTCATGCTGCTGCGAAACACTTTAATACTTTCCTTGTACAATTTGGTGTTCTACTTCCCGGCACCTATTATATTAGCTCTTCTATTAAACGAGCTGAGGCTGGCGTTCTTCAAAAGAATCGTACAAACCTTGATCTACATCCCGCATTTCATCTCGCTTGTTATCGTAGCCAGCTTGACGTATGTCTTTCTGACGACGGAAGGCGGTGTGATTAACGAGTTCCTATTCAAGTATACGGGCGCCAAGATCGATTTTCTCGCCAGTCCGGATTGGTTCCGGCCGATGATTATCATGCAGACCGTCTGGAAGGAAACCGGATTTGGCACGATTATTTTTCTGGCAGCGCTTGCAGGGGTAGATGTCGAGCAATACGAAGCGGCGATTACGGACGGGGCGAACCGTTGGAGGCAGCTGTGGCATATTACGCTTCCGTCGATCCGCAGCACGATTATTATTTTGCTGATTCTGCGGATGGGCGATGTGCTGGACAACGGATTCGAGCAGATCTTCCTGATGCTGAACCCGTTGAACCGGGAGTCTGCCGAAGTGTTTGATACCTATGTCTATATGATGGGGATCACGCAAGGGGCGTTCAGCTACAGTACGGCCGTAGGCTTGTTCAAGGCGGTTATTGGCGTCACGCTTGTGCTTGGAGCGAACTGGCTGGCCAAACGGTTTGGACAATCCGGTATTTATTAGGTCATGCTTACGAAGTAAGAATTACCGCAATAGCCTTAACCCGGCTTTTTGCGCAGCAAAGGGGGGATTAGTTCGTGGCAAAACAATATAGAAGCGCATCCGGGACCGCATTCGATATATCGAACGCGATTGTGCTAAGCGTCATCAGCCTGCTGGCCGTGCTGCCTTTTATCTACATCATAGCGGGATCCTTCGCATCGGATGCGGAATTAACGAAGAGAGCCGTGTTCCTGATTCCGAGTACGTTTACCACCGCGGCCTACCAGTTTATTTTCTCAACGGATACGATTCTGCAAAGTATTAAGGTGTCACTGTATGTAACGGTTGTGGGCACGGCAGTGAATCTGTTCTTTACGGTGACGATGGCTTATGCCTTGTCCAAGCGTAATCTGATGGGGAGAAATACGGTGCTTAACTTGATCGTATTCTCGATGCTGTTCGGCGGAGGACTGATTCCGACCTACCTGGTTGTCCGCGATCTTCATCTGCTCGATTCTTTTTGGGCCTTAATGCTTCCCGGCGCGATTAGCGCTTTTAACTTGATTATCGTGAAAAACTTCTTCCAGGAGCTGCCCGCCGAGCTGGAGGAAGCGGCCAGGATTGACGGATGTACCGAGCTGGGACTGCTGTGGAAAATCGTCCTGCCGCTCTCGATGCCGGTGCTTGCGACATTTACGCTGTTTTATGCGGTAGGGCATTGGAACAACTTCTATTCCGCCCTGCTGTACATCAACGATCCGCAGAAATGGCCGCTTCAGGTTATGCTCAGACAAATCGTGCTGCTCTCGCAGACGGCCGCCGGCGACATTAATTCCATGGATCCAAACTTTGTCGCACCGCCGGATCAATCGATCAAAATGGCCGTTATCGTCATTGGCACCATTCCGATTCTGCTCGTCTATCCGTTCCTTCAGAAGCATTTCGCCAAAGGGGTCTTGATCGGCTCGGTCAAGGGGTAATACGGATTGCGATATAACAAATTAAAATTAAAGGGAGGCACCAGTAAAGATGAACAAAAAGACGCAAAAATGGGTAGCAACAGCAGCTCTCGGAACATTGGCCATGACAGCGATTGCCGGCTGCAGCGGCAACAAAGAAGATACGGCTAAGCCGGAAGAATCGGCAGGTGCAACGGCAACCGCCGCAGCCACAACCGACGCGGCCGCCGAGAAGCCGCTGGACATCAGCATTATGCTGCCAATCTTCAAGACGAACTTTCCTAAAGACGACGGTCCTGTTGTCACGGAGATTGAGAAGAAGACAAATACGAACATTCACCTGGAATGGGTGCCTAACGCCTCCTACGGGGATAAATTCAACATCACGCTTGCTTCCACGAAGCTTCCTGAAATTATATACGTACCGGGCTCGAAAGATCCCAGCTTTGTGAACGCCGTTCGTTCCGGCGCTTTCTGGGAGCTTGGTCCTTATCTGAAGGATTATCCGAATTTAAGCCAGGCGAACGAGGTCATTATGAACAACTCCTCCATCGACGGCAAAAACTACGGCATCTACCGTGGACGCGCCCTTGGACGTAACGGGATTGTCTACCGCAAGGATTGGCTGGAAGCGGTTGGTCTTGAACCGCCAAAGACGGTTGATGAGTTTTATAACATGCTGAAGGCGTTTAAGGAGAAGGACCCTGACAAGAACGGAAAGGACGATACGTACGGCATGGTGCTGGTGAAATGGACCGGAGCTTGGGCAAGCGCCTTTGATACGATCAAGCTGTGGTTCGGCGCGCCAAACAAATGGGGCGTTGTAGACGGAAAGCTGGTGCCGGAGCATCAGACGCCTGAATATTTGGAAGCTCTTAAATTTATGAAAAAGCTGTACGACGAGAAGCTGATCAACCAGGACTTTGCGGTATTCGATTCCGCGAAATGGGTGGATCCGATCGTTAACGGCCAAGCCGGCGTTATTGTTGACGTGACGGATACAGCCGGACGGATTGAAGATAAGATTCATGCGGCGCTTGCCAAGGAAAACAAAGATAATCCGGATGCCCAATACATGGACAATATGATTGGCGTGACGGGAGCGGATGGTAAGCTAAAAGCGCTGCCGACCTCCGGCTTCGCAGGCTTGCTGGCGATTCCGAAAGGGACGGTCAAGACGGAAGAAGAGCTGAAGCGCGTGCTTAAATTCCTGGATCAAATGAACGATGACGATCTGACAACGCTGGCCGGATATGGCATTGAAGGCAAGCATTATACGCTGGACGGGGAATTTATCGTGCCTACCAAGGATGCTGCCCTTCTGGAATCCGAGGTGGAAGGCCTTAACCAGATGCTCCCATTCATTCCTGCAGGCCGCGGGCGCGTCGTGCAGCAAACGCCGCTTCGTCTGCAAACGACGGAAATTCAGAAGGAAGCCGAGCAATACATTGTTGCCAACCCGGCTGAGCCGTTTATCTCCGACGTTTACTCGCAAAAAGGCCAGCAGCTGGACAACATCATCAACGATGCGCGCATCAAGTTTATCGTAGGTCAAACCGATGAAGCAGGTCTGATGGCGGCCTTCGAGACATGGAAGAAATCCGGCGGCGACGACCTGGTGAAAGAAATGAACGAGCTGTACGCAGCCTCCGCGAAATAGAATAAGCAGGCCATTAGCACCCATCAAAAATTCCTTCGGGAGGATGGGTGCTTTGGCATGACCGGAAAAAACTCTGAATTTCGCACAAAATAGTCTGATTTTCATGCTTCCCTTTTATTGGAATCTATTATAAGGTCAAATTTATAACCGAATGGAATGGGGGAATAGGATGCTCCATGGAAAGAAAATTTGGCGGAACCGCACGGATTCCGGCAAAGGACGCTTTTTTAGAAAAAGCTTAATTATGATTTTCATCGTTTCCGGCATTCCCGGACTTATTATCGGAGGACTTATCTATTGGATGGCCGGCGGCCGAGTAGAAAGCGAGCTGCTGCAGCTTCACTACCAGCAGATTGAACAACGTTCCGAGCAAATGGATGATCAGTTAAGCAACCTGGAGCTTCTGCTTTCCCACTGGGCATTTGACAACAAATTCGACTATAGCTTAAACGGACTTGATTTTGTCCGCGATTTCAAGAGGACCGACGATATAACAAAGACGCTGATCGCCATGCAAGGCTCGAATGCATTGGTCAAGAAAGCCGAGCTGTTTGTTGGCGGGAAGAGCCGGATATTGTTTAATCCCGAATATACGCCGCTGCAGGACCAGCAGGATTTAAACCTATACAGCAAGCTGATACACGGTAAAAACCTGACCTATTGGACCCAGTGGGCGTTTGATTCCGATCATCCGGATCAGAAGGACTTGACGCTCGTGCACCATATTCCGGGGGGCAGTCCAAATCCGTTTGGCGTGCTGGTCTTCCGGTTTGACAGCGAGAAGATTGCCAGTCTGCTTCAGACGATGACCCCGTATTACGAAGGGGAAGCTTTCCTGCAGCAGAAATCGGGAGATCTTTTTGTTTCCGCGAACGGAAGCGCTTCCAACGATTCGTTTGTGGTGGCGCTGCGCGAGAAGATCAATGAGATGAATACGGAGAAAGGCTCCTTTTTCTTCGACTGGAAGGGTTCGACCTACACCGTGTCTTACGGCAGCCTGTCGCGAATTTCGGATGAATGGCTGTACGTCTCGGCCTCTCCGATCAACAGCATTATCGCGCCGGTGATGTTCATCTCTAAGCTAGTTATTACGGTAAGCCTGATCTCCTTGCTGCTGGCGGCTTTGTTATCCTGGCTCGCCTCCCACCGGATCTATTCGCCGGTCAAGCGTCTTGCGAATCTGCTTGGAGGTTATTCGGGCGGAGCGGCATGGACGGGCAAGGAGGATGAGTTCGCGCTAATCGAGCAGCAATATCAGCATCTTCATAAGGAGCGGCTTGAGCTGAATTCGAAGCTGGCGGAGCAGCTGCCCCATGTGAAAGAAAGCTTTCTGCATCAGCTGCTCCAGGGTTATCTCTATGCGTATTCGGACGAAGATTTGCTGCGACGCATGGAAAAGTTCAAATGGGAGGTGCGCGGCCGTTATTTTGCCGTCTTGTTCATTCAACTTAACGGAATCGCGAATATGGACGAAAAGTTCCGCAGCGGAGACGAAGGGCTGGTTACGTTTGCGGCCGTAAATATGATAAAGGAGCTGGCGTCCAAGCATTTCGAGCAAAGCGACACGCTTAACTTTCATGATTTAACGGCAGGAATCATGCTCTGTATTCCGGAAGGCGGCTCGTATAAGCAGGCGGTTGAAGCTTTCAGCGAGGAGCTGACGACTTCGGTGAACCGGATTTTGCGGATGAGGGTGACCCTTGCCGTCAGTCGCCAGACTGCTCATATTTCCGACCTGCCGAACGAGTTCGAACGGGTCAAGCAGGCGGTCAGTTACCGTAATTGCGATAATGCCAACCAGATTATCGATATGGAGCAGGGAGTGCTGGGCGGCGAGGCTTGGGCGGAACCGCAGTATCCTTTTACCTTGGAGCGGGAGCTTATTCAGGCACTTCGTACGGGCAAGGAAGAAGAGGCAAGCGAGCTGCTTAGCGCGTTTGTTGGCGCGTTATCCTGCGCCGGAGCCAAGGAAATCGAAGTGCAGCAAGGAATGCTCCATCTGCTTGGCAATATCCAGCATGTCATTATGGTATCCGGGGTTAATCCGAACAGGCTGTTCAAAGGCGTTAATCTGTATGAGCAGCTGTCCCAAATCCGGGAGCCGAAGCGGATGCTTTGCTGGTTCAGAGATAAAGTACTTGCTCCTTACCAGAAGGAGCTGTCCTGCCGGGCGGGCTCCGAGGTGAAGAGGCTAATCGAAGCGGCGATGATCTACATGCAGCAATACTACAGGCAGGATATCTCGCTGGATAACTGCGCGGAGCATATCGGCACCAATCCGTTTTACCTGAGCAAGTCATTTAAAGTGGTGACCGGGAAGAATTTCATCGACTATCTGACGGAGCTTAGAATCGAGAGGGCCAAAGAGCTGTTACGGGAATCGGAATTGAAGATCAATGACGTAGCCGAACAGGTCGGTTACCAGCACAGCTACTTCAACCGGATTTTCAAGAAGCTGGAGGGCATGACGCCAACCAGCTATAGAGAGCAAAGCCAACACCTGTAAGCAAGATCGTGCAAACGGCGCAATAATTTGCAAACCGTCGTGTGACCCTTCCGCAATATTGTCTCATTGAGCGTTAATCCGCCAGCTTCTACAATGAGGCCAAACGACGAAGGAGATGAGGATAATGGCTGCCACGATTCGATTGCACGGCTTATCGCCAAATCAGAATACAATGCCGGTCGGGATGACTTGGGGAATTCCGTGGAAGGAAGGCGAGCTTGGACGAGGCGAAGCTTTGCGCCTGACAACCAGCTTGGGCGAGCCCGTGCCGATGCAGCACTGGGCGACCGCTTACTGGCCGGACGGAAGCGTGAAATGGTCCGCTCACGCAGCGGCAAGCGCTGAAAGCGGAGCGGAATCTTACACCTTAACGAAAGGGGAAGCAGCAGCTGCCCCTTTAACGGTTAAGGTGACGGAGACGAGTGATGCGGTTCAGCTGGATACCGGCGTTATCGTTTGCAGGCTTGGCAAGCAGGGCAGCAGCTGGCTGCGCGGCATTACCCGGAATGGGGTGGAGTTGTGCAGCGGCGGAAAGCTTTTTTGTATAAGGGAGAGCGCAAGCGAAGTATCCGGCGTCCGGACGGTCCGGCAGGAACCGTTTGAAAGCCGGGTGCACCGGTTAACTATTGAGCAGGAGGGTCCCGTTCGCGCGGTTGTGAAAATCGACGGCAGGCACCGGGCAGCCGCCGGTACGCGGGAATGGCTTCCTTTTTCCATGAGGCTCTACCTGTATGCGGGTCTTGAGACGATCCGGATTGTGCATACGTTCTTCTATGACGGCAACCCGAACGAGGATTTCATTAAGGGACTTGGCATACGCTTTGCCGTGCCGATGAGGGGCGAGCTATACAACCGTCATATCCGTTTCTCGGGAGATAACGGGCTCTTCTCGGAATCTCCCAAAACCCTTCATACCCGGAGAACAAAAGGAAAATACCGGGAGCTGTTCGCGCAGCAAACAACAGGCGGCAAGTTCAGCTTTGACGCTGCGGAGGACGCGTATTTCCTTGGCTTGCTGGATGACTCGGCGACTTGGGACGGCTACAAGCTTATGCAGCAGTCGTCCGAGCATTACCGGATCTGGAAAAGAACCGGCGAAGGCTGCAGTTGGGTAAAAGCGACGGATGGTCATCGGGCGGGAGGACTTGCTTTTGTTGGCAGCGAAGGGGGCGGACTTGCCTGCGGGCTGCGGCATTTCTGGAGAAAGCATCCTTCGGGCTTTGAGGTTCATGGAGCTTCAGGTGACGAGGCTGCGTTTACCGCATGGTTATGGACGCCGGAAGGCGAACCGATGGACATGAGGCATTACGATACGAAAACCCATGTGGAATCGTCCTATGAAGGGGCGGAGGAACTGCGCGCAACGCCTTATGGCATCGCCAATACGAATGAACTGACGCTCTGGTGTACGGAGGAAACGCCGGGGCCGGAGCTGCTGAAGCTGATGGGGCGGGAAACGGACAATCCGTCCCTGCTTGTATGCGAGCCGTCCTATTACCATGAAGCCGGAGCTTTTGGAATATGGAGTCTGCCGGATTATTCGACTGAAGAGAAGCGGCAGCTTGAAGCAAGGCTGGACGGCATTATTGCCTTTTACCAAAAGGAAGTCGAGCAGCGCAAATGGTACGGATTGTGGGATTACGGCGATTACATGCACAGCTACGATCCGGTGCGGCATGTCTGGAACTATGATTTGGGCGGCTGCGCCTGGCAGAACACGGAGCTTGCGCCCAATATGTGGCTGTGGATCATGTTTCTGCGATCGGGCCGGGAAGATATCTTCCGGATGGCGGATGCGATGACCAGGCATACAAGCGAGGTAGACGTCTATCATTTCGGCGAATATGCCGGTCTTGGCTCGCGCCACAACGTAGTCCATTGGGGCTGCGGCTGCAAGGAAGCAAGGATCGGCATGGCAGGTCTTCACCGTTACTTTTATTATCTGACGGCGGATGAGCGGATCGGCGATATGATGAACGAAACGAAGGACTCGGATTTTACAACCGTTAATCTTGACCCGATGCGGTATTATTTTCCGAAAGACGAGCATCCGACCCATATCCGGGTTGGTCCGGACTGGGCGGCTTTCAGCTCGAACTGGATGACGCAATGGGAACGTTACGAGAGTACGGCTTACCGTGACAAAATTCTGGTCGGCATTAACAGTATCAAAGGAGCCAATTACCGGCTGATATCCGGTCCGACCTACGGTTATGATCCAAAGACGGGAATTTTAACGCCGATGGGCGACGATAACTGGGGACGGCATCTCGCGATTTGCATGGGCGGACCGCAGGTATGGTTCGAGCTGGCCGGCATGCTGAAGAATCCGGAATGGGAAGAGATGCTCGCGGAGCTTGGCGTTTATTACAACAAGACGCAGGAAGAGAAGGATAAGCTGACGAAGGGCGAGATTAGCGCAACGCGCTTCGAGCATCCGGTGCTCAGCGCGGCGATAGTTGCTTACGGCGCTTACTACATGAAAGATGAAGCAACGGCCCGGCAATGCTGGGATATATTGCTTGGCAATCCGTTTGCGGCCGTGAATCTTCAGGAGGAAGCCGCGACGGTTGCCCACATCGACGTTCTGCAGGAAATCGACTGGATGAATACGAATGAAGCAGCCCAATGGTCGCTGAATACGATTATCGCCTTGGAGCTGATCGCAGACCATCTGCCTAAGCTTCAGGAGAATCCTCTACAGGAGTTGACTTGACGATGACAAACAGCATGCTGATTCCCGCCGGATGGAAAATGATTTATAATAACCCGCTGCGTTCGGCTGAGGACGTATCGGATTTCCGGATGGAAGGGGATGCATCCGTCACCTTTCCGATGGGGCGCATGCGTCTTGAAAGCACGCGAGACCCCGAAGAGGGCCAGGCCGCTAATCTGGTCTTCTGGTGCCCGGAGCAATTCCCGCCTGATTTCGTTGTCACCTGGGATTTCTGGCCGGTCCGCGAACCGGGGCTGGCAATTCTATTCTTCTGCGCAGCGGGAATGGAAGGCCAAGATTTGTTTGATGCCGGGTTAGCCGGCCGCAGCGGAATCTACGACCAGTATCATCATGGTGACATCAACGCGTTCCATGTATCCTATTTCCGTAGGCGACACGCGGAGGAAAGACGGTTCCATACCTGCAATCTGCGGAAAAGCTACGGCTTTCATCTCGTTGCGCAAGGAGCGAATCCGATCCCGGATGCGGCGGATGCGGAGGGACCATACCGAATGCAGTTGCTGAAGCAGGGGCCGTACGTGCAATTTGCCGTAAATGATCTATTGTTGTTCAGTTGGAAGGATGACGGCACCACCTGGGGGCCGCTGCTTGGGAAAGGCAAGCTGGGCTTCCGCCAGATGGCCCCGCTTATTGCGGAATACGGAAATTTACAGGTGTATGCCCCTTAAGGGGATGCATGTGGTAGAAACAGGAGGTTAAAGCAATGGCGATTGTGATGTGTTTCCCGGAAGGAAGACATAAAGCGTTGACGCTTAGCTACGATGACGGCAGGTTCGCCGACCGGCGGCTGGTCGATATTTTTAACCGTTACGGGTTGAAAGGTACATTCCATCTTAATTCCGGACTCCTTGGAACAAACGACCGAATTGGCGGCGATGAAGTCAGGTCCCTATATGCCGGGCATGAAGTGTCGGCTCATACGCTGACTCATCCGACGATTGCCCGCTGTCCGAATGAGCAGATCGTATACGAGGTTATGGAGGACCGGCGCAATCTGGAGCGGATTGTCGGCTACACGGTCCGTGGAATGTCTTACCCTAACGGGTCTTACAACAATAGGATTAAACAGCTGCTGCCCGGTCTTGGCATCGAGTATGCGCGGGTTGTTCCCAGCACGGGACATTACGGCATGCCGGATGACTGGCACGAGTGGCAGCCGACCTGCCATCATAACCGGGATCTGATGAAGCATGCGGAGGAATTCGCCGGACTTCAAAAATCGCAATATTTGTACCTGATGTATGTGTGGGGCCACAGCTACGAATTTGACAGCGACAACAATTGGGAGCTGATGGAACAGTTCGGACAATTCATCGGCGGTAATCCGACGATCTGGTATTGCACAAATATGGAGCTTGTGGATTATGCGAAAGCCTTCGAGGGGCTGAAGTTTGCGGCTGACCTTAGCTTCGTCTACAATCCTTCCGCCATCGGCGTGTGGCTGAAGGTTGACGCTGAGACGGTGGAAGTGAAGGGCGGACAGCAGATCAGTCTGAATAAATAAAATTTTTTTAGGCTTATGCTTACGAAGCAAGAATCATCACAGTCAGCCTTCAGGCTGACAATTCTTTTTAGGAGGGACAAGGATGTCTTCTGTATCCACAACGGAGCCTTATCTTCTTGGAACCATAGATCTGCAAGCTGCGGGGGCAAACTGCAAAGTGCTGCTCGGCGATCTGAACGGCGACGGCCGGATGGAGCTGCTGATGGTACAGCCGGATAACCGTCAGGATGTCCGTTATATTCCCCATCAAGTGCAATGTCTGACCGCTTATGATCTCGAGGGCAATCTGCTGTGGCAGACCGGCAAGCCCGATCCCGGAGCGGGACGCCATGGCTCGGATTATCCGGCGCAGATTGCGGATATCGACGGGGATGGCAGGCTTGAAGTGCTTTGCGTCATGGCTGACCGGCTGCATATCCTTAACGGGCATGACGGCTCGGTTCGATCGACCCATGAGCTGCCTGATCCGCATGCCCACGACTGTATTATTGTCGCAAACCTGACGGGTGGCACGCATGCCGGAGACCTTATTTTGAAGGACCGTTATCATCGTCTGTGGGCGCTGGACCGTGAGTTCAAGCTATTATGGACGCATGAGGGGAATCCGGGCCACTTCCCGTGGGTTTACGATTTGGATGGCGACGGAAGAGATGAAGTCATGGCCGGCTACGACCTGCTTGATTATGACGGCAAGCTGCTGTGGAGCTGTCATGATCTGGACGATCATGCCGACTGCATCTGGGTTGGGGATGTGAACGGAGACGGGGAGCCCGAGCTTGTCATCGGCGGCAGCGTGACGGTTATGTATGACCGGCATGGCAAGGAGCTGTGGCGATATGAGGGCTCCGTTGAATCACAGCATATCGCGCTGGGCCGGTTCCGGACCGATCTACCGGGCTTGCAGATTGCCGGGCTGGACCGGCTTGTCCGGGAGGATGACGGCAAAGGTCTGGTTGGCAAGGACGCCTTGTTCCTGCTTGACAGCGAAGGCAAGGAGCTGTGGAAGGAAGACCGGAAGACGCCGGGCTGGCTTACCATTATTGAACCGTTAAGGGGCTGGACGGAGGATGCGCCGGACTACATTCTGGCTTACCGGCGCGGAGGCGGCGTATTCCCAACCCTGTATGACGGCTCTATGAATGCAGTGGTAGAATTCCCTTCCGAAGGGTATGCCGTCCACGCGGACTTATGGGGAAGCGGCACGGAACAGGTTATTATTTATTCCAACAATAAGGCATGCATTTATTCCAGCAAGCAAGTGGAGCTGAGCAAGCGCGTAACCGATTCTCCGCTGCCGCAGCCCAAACGGCTGTCCAGCTCAACCTTGTATCCCGGCGGAGAAATAAAGTAGAGGAGCTAGAAACGAAATGACGCGAAACTATCGATTTGATTTTGGCACAGGCACCCCGGCCGAAGGCTACACGAAGATTACGCCGCAATCCGTCTATGATTCCTTTACGGGTTACGGCTTTACCCGGACGGATCGGATTAACGCGAAGGACCGCGGAGAACCGGGAGCCTTGCGCAGTGATTTCTGCATCCCGCTTGATACGGCCTTTTTGCTCGATGCAGAAGACGGTATCTACCGCGTCTCTGTCCTGCTGGGGGATGAAATTGCCGAGACCGAAACAACCATTAAGGCTGGCCAGGGACGCCTGTTCGTGCATAAGCAGCGGACAGCTCCAGGCAGCTTTTCCCGGATCAGCTTTTCGGTATGGGTAACCGGCGGGCAGTTAAAGCTCTCTTTCTCCGGGCTTGCGCCTCGCATTAACGCGTTGGAGGTGGAGCCGGCGCCGCAAGCCTGTACGATTTTCCTGGCGGGAGATTCGACGGTTACGGATCAGCCGGATGACGGATATCCGTACGCGGGCTGGGGTCAGATGCTTCCGATGTTCGTGAAGCAAGACGCTGCAGTAGCGAATTATGCCTTATCCGGCCGCAGCTCCAAAAGCTTCATCAGCGAAGGCGTGCTGGATCAAATCTGGAGCCGCATCAAGCCTTACGATTATTTGCTTATCCAGTTCGGCCATAACGATCAGAAGTTTGACGAAGAGCGGCACACGGAGCCTTTTACCACTTACAAGCAGACTCTGAAGGCCTATATCGACGGGGCGAGGGAGCGGAAGGCGATTCCGGTTCTTGTCACTTCCGTGCAGCGCCGCTTCTATGAGGAGGACGGAACGCTCCGGGATACGCACGGGGATTATTTGACGGCGGTCAGGGAGCTGGCGGCCGAAGAGGAAGTGCCGTTAATCGACTTGGCGAAGGCAAGCAAAGCCTTGTTTGAAGCGTTAGGTCCGGAAGATACCAAGAAGCTGTTCATGTGGCTGGCTCCGGGGGAATTTATGAACTTCCCGGACGGCACCGAAGATAATACGCATTTCCAGCAGCTTGGCGGGATCGAGATCGCCAGACTGGTCTACGAGGAATTAAAGACACTGAAGCTGCAGCCGCTTATGCTTTATTTGCGCTGATAGGATTTGGAATTTTTGAAATTCAACAAGTTTTGACAAAAATATTGCCTAAAACAGGATGAGTTAAGAAGAAAGTTGGTTGCCAATTGATGGGGAAAACAGTACAATTGGTGCAATGAAACCGCTTTCTTCTTTTTTTTGCTTGGAGAAGTCCCGCTGGATTTCATATTTTTACGCCTAACATGAAACGGGTTTCATGAAACCGGTTTCCGAAACAAAGGGGGGAGCTCGCAAGTTTTGCCAGTATCATCCGCGTTTGATCGTACTCTAATCTATTTAAAGGAGCGAAAAGAAAGTGCGGAAAAAACCGATTGTTTGGCTTTTACTGCTGTCATTAGGTGTTTCCTTGTTCAACTTTACGCCGATTCCCAAGGTGTCGGCAGCTTCGGCTATCGATTTTCAAGATCATTTTACGGACGGGAATTATACGGCTGATCCGGAGTGGACGATTGCTTCCGGTACATGGACGGTAGCAGCCGATCCGGCTGATGCAAGCAATAAAGTGCTTAGCCAGACCGATGCCGGCGAAGGCATTATTACTACGGGAGATAACTGGACGGATTCCACGGTTTCCATGCGGTTCTATACGGGAGCCGGCGGTGCTTATCCGGGCATTCTGGCCCGCGTCCAAGACTATAAAAACTTTTACTATTTCCAGATGCAGGCTGCAACCGGGCTTACCCTGACCAAACGGGTCAATAATACGGATGCAACGATTAAAGGCGCCACCGCTTATACGCTGAGCAAGAATACCTGGTATACGCTGAAGCTTGTGCTTATTGGCAGCTCAATCAAAGCTTATATCGTGGAGAACGGAAAAGATAAGCTTCTGTTTGACGCAGTCGATACAACGTTTGCAAGCGGGAAGATCGGCATCCGCAACAAATGGCAGTCGGTTCAAGTGGATGACGTTATGGTTACGGATATCCCGGCAGCCAATTCGGCCGCCATTCAATCGGATGCGCAGACCAGCTCCTCCGTTGCGTTGAAATGGAATGCCGTTGAAGGAGCAAGCAGCTATAATGTGTACCGTTCCACAACTTCTGGAAGCGGTTACAGCTATGTGGGCAACACCTCCGAAACCAGCTATTCGGATACAGGTTTGAGCTCGGATACGGATTATTATTATAAGATCGCTTATTTGTACGGGGGACTTACCGAGTCCCAGTGGTCGCCGGAATTTAACGTGAAGACAATAGGCGTAGCGCCTGCTGCGCCAACCGGTCAGACCGCGGCAGCGGTTAATTCATCGAAAATCAATCTGAGCTGGGCTGCCGTTGCCAAGGCAACCGGCTACAAAGTGTACCAGTCTTCGAATGGCGGCACATCTTATGAGAAGATTTACGACGGAACCTCTTTAAGCTTCCAGGCTACGGGCCTGACAGCCAACAAGGAATACAGATACCAGATTACGGCCTACAATGCTTTTGGCGAATCTCCGCCTGCATCCGTTCAAGCAACCACCTATGCGTTTGACGCGCCGGCTAGCTTCAAGGCCGCATCCGCAACGGATTCTTCGGTTACGCTTAATTGGGATGCATTGCCTGGTACCGAAGTTGCTTATTCCGTCAAGAGAGCGACGAGTGCTACGGGAACCTTTACCGAAGTGTACAACGGTACCGATAAAACCTTTACCAATACCGGATTAACGCAAGGTACGGGTTACTTCTACACGATTAGCGCAGTCGTAGACGGCGTTTCCTCCGCTGTATCCGATTTGCTTGGGGTGAGTGCAGTGCGTACATCTTTGGTACCGGGTTCTCTATGGGCAGATACAACGGGCAATCCGATTGACGCTCACGGTGCGGGCATGATGTACGACGAGAAAACGAAGAAGTATTACTGGTATGGCGAATACCACAAAGGCGGTTGGCCGGCTGCAGGCGTCCGAGTGTATTCTTCCACGGACCTGATGAACTGGAAAGACGAGGGTATGGCTCTTACGTTAATCAACTCTATGGATGATTTTACGAATGACCCTCTGATCTCCAAGCTGTATGAAGGAAGAACGGATACCGTTAACGTATGGGCGGATATCCGTAAAGGAAGAATTGTTGAACGGCCTAAGGTTGTTTATAACGATGAAACGAAGAAATACGTCATGTGGGCTCATATCGACGGCGATAAGGATCCTTACAACAACAACGCCAACTACGGCAAAGCTCAAGCGGGTGTTGCAATAAGCGATTCGCCAACCGGACCGTTCGTCTACCAGCGAAGCTACCGGATGGACCAGGCTCCTGCCGGCGAGATTGACTACCAGCCAGGCAACCCGGGTATGGCAAGGGATATGAACCTCTTCAAGGACGATGACGGAACCGCGTACCTGATCTATTCGAGCGAAGAGAACCTAACGATCTACATCTCTAAGCTGATGCCGGATTATCTCGATGTAACCGGCTGGCATAAAGACGGCAACGTGGACGAGAACGGGAACGCTGTACGCGATGCTTCGTACAAAGCCGTTAACGGCGTTGACTATGTGCGGGTATTCCCGGGAGCCCAGCGCGAAGCACCGGCCATGTTCAAATATAACGGCCATTATTACTTAATTACTTCCGGTGCAACAGGCTGGTCAGCCAACCAGAACAAATATACGGTAGCGGATAACATCTTTGGCCCATGGGCTCCGATGCAGGATCCGTTCGTCCGTACGTCGGCAAGCGATCCGGACCCGACGAAAGCCTTTAATACGCAATCGACGTATGTTATTCCGGTTGATCCGGAGAACGGCAAATTTATCTACGTAGGGGATATTTGGAACGGCGGCAATTTTGCCAATGACGGAGCCAAATACGTGTTCCTGCCAATCGAGTTCGGAATGGGAACGGATATTGCGATTAAATGGTATGCGAGTTGGACACCGGACCTGCTGAACGCAATGGGTCAAGTGAACGTGACCACCAAGTTCCCTGAAGCGGTTAAGCTTGGGGAAGTGCCTAACTTGCCGAACCAGGTTGACGTCTTGGGTAAAACGGGAACCGTATCAACACCCGTAACCTGGTCCATTAATTCTCATGCTCTTACAGCAGCGGACTTCGCGAAGCCGGGTCCAATTACGGTTCAAATGACGCTGCCGGAGTATTACAACAAGGTGCAGAGCATCAAGATGTACGTCGTGCCGGACAATGCGCTGTATTTCGTAAACGCAGGCGGTTACGCGACATCCGATTACAAGCTGCTCGCTTCTTACATGCAGGACACATTGGCGAACAAAACGGTAATCGAGCAGGCCTACAATGCAGCCGATGCTTCGCCTTGGGGTTATCTTGGCGCAGATTCAATGCCTTCCGGTTCGGCTGACGGGGATATTTTCTCTACGGTCCGTTACTTGAACGGCGGTAACGTAGCCAACTCTCCTAAGGGCACGGACCTTGCTTATCAGTTTACCCTGGAGAACGGTTCGTATGATGTGTATCTGGGCTTTAACGATCCGTGGAGCAATGCGAGCAGAAAAGCCAATCTGCTCATTAACGGGGACAATAAAGGAGCTATTACGTTTACGCCAAGCAACACGATGGCCGTTACAAGCGTAAATGTAACAAACGGCACGATGAATATTACAATCAGAAATACGGCATCGCAAGACCCGATGATCAGCTGGATTATGATCGTAGATCCGGATTTGACGCCGGCTGCGGATTCTACAATGGGCCTTACGGCAACGGCGGCATCTTCAACCAGCGTGAAGCTTGCCTGGAACAAAACGACCGGTGCGCTTGGTTATAATCTGTACCGTTCGGATAGCGAAGAAGGAACATTCGCGAAAGTGTACAGCGGCACGGCCGGCACTTACACCGATAGCAGCCTGCCTTCCGAGCATACGTATTTCTATAAAGTTGGCGTGATTGACGGAACGGGCACGGAGTCTGCATTGTCGACTGTGCAAAATGTCGCGATTGCCCGCACGGCGAAAGAAATCGCTGACGGCATTACGGCGATTACGGCTCCGGCGAAGGATGCTACAGCGCTGACGCTGCCGGAAGTACCGGCAGGATTCACGATTGCCATCCAGTCTTCGGACAACGAAGTGATTGGAACAGATGGCGTTATTACGCCGCCGGCAGCAGAAACCACGGTTAATCTGGTGCTTCGCGTAACAAGAACGTCGGATAATACGACAGCGGATACGGCTTCCATCGCTGTAGTTGTACCGGCGAAATCGGAAGAAGGACCAGTCGAAAGCACGGCGCAGGAAGTAGCTGACGGCATCACCTCCATAACGGCTCCGGCGAAGGATGCTACAGCGCTGACGCTGCCGGAAGTACCGTCAGGGTTTGCGATTGCCATCCAGTCTTCGGACAACGAAGTGATCGGCACTGATGGCGTTATTACGCCGCCGGCGGTAGAAACCACGGTTCATCTGGTGCTTCGCGTAACAAGAACGTCGGATAATACGACAGCGGATACGGCTTCCATCGCAGTAGTTGTACCGGCGAAATCGGAAGAAGGACCAGTCGAAAGCACGGCGCAAGAAGTAGCTGACGGCATCACCTCCATAACGGCTCCGGCGAAGGATGCTACAGCGCTGACGCTGCCGGAAGTACCGTCAGGGTTCACGATTGCCATCCAGTCTTCGGACAACGAAGTGATCGGAACAGATGGCGTTATTACGCCGCCGGCGGCAGAAACCACGGTTCATCTGGTGCTTCGCGTAACGAGAACGTCGGATAATACGACAGCGGATACGGCTTCCATTGCAGTGGCTGTACCTGCGAAATCGAGCCAAAGCAGTTCCGGCAGCGGCAGTAATTCCGGCTCCTCAACCGGTCTGACGCCAGTCGTTACATCGGACCTGGCAAGACTTACGGTAAACGGAGTTATGGATTCGTCTACCAAAGTCGCGAAAGGTTCCGTAACGAGCGCCGACCTGACGAAAGCTTTAACGCTTGCCCCGGTACTGCGGGACGGCAGAAAAATAGTAGAGATTGAATTGCCGCAAGTGGCAGGAGCGGAAGCGTATGAGCAGCAAATTCCGGCCAGCTTGCTTGGACAGCTCGAAGACTCGCAAGAGATTCGGGTAAAAACGCCATTTGGCACCGTAACGCTGCCGGCAGGCATGTTTACATCCGCGGAGCTTGGTTCCGCCCAAAACGTAACTCTTCATATTGGACCTGCAAGCTCTCTTGCGGAAGGGAAGCCGGCTGTGGATATTCATTTGCTGGCGGACGACAAGCCGCTTGGCTTCCACAATGACAATGTTCAAGTCCTAGTAACCATTCCATACACGCCTGCGGCAGGCGAAAATCTGGATCATCTCGTCATCCTGTACGTGAAGAATGACGGTACGACGGAGCCTGTACCAAGCGGTTATTATGATCAGGCAGCTGGCGTAATGGTGTTTACAACGACGCATTTCAGCAAGTATGCAGTTGCGGAAGTGCACAAGACCTTTAATGACCTGGCTGCCGTACCTTGGGCCAAAGCACAGATTGAAGCTCTGGCATCCAGAGGAATCATTAAAGGCACTTCGGCTCAAACCTATTCGCCAAATGCGGCGATCACGAGAGCTGATTTCATTCAGCTTCTTGTATCCACGCTTGGTCTGACAGCCGAAGTAGATTCAAACTTCGCGGATGTCCAATCTACCGATTATTATTATCAGGCGGTAGGCATTGCGAAGAAGCTTGGCATTACGAACGGCATTGGCGATAACCGCTTTGATCCGCGCGCAAGCATCAGCAGGCAAGATATGATGACGTTAACAGCCAAAGCGCTGGTAGCGGCTAACAAGCTGTCTGCGATGAACGGTACCGCAGCTGATATCAACGGTTATGCGGACGCGGATCAAGTAAGCCCGTATGCGGCAGACAGCATCGCAACTCTCGTTAAGAACGGCATCGTTCAGGGGGCGGGAAGCAAATTGTCTCCTCTGGCGACAACTACAAGAGCGGAAGTTGCCGTTATGCTGTATAACATTTACAAGAATTAGAGTATGAGCGGGGGCAATCCGGAAGCAGTCATTCTTCCGGATTGTCCTTTTCTATGCAAAGGCTGATATAATAGCGCTAGATTAAAGGAGGTGTTCGATACGCATGCCGGATGTCGTCTTTTACCGCGACCAGGCGCTTCCGTTTCTTGAGGCCAAACGATGCCGGAAGAGTGATTTTGCCTATCAGAAGCATTTCCATGAAGAGTATTCCGTAGGGCTGATCGATACCGGGGAGACCCATGCGTGGTGTGACGGAACGCTGCACCGGGTGGAGGAAGGCCGCATGATCAGCTTCCCGCCAATGATGCTTCACGCCTGCCAACCGGAAGAAGGAGCGGACTGGAGTTACAAAATGCTGTTTATCAAGCAGGATTGGCTTCAAGGGCTGAAGCAGCGGGAGCTTGAACGGCTTCATATTCCTTTTCTGCTGGAAGAGAACAAGAACAAGGCATGCCGGATCCGCATCAACCGGACTATGGAAGCTTTATCGGGAGCAGGTTCTCCGCTTGAAATCGAAACCTCGCTGATCGAGCTTATCGAGGCGGTAGTCAGCCGGAATGATTCCGACTTTGCGCATCAGCGCCGCAGAACCAGACAAGACCGTAAATACGTCAATCTGGTCAGAGAATACCTGCATGAGAATTATACCGAAAAGATTACTCTGGACGAACTGGAGAAGATGACGGATATCAGCAGATTCCATCTGATCCGGTTGTTTAAGGAATCGAGTCATCTGCCGCCCCATGCCTATCAGAACCTGCTGCGGATTAATCATGCCAAGACGGAGCTTATGAAGAACCGGCGGGCGATAGCGGATATTGCGGCGGAAGCCGGATTTTATGACCAGAGCCATTTCTCCCGCATGTTCAGCAGGATTGTAGGAGCTACACCGCAGAAGTACGCGTTATCGCTGTAAGAATAGAGCAATTTTATACAATACGGTCACTCTCTTTTCACTTACAATAAACGCAATTGGGGAAAAGGGAGTGGCATCGCCGCATGAATCAGCATTTGGAATTGGAACAACAGTTAACTATAGCCTTGAAATCTATCGCTCGCCGTTCGGATTTGAAAGCTTATGTGGAGCAGAACCCGCTGGTGAACCGGATTTTGCGTCAGGCTGCGTTAAGGTATACCGCGGGAGATAATCTTTCGGAAGGATTGGAAGCCGGAAAAG
Organism: Paenibacillus sp. JDR-2; assembly: GCF_000023585.1. NCBI lineage: Bacteria > Bacillati > Bacillota > Bacilli > Caryophanales > Paenibacillaceae > Paenibacillus > Paenibacillus sp. JDR-2. The sequence goes on along the minus strand of NC_012914.1, from coordinate 4,658,523 downwards.
AGATTTTGAGAAGGGGTTATTCTCTTTCTATCGAATACATTGGTGAGAATACATCGGATGCCAAGGAGTGCGAACAAGCCGCGGCGGAGATGAAAGCGCTTATTCAGCAATTGAAGCAGTCGGGACTCCCGGGGCGGGTATCTTTTGATCTGTCGCATATCGGTTTAATGATAAGCCGAGCGCTTGCGTATGCCAACTTGACCGAGCTGGCCAGACAGGCGGAAGGAACGCAGATTGAGTTGTTCATCAGCATGGAAGAGTCGGGGAAAACGGATCCTATTTTATCCGTCTATAAGCAGGCTGCGGCCGAGTATTCCTGCATAGGCATTACCTTGCAGGCGCATCTCAACCGAACGCCGGCGGATTTGGCGGCGCTGACTTCGCCCGGCCGGATCCGTATCGTAAAAGGAGCTTATCAAGAACCGGATCATCTGTCGCTTGCACGGTCGTCCGAGCTGAATGAGCGTTATTTGAATCTAGTTGAATTGGCAATCCGTCAAGGCCATCAGGTATCCATCGCTACCCATGACGACGCGATTATCGACGCCGTACGGGAGAGAGGCTGGTTAACAAGCGCTCAAGCGGAGCTTGAAATGCTGTACGGCATTCGTCCGGAGCTGGCTAACCGGCTTCGGAGCGAGGGGAATCCGATACGGATTTATATCCCGTACGGCCGCGAGTGGTACTTGTATTTATGTCACCGGATTGCGGAATATCCGCCTAATCTGTATCAGGCTGTCATTGATATGGTAAGCGGACAGGCAGTGAACAACAACTATTAGTATGGGAGCGTGTTCGTAATGGCATCTAACTTTCATCTGAACGACGGTTCTTCGCATCCGCCAAGAATGGAAATCCAGCAGTCCTGGTGGGCGATGATTGGTCTTGGCGAGAACGGCCGGGAATGGACGATGGAGGAGAAGTTTGAGAAAATTGCCGAAGCCGGCTTTACCGGCATTAGCGCCACGATGCCGCCTGAACAGGAATATGAGCAGTGGCACCGTCTGCTGGACAAGCACCAGTTCAGCTTCAGCACGATTGCTTTTCCGGCGAACGTAAAGGACATTCTGGATACGCTTGAAGCCGCCAAACAATTCGGCCGGGTTCAATACATCAATTCGCAGGTCATGGATGCCTTTGTGGTTGGCGATGAAGCCGTGCAATTGCTGGAGGGACTCCTGGAAGCGTCTTCGGAAGCGGGCATTCCGCAATTTATCGAAACCCACCGGGGAAGAATCACGCAGGATCTGCTTCGGACGACCGATTACGTACGCGCTTTGCCGCAGTTAAAGCTTATTATCGATCTGTCTCATTACGTTGTTGGCGGTGAGCTTGACGGCACGCATAACCGCTCGGAAGCCGAGTTTGACGTGCTGCTTCAGCGGACGGCCGGAATTCACGGCCGTATCTCCAATGGAGAGCAGGTTCAAGTGGATATGGTTAACGGAGATCATCCGATGGTTAAGCATTTCAAACGCTGGTGGCGCAAAGGGATGCGGAATTGGTATGCGAATGCCGTGCCTGGCGATATTCTTTCCTTTATCCCGGAGCTGGGTCCTCCGGGTTACGCGATTACGAGAGTGGTTGAGAACGACCGCGAGGTCGAGACAACCGACCGCTGGCAGGAAGCTTTGCTGCTGAAGCAAATCGCCGAGGAATTATGGGAAGAAGTTGTAGCCGAGGCTTCCAATTCGCAAGCCATACGATAAAAGACAAGAGGAGCTGTCTCAAAAGGTGATCGCTCACTTTAAAGATGGCTCGCATTAGTAAATAAAGAGTGATTCTTATGAAAATAGTGCTGCATAGGGTTACCCTTGCAGCACTATTTTTGTTCTTGCTGCTTTCTTCAGCAAATTGTGGGCAAGCGAAAGCCACCCGACCTCCAGGCTAACTTTCGGCAAGCCTCGAAGTAGGAATCTGCGGAATCCCCGATTATTTTTTATTTGGCCAAACACACTTTCCGGTTCATGCATCCGTCGAACTGACAAGGCATGTCCATCTTCACTCTTTAACTGCTCCCCGGCATGTTGTTTGAGGCGGAGATATTCCATGCTGACCTTGATTTCACGATCTCCTTGTACCTTCGTCCATCTCTCCTTCAGCGGACAACCTTCACACGAAAGGCTGCGATAATGGCGAGTGGTAATTTCATAGCCACTTTCTGTGGTACTTTTGCTTTCATAACGGAATAGAAGTTTCTGTCCTGCTGAACATGTCCACGTATCTTCTGTCTCGTCATACAACCCATGCTCGAACTTGCTTATATCTTGCTTCCATGCTTTGGTGTTTTCTTTGTGGTAGGTATTGTATTTCACAAGTACTCGTTGTTCCTCTGACTCCAGATAAGCATAGTTTTCTTCACTCCCATAACCTGCGTCTGCAAAAATGGTTCCTGGCAATTGACCAAGCAATGCTTTTACTTTGTCCAGATGCGGCTTGAGACAACGCGTATCTGTTGGCCGTTGGTGAAGGCTGTAGCTAATGATGAACTGGTCTTCTGTTCCAATCTGCACGTTATACCCTGGCTTCAATTGTCCATTTCGCATGTGATCTTCCTTCATGCGCATAAACGTGGCGTCGGTGTCGGTCTTGCTAAAGCTGTTGCGGCTTCCGAGTGTTTCCTGCTGCACTTCATATTTTTGCAGGCGAGGCAGAAGATCCCTCCGAACAAGGCGCACAGTTTTCTTTAACGGTTTGTCCTTCGGTTTTTCTTGAAGTTTGTTTTCTAGTCGCTGAACCGCTTGCTCCAGCTTTTCGCTCGTGATAGCGGAAGCCTCTCCGAGCTCAGGAAGGTCCACGTTATTCAGCGCCTGATCTTCCTGTTTCTCTGCCTCTTCAATGGCAGCGAACAAAGCCTGCACTTTCTCTTGCAGCTTCATCTTCTGTTTGACGACAGCTTTACACCAGACAAACGTGTAACGATTGGCATTCGCCTCGATTTTCGTTCCATCCAAGAAGTAGTGCTCCAGCTTGATGAAGTTCTCTTCCTTCAGAAACTGAAGAACAGCCGTGAAGACGGTCTCTAGCACATCTTTCATACGTTCCGAGCGGAAACGGTTAATGGTGCGGAAATCTGGGCGCTGTCTAGCGGAAAGCCACATAAACATGATGTTCTTACGTACCGCTTTCGCGATTTGACGAGAAGAGTAAATGCACTGCGTGTAGGCATAAATGATGACCTTCATAAGCATTTTGGGGTGGTAGCCTATCTCGGCCACCTCCGGGATAGGCTTTAGTGAAGAGATTCATATCTAAGTGATTGACCGCGTCGTTGATGACGCGAACGAGATGGTTTTTGGGGTTATCTTCCTGCAAGTCCATTGGCAAGGACAGCTGATCCATGGTATATTCTTTGTACATAAGAAGCCTCTCTCTATTAAGGTGGTTGGGTGGTACCTCCATTTTAACAAGGATCGGCTTCTTGTTGTTTTGTCCTTAAAGCATTTCATTGACAGGTTAATGGCAAACGGAGCATTTTAATGATTCTGGAGAAGCGTTAGCGGTCGCTTTTGTGAAGGGATTCCAACCTTACCTCGTTGATTCAAGGAATCCCTGAGCAATGGCGATTGGAAGAACATTAAAATGCGCAGGCTGCTGTTTAACCCAAACCAAAATAACAAAGGGGGTGTCCCATTCGTCATATTAATGACTTATGGGACATCCCCTTTTTTATGCCCGTTTTATAGAAATGATCAATAAAAGGGTTCATTTTGCCGATTCGCTGAATAAATCATCAATCGCAATCAAGCTTTTGCTAATACCCATTTAGAATACAGACATTCTATAATTTGGATGCTTGATTGAGTGCGGAAGGAGGGCAGATGAGTTTTTGTAATCGCTATCATATGAATTATATTTTGAATCGCGATGAGGAGGAACTGATGGATGAAGACAAAATGGTTGCTAATCATGATGACGGCTTGCTTGCTAATGAGCACATTAATCACGGGCTCGAAGGGACAAGCCGCACACGCGGCCGATGCGGCGGTTCCGCCGGGAACGATTCCGCTTGGAGCGGACGGGCGAAGCCAGCTCTACCCGGACAATTGGTATCCGGGGTTTGAGGATGGGGAAGGAAAGTTCCTTCATGACTTCTCTTATGCGGGTTACCACCGGGGCGAAGCACCGCTTCCAACTGTTGATCTGGCCGGAAGCATCGATGTGACGAAAGCGCCCTACCTTGCGGATTCCACGGGGCAAAACGATGCGACTTCGGCTATCCAGCAGGCAATTAATGATGCATCAGCCGCTGGAGGCGGTGTTGTCTACTTGCCGGAAGGCACCTATAAGCTGAATCCGCCTGCCGGACAAGCCTATGCGCTTGGCATCAACGCCAGCAACGTAGTGCTTAAAGGAGAGGGAATTGGCAAGACGTTCCTGTACAATGCCTCCGAATATATGAAACAGAAGGATATTATCCGGATTGGCGGCGGCGATTGGGTGAAGACGGATACGTCCGCCAAGCTGAGCAAATCGCTCGGCAAGCCTACCGTTCTGCTGCCGGTTGATCATGCGTCCGGTTTTGCCGTTGGCGACTATGTGCTCATTACCTTCGATACAACCCGGGAGTTTCTTGCGGAGCTGGGGATGCAGAACAAATGGGCTTCGCGCCTTGGCAAGGTGGAGCCGATCTTTTACCGGCAGATTGTCGCCGTAGACGAAGCGCATAATACGCTGACGGTAGACGTTCCAACCCGTTATCCGCTGAAGATAAGAGATAACATCACCATAACGAAAACGGCAGCGCCAATCTCGGAGATCGGGCTGGAAGATTTCTCGATGGCAAATGTTCAAAATTCCAAGAGCGGTCTTGGCGAGGATGATTACAAGGTGGAAGGAACGGCCGGCTACGAGACGGATAATGCAAAAGCCATCAATGTCATAGCAGCCGCGAACAGCTGGATCCGCAATATCAGCACGTATAAGCCGGAGGGCAACTCTACGTATCACATTTTATCCAAAGGCATCATTCTTGACCGGACCAAAAATATGACCGTCGACCATGTCACGATGCAATATCCGCAATACCGAGGCGCGAACGGCAACGGATATTTGTACCAGTTCATTGGCAACGATAATCTGATTACGGACAGCAACGCGATTGGCGCGAGGCATAGCTTCACATATGCGAACTTCTCCGCGAACGGCAACGTGATGCACAATGTGTACTCGGAAAATTCCTCGCTAATGACCGACTTCCATATGTATCTCAGCATGGCGAATCTGATAGACAATATGACGGTAAACGGCGACGGCATCTCTGCCATTACGCGGGATTATGGCTCGTCGGCAACGAACCGCCATGGCGTTGTGACAACCGAGAGCGTGTTCTGGAACACGACGGGGCTTAAAGCGCATAGCAGCAAAAAGGGCATCATCGTCGAATCCGAGCAGTTCGGCAACGGCTATGTCATCGGAACAAAAGGTCCCGTAAACGGTGTTAACGTGCAAATTACCGGATCCATTCCGGAAGCCGACACGAAGCCGTTTGATATGGCGGAAGGCATTGGCGAAGGCGACAGATTATCGCCGCAAAGCCTCTATGAGGATCAGTTCGAACGGCGGAACAGCCAGCTTGCGGCAGGACTTGCTTCGGTGCTGGTGAACGGGGAACCGGTTGAAGGCGTACAATTCCTGAAAACCGCGTATACGGTCGTCCTGCCTTACGGAACAAAAAATACGCCAACCCTGGAGGCAACGCCTCTAGCTGGCAGCGCGTCCATGCAAATCGAGCAGCCGGCCGGCCCGAACGGCAGGGGTACGATTCATGTCGCCAATAAAGGCCGGACTCAGAATTATTCGGTGACCTTCCAGGTTGCGGCGAATCCGGCTCTGCCGAAGAGCATCACGCTTTCACCGGACCGTTCCGTGCTGGGCTGGAGAACAACCAGCGATGCGATCAGCGCCGGGCATGAAGGCGTTATAAAGTCGCTGGTTACTCTTAACAACGGGGAAACCATCGATCCCTTGCAGGCCGGACTCAAGGTGAAATACACGCTTGATAACAAAGAGCTTGGAAGCATTAAAGGCAATGTGTTCAAGGCGAAAAAGCCGGGCACGGTCACCATTACCGCAACAAGCAAAATGAACGGCGTAACGGTGACGGGTATCAGAATCTTTACGGTACTGGAACCGATGGCGGAGCCGGAAGGCAAGCTTGCGGATATCCGCCAAGTGACGGCTAGCGCCAATGACGGCAATCTGCCGGTAAATACGATGGACCGTGATCCGGATTCCCGATGGTCGGCGGACGGCAGCGGCCAATATTTGTTGGTGGAGCTTGCGAAGGCGCAGAAGATCGACCAGGTCAGCATTTTGTTCTACAACGGCAATACGTGGTACAGCACCTTCGATATTGAAGTATCGGAGGACGGCGTTCATTTCGAGAAAATACTAGATCACCAGAAGAGTCATAAGCCATCGCCTAACGCGATCGAGAATTTTCCGCTCCCTAAGTCTGTAAAGGCAAAGTACATCAAATATGTAGGATACGGGAACGAATTAAACGGCTGGAACAGTATCGTGGAGTTCTGGGCGCATAAGGCCACGGAATAAGATCTGCAAGAGGAGAGGGATGACCCTCTCCTTGTTGCTATATAACCTGTGCCATTTGGGGAAAGATAATCCTCAACATGACGAAAAAGAGGTTGCACCCTTATGGAAGACAAGTCCAAATGGCTGCGAAGCCATCTGATACCGTTCAAACAGAATAGGCTCTTGCAGATCACGATAGCCGTATTTTCCGTATTCTGGATCATCATGGCGATCCGTCCATCCGACTGGAAAATATGGGCGGTCGAAAATTCGCTCCTGGTTGCTTTTGTCATTGTTCTGATTGTGGTGTACCGGAAGTTTCCGCATAGCAATTTATCATATGTGCTAATCGCAATTTTCCTCGCGATGCATGCTTACGCCGCGCATTACACGTATCAGGATACACCGATCGATGATTGGCTGAAGCAGATTTTTCATATCAAAAGAGGGTTCTACGACCGGATTGTCCATTTCGCTTTTGGCTTGCTTATCGCCTTTCCCGTACGGGAGGCGGTTCAATATTTTCTGAAGCTTCACAAGAAATGGCCAGCTTATATCGTGACGTTTACGATGATTATGACGGCAAGCGCATTATACGAACTGCTCGAAATGTGGTCGGCTTATTTGTTCAACAAGAAGATGGCGGCTAAATATATCGGGCTTGAGGGAGATGTGTTTGATTCGCAGAAGGATATGACGTCGGCTCTTGGAGGAGTGCTGATTGCTATCGTAATATTTCTGATTCTGCATAATACGTTGAACCGCAGGAATAACACGATCGGGAAAAATACGGATTGAAAAGCCGATTTTGATATGCTATGATGTGCAAAAGCAAAAGCGCAGAAGAGAATAACATGCAAGCGGCTTATGTCCAGAGAGCAGAGGGAATGGTGAAACCTTTGCCTTAAGCGTTGCATGAGGTCATCTCGGAGCTGTTGACTGAAGGCTGAGTTTCAGCTGTGTAGGCTCAACCGGATTGGCACACGTTATTGTGCAGCAGGTAAGCAGAAGCTTATCTCATGAGACCGGATTTGCAAGAACGCCGGTGAACCAGGGTGGTACCGCGAAGATAACCCCTTTCGTCCCTAGGCAAGTTCAGCTGTATGCTGACGCCTGTGGAAGAAAGGGGTTTTATGATTTTCATAAAAGAAGCGTGGAAGAGAAATAGCGGCATGCGGCTTATGCACAGAGAGCAGAGGGATTGGTGGAACCTTTGCCGTAAGCGATGGACGCGGTCATCTCGGAGCTGTTGACCGAAAGCTGAAGTTCAGCCAAGTAGGCTCAACCGGAATTGCACACGTTAACGTGCAGCAGGCAGGAGCATTCCTGCCTCTTGAGACCGGATTCGCGAGATTCCGGTGAACCAGGGTGGTACCGCGAAGACTAAACCCCTTTCGTCCCTTATGGCCTTGCAGCATTGCTGTGATTAGCCGGGGAAGAAAGGGGTTATTTTTTAATTACGGGAGGCTGCCCATTATGGAACAATCGACAAAAACCTGGATGACTGGTTCGGAAGCATTGCTGCGAGGATTATTGGATGAAGGCGTGGATACGGTATTTGGTTACCCGGGCGGAAGTGCTTTATATATTTACGATGCGATGACGAAAAATAAAGAGTTCAAGCATATTCTTACCCGGCATGAGCAAGGTGCGGTTCATGCCGCCGACGGCTATGCCCGTTCCACCGGCAAAGTTGGCGTATGCATCGCAACTTCGGGACCGGGAGCAACCAACCTGGTAACCGGCATCGCAACTGCCCATATGGATTCGATTCCCATGGTCATCATTACCGCTAATGTTCCTACGTATATGATTGGAACGGATGCTTTCCAAGAGGCCGACATTATCAGCATTACGATGCCGATTACGAAGCACAGCTATTCGGTACGAGATGCGGCAGATATTCCGCGGATTCTGCATGAAGCCTTTTATCTGGCGAGCACGGGAAGGAAAGGTCCGGTTCTGATCGATATTCCGAAAGATATTTCGAATGCCAAGCTGGAATACGAAGCGTATACGGCGGAGGTTAAACTCCGCGGCTATGAACCTGAACCGGCTATAGATGCAGAGCGTGTAGAAGAATGGATGAAGACGATGGCGGAAGCGGAAAGACCGGTTATCATTGCAGGCGGGGGGATCGTTCACGCGAATGCTTCCGAAGAGTTTATCCGATTTGTCGAGCGGACGCGGATCCCTGTTGTAACAACCTTGCACGGACTTAGCGGATTTCCGAGCGGACATGATTATGCGCTAGGCATGGCGGGCCATCACGGTAATTATGCAGCAAACATGGCTATTCAACAGGCGGATCTGATCATCTCGCTCGGCTCCCGGTTTGATGACCGTCTGACGATGAAGGTAGGGGGCTTTGCGCCGCAGGCCAGAAAGATTGTCCACATTGATATCGATCCGGCGGAGATCGATAAGATTATCAAAGCGGATATCAGCATCGTAGGCGATTTGAAGGGGATTCTTGCTTACGCCCGTACGTTGGCGGCTCCTGCCAAAACCGAAGGCTGGATGGAGCAAATCAGGCAGCATCAATCCCGGCATCCGCTGCGCTATAACGATTCGGATAACGAGCTAAAGCCGCAATATGTTCTCGAGATGATTTATCAGACCTCCCATGGCAACGCGATTATTTCAACGGACGTAGGCCAGCATCAAATGTGGACGGCGCAGTTTTACAAGTTTAATCAGCCGCGTTCGCTCCTGTCCTCGGGAGGACTTGGCACGATGGGATTTGGTTTTCCGGCAGCGGTGGGTGCCCAGATCGGCAATCCCGACCGGCTGGTTATCTCGATCAACGGCGATGGCGGAATGCAGATGTGCGCCCAGGAAATGGCGATTTGCGCGGTGCAGCAAATTCCGGTGAAGATCGTTGTTCTGAATAACCGGGTGCTTGGCATGGTAAGACAGCAGCAGGAGCTTATGTACGAGAACAGGCTAAGCCAGATTGATCTGGCGGGAAGTCCGGATTTTGTAAAGCTTGCGGAAGCTTACGGGCTTAAAGGGCTGCGCGCTTCGAGCAAGGCGGAAGCGGACGCTGCCTGGAAGGAAGCGTTGGAAACGCCGGGTCCGGTGCTCGTAGAGTTCGTAATTCCGATGGACGAGAACGTATACCCGATGGTTCTCGGCGGTACAGCGTTGGATGAAATGATTTTAGGAGATTTCGAGTAAAACTTCTCCCTTGCGATTACGTATAATGGGTAACGCGTAATGAACAATACGCTCTTCGTTTGTGTTACAGGAATAGCCTCCCGGATAGTGAAACCGGAATCCGCTGCATGAGTAATTTTCCCAGTAGCCTGTTGACATCATTAACTGTATACATTATTATAACAGTAACAACTTAAGTTACAGTTACTTACTTCAATTAAGGCGGTGATGACCATGAGTATTGCAGTCAGCGATTGGGTGCAAGGTCAAACGATCAGCGGTGAATTTGTTTTCGGCTATGTCGAGCATATCGACGTGGAACAAAATGTTGCAAAGGTTCATGTTGTAAAATCGGATAACGAGGATTCGGCCGGGCGTATGGCGCTTGCTAAGGTTCATCATTTAAGACAGCAAGCAGAGTGGGTTCCTGACGAGGAGGATATCCGGAGCTTGATTGACCTCGCTCTTGAGGCGCAGGATCAAGCCTGGTTCATGGAGCTCAGCGGTCAGCTGAAGGACACGGCGCAAGGCGATGCGAAATCCCGCAAATGGTTGTGGAACAATAACGGATCCCGTTTATCCCATATATTTGAGTAAAAATAAAAGGGTTCAAGTTAGCCGATTCGGCTTACTTGAACCCTTTCATTAATTTGAGCAAAGGATGATTTTTGCCGATATTGCCGAAAGGCATTCCGATTGGCAGGTTAGGTAAGACAGATGCGGCTGGTGCTGACGTTTTTTTCGCCGCGGCAGTCGTTTTGCCGGTTGGCTTACTTTTGCTTTTGTTTGCGCCTTTGCTTTTTCCGTTAGTGGCTTTCCCTTTATTGCCTTTATTGTCTTTATTGTCGCTATTGCCATTAGTACTGCTATTGCTGCTATTGCTGCTATTGCTGTCTTCCCCGTTAGCCTGGTTTTCGGTTTCTCTCCCCGTTTCCTCCAAATCTGCCTCTGATGTCGTTGAGCCGTTGCCGTTACCGACTTGAATGGATTCGGGAGCGATTTGTTTGGCAAATCCAAAATGGATAATGCCGCTGTTATTCACGATAATGACCTTTCCGATACAGTTAAACATGCAAGACTCGCATCCCCTCGCTGCGGCAGCTTATCTCATAGTTTATGGACAAAATTCCGAAACCGAATGGGTGTTTTAATAGGGCGATAGAGCCTTTTTCCAACAGCGGGCTGAGAAGAACAAAAGGCCATGCCCAAGCCGGGCATGGCCTTTTCATGATTATGACTGTGCTGCTGGCTTCATGGTATGATCCTTCGGTTCCACCGCCCTTGGCTCTGAAGCCTTGGTCTCGAACCTGTCCCAACGGATGACGTTCTCCAAAAGGATGACGAGGATAACTCCGATTATAAGTCCGTTGGAGAGAATTGGCGTCAGGAGCGGAGGGAACTCCGCAAAGGCAGAAGCCGGGATGTTCATGATGCTTATCCCTGTTAATACAGGAAGCGCGACGCGATAGATCGTCTTGGCATTAAACGTGGTTCCCTGAAAGGAACGAATTGCAGTGCCAAACATCTGCAGGTAAGCGACGAATAATACCGCATTCCCGACGGACAACGGCAGCTTAGCCAGCCAGCCTCCTAATGCCGGGAAGATTCCGACGACAATGAACATCGTTGCTCCGGCAATAAGCGCGGCACGGCGCAGTACCTTCGTATTTTCCAGAAACCCGATCGACGATGCGAATGTTCCGAACGGGATCAAGCCTAGACACCCCGCCAGAATCGAGAAGCCGTTCGTGAACAGGATCGAGCGGACGAACTGTTTATTGGTTGCTTCCCGTTTGAAAAGCCTTCCCGCCGCCGTCAAGCTCGTTAGCGTATTGGTCATATTGACGAGCCCGGCAAGCAGGCCCACCATAATAATGCCAGGCTCAAAGCCCGGGGTTCCCCACGGAAGCCAAAGCCAGATGCCGGTGCCGCCGCTTGCCGTTTCCATGCGGCTCTGACTTCCGAAAAAGACGGCGTAAGCGATCCAGCCTACAATAATCCCGCCCAGCAGGGAGAATTGTCCCCATTTCCCTTTGCCTTTCAAATGAATAAAAGCAACAACGATAATAATAAAGAGGGACAAGCCAGCCAGCTTCAAATCCCATTTTCCGTTTTGATCGTATCCAATCATTCCCTTGAAGAATGTGTTGGCGAGCTGGAAGGTAAGCAGCAGCAGGAACACGCCCATAACCATCGGCGTAAAGATGCGCCGCAGTACGTTCAGGAACCCGCATAACGCAAGAATAATGACTACGCTGCTCGAGATGATAAAACCGCTGCTAAGGCTTGCCGCAACCGTGCCGATATCCAGTCCCATCGCGGGTGCGGAGGCGCAAATGCTGAGCACAAGCCCCCACCAGACGCCGGCCGGACCATCCATTAACGCATAACGGTGCCCCCAGACCGCCTGAACGATACAGAGCAGACCGGTCAATATGAACGAGCGCTGCATGGAAGAAGCGATATCCTCCGGCGCAAGTCCAAGCGCATGGCCGATCGATAGCGGCACCATAACCGTATTGGTAAATATAAAGAACAGCCACTGCATACCGGCAAGCAGTACGGTGAAGCTATCTTTTG